>JAHYJP010000006.1 GCA_019429055.1 Bacteroidales bacterium
CCATCTGAAAAATATCTATAAAAAACTTCATGTGAAAAACCGGATAGAGGCTTTAAATGAATATGAGAAATTCTGAATAGAGAATAACTTAAGGGGAGTGTTTTAGTGGGACGTACTGGAATCGAACCAGTGACCTCATGCCTGTCAAGCATGCGCTCTAAACCAACTGAGCTAACGTCCCGAAGTTGAGAATGCAAATTTAGGAATTATTTTTTATCAACGGTTAAATATTGAAATCCTAAGCACGAACCGAGGCGAAGCCGAGTTCAGCGAAGATAAAACCTTACTTTCTCACTTTCTTATTTTCTTACTTTGTTATTCATCAAGAAGACATCCACCTAACCCCCTTCAAAGGGGGAATAGGCCGGGAAAAGCTTAACTAAGCCTACAAAGGTATATTCCCATGCTTCTTAGCCGGCGTTACTTCCCGCTTATTTTCGGTCATTTCAAGGGCCTGGATAAGTTTCAGGCGGGTTTGTCTTGGATAGATGATCTCATCAATATGTCCTGACTCCGCAGCCTTGTATGGTGAGCAGAACTTCTCACGATATTCTTCTGTGGCTTTGGCCTTGTCTTCATCATTGAGTTTGTTGCGGTAAAGAATATTTACAGCTCCATCGGGGCCCATAACTGCAATTTCGGCAGTGGGATAGGCGTAATTTACATCGGCACCCAGGTGTTTGCTGGCCATAACCACGTAAGCTCCTCCGTATGACTTGCGGGTAATTACAGTAATTTTCGGAACCGTAGCTTCAGCATAGGCATAAAGCAGTTTTGCACCATGTTTGATAATACCACCCAGTTCCTGACCCACGCCCGGCAGAAATCCCGGCACATCGCAGAATGTGATAATGGGAATGTTAAATGCATCGCAAAATCTCACAAAACGTGCTCCTTTGAGCGATGCATCTATATCGAGCACACCGGCCAGCATGGCAGGCTGATTGGCCACAATACCCACCGGCTTGCCGTTAAGACGGGCAAAACCGGTAATGATATTCTGCGCATAATGGGGTTGAACTTCAAAGAAATCGAAATCGTCAGCCACAGCGGTGATGATCTCCATCATGTCGTAGGGTTTGTTGGGATCACCGGGAATGAGTTCGCGAAGTTTGATCTCTTCTCTGTGGGGTGAATCGGTGCATGGCTTTACCGGTGGGTCTTCCATATTGTTGGAGGGAAGAAAACTCATAAGCTCGCGAATCATCATCATGGCCTGATCATCGTCGTCTGCCGTAAAATGCGCTACTCCGCTTTTTGAGTTGTGAGTCATGGCACCGCCCAATTCTTCTTTGGTTACATCTTCATGGGTAACAGTTTTAATAACATCCGGACCGGTAACAAACATATAGCTGGTTTTGCGGGTCATGAAGATAAAATCTGTAATTGCCGGAGAATAAACTGCACCGCCGGCACAGGGGCCCAGAATAGCACTGATTTGTGGTACAACCCCGCTGGCACGCACATTGCGCATAAAGATGTCGCCATACCCGGCCAGACTTTCAACACCCTCCTGGATGCGGGCACCGCCACTGTCGTTCAACCCGATCAAAGGAGCACCCATTTTTACGGCAAGGTCCATGATCTTGATAACTTTGTTGGCATTGGCACGGCTAAGCGAACCTCCGAAAACAGTGAAATCCTGTGCGAAAACATAAACAAGTCTGCCGTCAATCTTTCCGTAGCCGGTTACGATTCCATCACCGGGAATTTTTTCCATTTCAAAATCCTGATTGCTGTTGGCAACAAATTTGTCAACTTCCACAAAAGTTTCAGGGTCCAGCAATTGGTTTATGCGTTCACGGGCTGTTTTCCTTCCTGATGCATGAATCTTGTCAATTTTGTCCTGGCCGCCACCCAGTTCAGCGGCCTGGTGCATTTGGGTGAGTTTGTCGATTTTTTGTTTTGTATCCATTTTCCAAATTTTTACTGCTGAGACACAGAGACGCGGAGTTTATTTTAAATTACCCTCGTTTCTGGTCTTCGATTAAAAGTTATTTACAAATCTTTTAAATCCATCTTTTAATAGTGGAGTGTTGAAATTAATGAGATATCCCAGTTTCTTATTTGCCAGTTTAAGGTATGAAATAATCTGAGCTTCATGAACCGGCAAAATAGCTTCAACAGCTTTAAGCTCGATAATTATCTCCCCTTCCACCAGAAGGTCAATCCTAAAGGTCTTATCAAGTTTTTCACCTTTATAATGTAATGGCAGAAATACTTCACTTTTACAAATTATATCTCTGGAATTCAATTCTCTAAAAAGACATTGATGATAAACAGATTCCATTAATCCCGGCCCCATTTCCTTGTGAACAACAATAGAAGCATCTAATATCTCTCCGCCTAATACATTATATTCTTCTCTTTTCATAACTCAAATATTCTCTGCGCAACTCCGCGTCTCCGCGTCTCTGCGGTAAACTACTCAACCACCACCATCACCTTCTTAGCCTCCACAGTATCTCCTTCTTTAACCCGGATCTCTTTGACCACTCCGTCCTTTTTAGCTTTGAACTCGCTTTCCATCTTCATGGCAGAAAAAATTACCAGCGTTTGACCGGCTTCTACGGTATCACCCACATTTACCGGAATTTTTACCACTTTACCGGGGATTGGCGCTATAACAGTATTTTCCGCATCTTCTTCGCTGCCTTTTAGCCTGGCTGCACGGTATTTCGATTCTGCATCGATGATCTCAGTTTCGTAAGTATTTTTAGATGTATTGATGGTGTATTGCTTAACATTCTCTCCGGGAATGAGCTCTATATTATAAGAGTTGTTGTTGTGTATAATGGAAAATATGCCCTGATTCACTTTCTCAAAATCCAGCTTATATTCCTTATCATCAACTTTTATATTCACAAAAGTACCATCCCATTGCAGCAGTTCTACCTTTGCTGTCCGGTTGTTAATTTTTACTTCGTATGACATAGGTTTTCAATTAAAGTTTTAGAACACTTCTGATCCTGCTATAATCTTTCCAGTTGTTTTTCAGCGCAGTCATTTCTTTGGGGGATGCTTTACGTATTCTGTAAATATACTCGAGGAAAGAAGCAATGATTACCATATCTTCACAATCATCCTGACAGCCCTGATCCTTTTTCATAAGATGATCCATGTTTTCATCTATGAAGTGGGTGGTATAATTCCCTTTTATAAAGTCGGGAGCAGTCATGATATTTTCCAGAAAGTTCAGAGAATTTCTTACACCGGCAATTTTGAATTCCTGCAGTGCGCGAATGGTCCGCTCAATGGCATCTTTACGATCGCGGCCCCACACAATTAGCTTGGCTATGAGGGGGTCGTAGTAAATGGGTATATCAAAACCTTCGTAAACATAACCATCAACCCTAACGCCAACGCCGTAAGGAATGGTGATATGGGTAACTTTTCCAGGTGCCGGCATGAAATTATTGGCTGCATCTTCGGCATACACCCTGCATTCGATGGCATGTCCGTTTTGCTTCAGATCATTTTGTTTGTAAGAAAGTTTTTCTCCGGACGCAATTCGTATTTGTTCCTTAACCAGGTCGACTCCCACAACCCTTTCGGTAATGGGGTGTTCAACCTGCAAACGGGTGTTCATTTCAAGGAAATAGTAGTTGAGGTTATTGTCAACAATAAATTCTATGGTTCCGGCTCCTTCGTAATTTGCTGCTTTTGCAGCTGCCACAGCAGCTTTGCCCATTTCTTCACGAATCTTTGGGGTAAGGATAGGAGAGGGGGTTTCTTCTATGATCTTCTGGTGGCGGCGCTGTACTGAACATTCCCGTTCAAAGAGGTGAATGACATTTCCATATTGATCGGCCAGCACCTGAAACTCAATGTGATGAGGCGATTCGATATATTTCTCAATATATACCGCATCATCGCCAAAAGCTGATTTGGCTTCTGAGCGGGCTGCACGTATGGAGCTTTTAATGTCCGATTCTTTTTTCACAAGGCGCATGCCTTTTCCTCCTCCACCGGCTGATGCCTTTATCATAACAGGTAAGCCAATTTCCTTGATGGTTTTTATGGCTTCGGCTTCGGAAGTAATGGCCGCTTCTGTTCCGGGCACCACAGGCACACCAGCTGCCATCATGGTTTTCCGTGCTGTAATTTTGTCACCCATTTGAGAGATGGCAAATGGCCCCGGCCCTATAAATTTAATCCCGGTTTTCTGGCATTTTTCAGAAAAAACAGCGTTTTCTGATAAAAATCCATAACCGGGATGTATGGCATCGGCTTTGCTTGTTTGGGCTACTTCCAGGATCTTTTCCATATTCAGGTAGGATTCGGAAGAGGGAGATGCGCCAATATGATACGCTTCATCAGCATATAAGACATGCATGGCTTTACGGTCGGCATCAGAATAAACCGCAATGGTACGGATACCCATCTCGCGGCACGACCGCATAATTCGCACAGCAATCTCGCCGCGGTTGGCCACGAGTACTTTTTTAATCATAGTTTGTCCTTTTGGTTTCGACTTCTTAATTGAAATTTAAATTTACAAAACAAATTCGGAAAATCATGAAAAGATTTTCCTTTATCAGAAATTGTTATCGGTTATTTCAAAATATTTTACAAAAGTTTATCAACGTGTGATTTTTCAGCTTGTTCATTTTTACTTTTGTTTTATGACAAAATGACTGATAAAAACTATGGCAAAAGATTTGATAAACGCAAATATATAAATATTAATATACATTGTATTTAAAAAAGTAATTTAAATATATTCAATGATTTATAAGCGCCGGCGAAAATGTAACCGGCCAATAAAAAACAGTACTATGTTAAAGGAAATTAAACAAGAGGATTTTGAAAAGGAACTTCACCAGCATGAAAACCTGGTTTTAGACTTTTATTCAACCGAGTGTCCACCCTGTGAAGCCCTGGCTCCAAAATTTGAGAGTCTGGCCGATGCTTATGGCAAGGATGTTCGTTTTGTAAAAATATTCAGGCAGGGTAACCGCGAGCTGGCCGAAAAACTGGGTGTAAAATCTTCACCCACTTTATTATTTTATAAAAAGGGACAGCAAACAGGCGATATGCTTATCGGAGGAATAAAAAAAGCAGATATCGTGCGTAATCTTGATGCTATGCTACCCGAAGAGAAAGTAAAAAAAATCAAGTCGGAAATAAAACCCGTTGTAACACACGCCGATGTTATTGTACTGGGCGGCGGACCCGGAGGTATGGCTGCCGGTATTTACCTGGCGCAGGCCAAAATAGATACAATAATTATTGATCAGGCACTGCCGGGCGGGCAGGTATCCACAACCCACCAGGTATCCAATTATCCGGGTTTTATTGAGCCACAGCAAGGGTATATGTTGTCGCATTACATGTCGGAACAGTCAAAAGCAGCAGGAGTAAAGTTTAAGGTTGCGGTTGATGTTAATAGTGTAGATCTTGTAAATAAAGAAGTAGTTATTGACGGATTTGAAACCATTAAAGCAAAAAAGATAATCATTTCAACAGGAGCCTCGCCCCGTTATCTTAATATTGAAGGCGAAAGAGAACTCTATGGTAAGGGAATATCTTACTGTGCAACCTGCGATGCAAAGTATTTTCATGATAAGGAAGTTATAATCATTGGCGGTGGAAATACAGCCGTGGAAGAATCTGAATTCATTTCAAAGTTTGCTTCAAAAATTACCATGATTCAGCAGCTACCTATGCTTACAGCCAACAAAACAGCCCAGGAGCGTTGCTATGCTGATCCTAAGATCAGCGTATTACTTGAGCATGAGCCGCGAGGCTTTTACAGAACTGAGTCAGGAAGGATGCTGGTTAAGGTTGAAGATTTGAAAACCAAAGAAGTTAAAGATCTGGAAACCGAAGGGGTGTTTGTTTTTGTTGGAATGAAACCCAACACCGATATCATTAAGGATCCTTTAGAAACCGATGATTGGGGCTACATAAAGGTTGATGATGAGATGCGTACCAGTATTCCCGGCGTTTATGCCGTAGGTGATGTTATCAGCAAAAAATACCGTCAGATAACTACAGCTGTGGGAGATGGAACCATCGCGTCAATAGCCTGTACAAAGGAAATTGATAATTGAGTGTACGGATAATGCAAAAAAAAACCGGATGCATATTCATCCGGTTTTTTTATTCAAATCCATCTCAGCCTGTTTTTTTAATATCTTCAAAAACTTTGTTTTGGCTGGTTGGCTGGTAAATAGCTTTTCCCCCTTTATCTGAAGATTGTTTTTTATTGTAAAAAATTTCAATGTTTGAAATCTCGGTAAAAAATGGATTACCGGTTTGAGCCAGAAAAATTTTTAATTCAGTTCCGTTTTCAACAGATAGTACATTTCCTGCAGGGTCAGATATTTTTTGTAATTCTGTTTCCAATTCAATTATATTATAAAGTCCCTTGATCTCTTCCAGAAGTTCGATCCGATCCCGGGAAGCCAAATCGCCCAGATTACATTCAATGTAAAATAGTTTGTTTTCGTAAAAATGAAATTCTATCCGTGAGGGGAAACCACGATAAGTGTAATCATATAAGAGTATATCAGTTTTTAGCAATCCATTTCCGGAATATTCAGCTAAAGGACTTAATAGTTTTCTCTCAATCGTTTTATAATTACTCCCAAATCTTATTTTTTCCCATAGGTTAAAAGGCACCTGCGTGGGCACACTGAGCTTTTTGCGGGTCGAAATTAAAAAATCAAGATAAATATCAATGTCATCATATTTTTTACTCAGACTTCTGACTAAAGGATCAATAAAATAGGGCGGGGTATTCTTGTTCCGTAAAAAGGAAATTTCAATGGCAACTCTTTGATATAGTTTATTTAGCATATCAATATAATAATATTAGGTTGTTAGTGGCATTGGTTTTTTTTTAGTAAAGAACGCAAATTTTGACGGGAAAGTTTTACGTAAAACACGTGTTTTTGCCATTTGCAACCGTATGTTCAATAAAAAGAGTCCGGTTCTCCAGCGCAATGCAAAGGTGGTCAAATAATTATATTCATGCCAGGTGACGTCATAAATAGTTTTCCACAATGCATTGTTGAAAACTATTCATTGTGGTAGGATTCACCCTTTAAGATGGTAAAAGCTCTGTAAATCTGTTCGGCAAAAAACAATCGTATCATTTGATGAGAAAAAGTCATTTTTGATAATGAGATGGTGTGGTTGGCCTTTTTGTAAAGATTTTCATGAAACCCCCATGCACCACCAACAACAAAAACCATTTCGCGAATACCCGAATTCATTTTTTTTTGCAGAAAACCGGCAAATTCTTCAGAACTTAATGCTTTTCCACTTTCATCCAGAAGTATTATGGAGTCTGCTTTGTCCAGATAACGGGTTAATAGTTCTGATTCTTTTTGTTTGATAATTTCCACGGGCATGGATGAAACTTTCTTCAATGCCGGTATTTCAACGATCTCAAAATTGATGTAGTGACTGAGTCTTTTCTCATAAACAGAAATACCTTCCCTGATGTACTTCCGGTCTGTTTTACCTATGGTAAGAAGTGTAATTTTCATTGATAAGATTTAATTTCCTGGTGCATGATATTTGTATGAAATTGCAGGTAAACCTTTGTTTCTCCAAACAGGCAAAATTACCCAATTTCAGTACTTTAAAAAACATTAACTTTATACTCTGAAATAATAGCTCGAAAATATTTTTGAGAAAATTGACAAATCACTGGTCGAAATTTTTTGTGGCCGGGTTTTTGATATCAGGAAGTGGATGGTGTTTTCATCCATTCACACATTAAATAACAACGATAATGAAAAGAACGGGTTTTATAATTTTTATACTTGCACTTTTTGTTTTTGCTGCAGATGTTTACGGGTTTACCACAAAGCCTCCTGCTGATGTATCCAATGAGGTTTCTTCGGCAATTCGCAGCGGAAATGCCCGGGATGTGGCAAAGCATTTTGGTTCCAACGTAGATCTCAAATTTCCGGGAAATGAAGGCACATTCAGTCGCAACCAGGCTGAGTTAATTGTTCGTAATTTCTTTACAAGAAATGCACCGGCTTCTTTTTCTGTTCAACATCAGGGTCCGTCACGCGATGGTTCCTTGTATGTAATCGGAAACTACAGAACCAGCAACGGAGATGCATACAGAGTTTATTTTCTCATAAAAACCATTTCCGGAAATACTGTATTGCATTTACTGCAATTTGAGAAGCAATAGGCTTCTTTTTTTACCATACTTTTTTAAAACTGACGATTGTAAGATTTCGTATATCTTTACAGTCGTCTTTTTTTTTGCTTATTTTTATATATTTAGCAAAACCCCGGGAGAGCTATGTTTACAATCGAAATCATTATTGTACTTGTAGTATTGGTTCTGGCAATTACGATGTTTGCCACGGAGTATTTCTCAGTAGATATAGTGGCACTTATTATTATGGTCACGCTTATAGTATCAGGAGTGATCAGTCCAACAGAAGGTGTTTCGGGGTTTAGCAATTCTGCAACCATAACCGTGGCAGCCATGTTTATCTTAAGTGCTGCTTTGTTTAAATCCGGGGCTGTTGTAGGGATTGGAAACAAACTGGCAGAACTTTTTCAGTTTAATTTCTGGATTGCCATAGTGGCTACAATGATTGTTGTTGGCACTATATCTGCTTTTATCAATAACACTCCTGTTGTAGCTATTTTTATACCCATTCTTGCCGGTGCAGCTGCAAAGTCGGGGCACAGTTTAGGCAGAATGCTTATGCCGTTGTCTTTCGCATCCATGTTTGGAGGGGTATGTACACTTATTGGTACATCAACCAATATTCTGGTTAGCGGCATAGCTGCTGAAAACGGACTGGAGCCTTTTTCTATGTTCGAAATGTCAAAGCTGGGGATCATTTTCTTCGGTACAGGAATTCTTTATATGTTCTTTATTGGAATTCATCTTATACCTGACAGAGAAAACGGAAAGGATTTGGTTAAGAAATTTGGAATGGGGGATTATTTAACTGAAATAATACTTGAAACCAAAGCCCCATCAGTGGGTAAGAAAATTAAGGATTCACCCCTGGTTAAAAATCTTGATATCGATATTCTTGAAGTAAAAAGACAAGGGCAAAAATACTTTATGCCCAGTGGTGAAATGATTTTTGAAGCCGGTGATATTCTGAAAGTGAGATGTGATCTTGAAAAGATTAGGACCCTGAAAGAGAGAGAAGGTATAAAGCTGAAATCAGATGCAAAATTTCAGGATCAGGATATGGAGACAGATGAACTAACCCTGGTTGAGGCGGTAATAGCCCCAAACAGCCAGTTCGAAGGTAAAACGGTAAAACAGATTGGTTTTCGACAACGCTATGGGGCAACCGTACTGGCCATCAGACACAGGGGCGAGATTATGAGAGAAAAAGTTGCCAACACTGTGCTTCGTTCGGGAGATACCTTGCTCATAGAAGCTCAAATGGATAAGTTGGATTTTCTCAGACAATTGCAATTACACGGACGAAATACTTTTCTTATTGTTTCTGAAGTTGCATTCCAGAAATTTAAGACAGAAAAAATTGCACTGGTAGTGGCAACTATTGCGGCAATAATATTAATTGCTTCCCTGAATATCTTACCCATTATGGTAGCAGCTTTGGCTGGTTGTGTTTTCCTGATTTTAACCGGTTGCATAACCATGGAAGAATCCTATCGGGCCATCGACTGGAAAGTAATTTTTTTGCTTGCCGGAGCTATGAGCCTTGGTGTTGCGCTTGACAGAAGTGGTGCAGCTGTTCTTATTTCCGATTTTCTCATAAATATTGTAGGTGCCTGGGGGCCTATTGCCATTGTTTCGGTATTATATCTTCTTACCAGTATAATGACTGAAACCATGAGCAACAATGCAAGTGCTGTATTGTTAGCCCCTATTGCCATTGCCGCTTCAATAACCATGGAAGTTGATGCACGCCCATTCCTGATGGCAATCACGTTTGCTGCTTCTTCCAGTTTTATGACACCCATTGGTTACCAAACCAATACCATGATTTATGGTACGGGTAATTACAAGTTTATGGATTTTGTGAAAGTGGGTGGTCCGCTTAACCTGATTTTCTGGATCATCGCAACATTCATGATCCCTTACTTTTTTCCATTTTAATTTTTGATATATGGAACAAATCAGAATAGTCTATAGATCTGTAATGGATTTTCTCCAATATCCGGTGTTTCCGCTGGGCAAGGAAGATGTAACTATTGCGTCATTGCTTTATCTGGTTGTTTCGCTTATCCTGTTGTTTTACCTTTCGGCCAAGTTCAGGAATTTACTACAAAACAGGATCCTTGCCAGGTATAACATTGATATCGGAGTAAGGCAGGCCATCAGTACCATAGTAAGGTATATTATTCTTGTGGCCGGTTTAGTTGTAATCATTCAGAGTGCGGGTATTGATCTTAGTTTTCTGGCTATTCTTGCAGGAGCATTAGGTGTTGGTATTGGCTTCGGTTTGCAGAATATTACCAATAATTTTGTGAGCGGGCTTGTAATACTCTTTGAACGACCTGTTAAGGTTGGCGACCGCATTGAGCTTACTAACCCGGCCGGCGAAACCATTAACGGGGATGTCATAAATATTTCTGCACGTGCATCAACCATACTTACCAATGATAATATTGCAGTTATTGTACCCAACTCCAATCTGATCTCATCAACCGTAATCAACTGGAGTTATAATGACAGAAAGGTAAGGTTCAGATTTCCGGTTGGGGTACATTACAAAGAAGATCCTGAAAAGATAAGAAAACTGCTTGTTGAAGTGGCTCTGGAGAATGAAGGCGTATTAAAGAATCCTCCGCCTGATGTGCAATTCTTTGAGTTTGGTGATAGCTCTCTTAATTTTCTGCTCCGGGTATGGACAACAAAATATATGCACCGTCCCGGTTTTCTGAAAAGTCAGATTAATTTTGCCATCCATAAAAAATTCAAAGAGCATAATATTGAAATACCTTATCCGCAAAGAGACTTGCACCTGCGCAGCGGTTTTGAGCCCATACAAAAGAAAAGTTTTGAAGATTGACAGAAAACAGGTTGCAGTTGATGGGGGTTTTCGTTTCAGTATTTTTAGTAATTTGGCACTTCATTGGGTTCAATTAATAATCAAAAGGTATGGAAGCAAAGAGTTTACCTCATTTGTTGGAAATTAGTACGGAAAAATTTGGAGATAACACTTTTCTGTGGGAAAAGAAGGATACCAAGTATAAAGGATTAACCTACTCGCAAGCCCTTGAAAGAGTAAAAATGTATGCTGCCGGTTTGCTGAGTGCAGGCCTGAAAAAGGGCGACAGGGTTGCTTTGATTTCCGAGGGAAGAAACGATTGGGTAATCAGCGAACTTGCTGTATTGTTTTGTGGTGCCATTTCAGTCCCCCTTTCAGTGAGAATTGAGGAAGAAATGGATCTTCTTTTCAGATTGAGTCATTCGGGTTGCAAAGGCCTGATCATTTCGGGAAACCATCAGCACAAAGCTTATCTTGTTGCAGATGCACTTCCTATGCTGGAATTTATGGTCATGCTTGACGGAAAGGACTACTCCAACGGAAAGGAAACCCCTGACTGGCAAAAATTGAAGTTTCTGCAGGAAAAAATTATCGACCTTGACAAATTGCTGGAAATGGGAGAGGAATTTAACCGTCAGCATCCTGAAGAACTGATCAGTATAAGCAGGAACCTGCAGCCCGATGATTATGCCAATATTTGTTATACATCGGGTACAACCGCTGATCCCAAGGGGATAATTCTTACGCACAGAAACTATCTTCATAATATGAAACAGGCTTCTACATTGTTTGAAGTTCCTGAATATTATACATCTCTGCATATTCTTCCATGGGACCATTCGTTTGCACACACTGTGGGCATTTACACCATGATGTACAATGGGGCCAGTTTTGCCTCCGTAAAGGCCGGTAAATCACTCAATGAAACCTTACGTAATGTTCCGATAAATATAAAAGAAGTAAGACCTTATTTTCTTCTCAGCGTACCCGCACTTGCCAAAAATTTCAGGAATAATATTGAAAAAGGTGTTCGCGAAAAGGGGAAAATTGCCGGCTGGCTTTTTGATACCGGATTGAAACTGGGTTATGCTTACAACCAGCTGGGATACAACAGGGGGAAAGGATTGAGAGTTCTGATTAAACCTTTTTACAAACTGTTCAATAAGATTCTCTTTTCAAAGATTCAGGATAATTTTGGCGGAAGGTTGAAGTTCTTTGTGGGAGGTGGAGCCCTGCTTGATCTGGAACTGCAGCGATTTTTCTATGCCATAGGGCTGCCCATGTACCAGGGATACGGGCTTACTGAAGCAGCACCCGTTATTTCTTCCAACACCCCCGATAATCATAAACTGGGTTCGTCGGGTAAGGTGGTTCCTTACATGGATCTTAAAATTGTTGATGAGGATGGAAATGAGATGCCTGTAGGAAAAAAAGGCGAGATCATCGTGAAAGGTGATAACGTAATGGCCGGTTACTGGGAAAATAAAAAGGCTACAAATGAAACCATCCGCGAAGGGTGGTTGTATACGGGCGACCTCGGTTATCTTGACAAGGATGGATATCTCTATGTATTAGGTAGATATAAAAGTTTACTCATTGGCAGTGACGGAGAGAAATACAGTCCTGAAGGGATTGAAGAAGCTATGGTTGAAAAATCGGACTATATTGACCAGGTAATGCTTTATAATAATCAGAATCCTTACACAACGGCTCTGGTTTATCCCAATAAATCACATCTTCTCAAATGGGCAGAGAAAAACAATTTTAATCCCCTTACGGAAGATGGACAAAGGGCATTGCTGTTAAAAATTCAATCTGAGATTGATCGTTTCATGCCCCATGGTGATCTGGATAAAATGTTCCCTTCAAGATGGCTGCCCGCAGCAAGTATAATTCTGAAAGAACCGTTCTCTGAGCATAATCGTACCATCAACAGTACCATGAAAATGGTAAGACCGGTTATCAATGAAGTGTATAAAGATGATATTGAGTTTCTTTACACTCCCGATGCTAAAGATATCTGCAATCCCAGAAATATGGGCGGAATTCTCAGCCTGTTTTCAAGAAACTCTGAATGACAGGATTAAGAATGATTGATTGTAAGACCCGCCGGTCAGGCATCTTAATTTTATTGAAGTGGAGAAATTTACCCGTATTTCCATAGAAGATTACACCTATGATCTTCCTGTGGAACGCATTGCTTCTTATCCCCTGGAAAAAAGGGATGAGTCGGCATTACTCTTTTATCGCGAAGGTATAACAGAAAAAAAAAGTTTTCAGGATATTGCGAAACTGCTACCCGGAGAGAGTCTGGTGGTATTTAACAATACAAAAGTTGTACAGGCGCGATTGCTGTTTCATAAAGATACTGGGGCGCACATCGAAATTTTTTGTCTTGAACCCGCAGGAGAAATAAAGGATATTCAACTGGCTTTTCAGGAAAAGAAGAATTCTTCATGGTTTTGTCTTGTGGGAAATGCCAAAAAATGGAAACAAGGCAGCCTTTCCATAAAAACCATCAATGGACTGGAACTAAAAGTTACAAAGGGTGAAAGATTAAAAGATGGTTATGTGGTACATTTTCAATGGAATAACGAATCTGTATCTTTTGCTGAGATACTTGAAGATGCCGGTAAAACCCCGCTACCGCCCTACATAAGCCGAAATGCAGAAGAATCAGACAAGGAAAGATATCAAACCATATTTGCCCGCCATTCCGGTTCGGTTGCTGCACCTACAGCCGGGCTTCATTTTACTGATAAAGTATTGAAAGATCTAAGGGAAAATAATATTGAAACTACCCATGTAACCCTTCATGTGGGAGCCGGTACTTTTAAACCGGTATCAACCCAAACCATGAAAGACCATGATATGCACAATGAGCAGATCATGATCAGCCGCCACACCATGCAGCTACTGAAGAAACACTGTGAAGGGGAGATAATCAGCGTTGGAACT
Source organism: Bacteroidales bacterium (assembly GCA_019429055.1). Taxonomy (GTDB): domain Bacteria; phylum Bacteroidota; class Bacteroidia; order Bacteroidales; family UBA7960; genus SKVR01. Next base: position 13,926 of record JAHYJP010000006.1, read on the forward strand.
ACCTCTCTTCGCACGCTAGAAAGTATTTACTGGCTTGGCGTAAAACTGAAGCAAGGTTATGCTTTTGGTGATGATGGGTTTTCCATAAGTCAATGGGAACCTTACGAAAATCCGGGAAATAATTTGCCGGATCCTGAAACAGCAGTCAGCAATGTTCTTGAATACATGGACGAGGCTGGGCTTGATATCATTCATGGCGAAACATCTCTCATAATCCTGCCCGGATATGATGTAAAAATGGCATCTATCCTGGTTACCAATTTTCATCAACCCCGAAGCACATTGTTATTGCTTGTTGCAGCATTTGTTGGTGATGACTGGAAAAAGATATATAATTTTGCCCTGTCAAACGATTTTCGATTTTTAAGCTACGGCGACAGTTGCCTTCTCTTCAAAACTAAAAACTAAAACTCAAAACTCAAAACTCAAAACCTTTCAACCCATCAACCCATAAACTTCTCAACATCAATCTTAACCTTAACCTTAACCTTAACCTTTCCCCATGCCCACAAACACCGACATTTTCGGCCTTGCTTTTCGCGATTACCTAGATGGTAAAATATACGAGGAAATAATTGTGAAAATTAATCTTTTCGATGATGAAAAACTACCGGTAAGCTATTTCTTCAGACCTTTTGATGAAATGCCGGAGTGGGAAAAAATTGTATTGAATGAATGCCAAGGAAGAATTCTGGATGTGGGAGCAGGTGCAGGAAGTCATGCTTTGTATCTCCAGGACAAAGGAATGGATGTTATGGCCATCGATATTTCTCCCGGAGGTGTGGAATGTATGAAAGAAAGGGGTGTGAAGAAAGCTTTTGAACAGGATTTTTTCCTATTGGACCATGAAAAGTACGATACAATTCTTTTTTTGATGAATGGTGCCGGAATGGCTCAGAAACTTCACCGCCTGCAGGATATGCTTGAAAAAGCTGCTTCGCTGCTTGCAGATGATGGATGTATTTTTATTGAAAGCACCGACCTGCTTTATATGTATGAGGATGAAGATGGATCTGCCATGATCAATCTGGCAGGAGACTATTATGGTGAAGTGGTTTATGAACTGGAGTTCAGGCAATGGAAGGGAGAACCTTTCCCCTGGCTGTTTGTTGATTATGAGAATCTCAGTTACATTGCAGAACTTGCAGACCTTGATTGTGAGATGTTCTACCAGGGCGAAAACCATAATTTTATTGCCCGCTTATCGCACAAAAAGGATGAAATCTGATAATAACTTTTTTGGTTGAAGAGTATGAAAAATCCCCATAAGCTTGAGTTGATCAATACTTCTGATGGCTCCCATACTCTTCGGCTTGTGGGAGCTGATGAACAGTATCATTCAGTTAACGGGGCATTGCAGGAGTCGCAGCATGTTTTTATTCAAGCCGGACTGATGAAAATCATTCATGATATTAAACCATTGAACCTACTGGAGGTGGGTATGGGAACGGGTTTGAATGCACTTCTCACAGTCACAAAATCCGTTGAGAATGAATCAGTTGTTTTTTATGATGCGGTTGAGCCTTTCCCCCTGGATGAGCAGTGGACAGAAAAATTAAACTACACAGGTTTTTTTCCAGGCAAATGGGTATCGCAGGCTTTTGAAATGATTCATAATAAATCAGGAAGTCAATATAATAATCTGTATGGGTTATTTAATTTTCGTTGTTTTAATCAAAAGATTCAGGAACTGAAACTGGAAACCGACCACTATCACCTTGTTTATTTTGATGCTTTCGGACCCGATACCCAGCCAGAAATGTGGACTGATGATGTTTTTGAGAAAATAAGCAACAGTATGAAGTTCGGGGGTATTCTGGTAACCTATTGCGCAAAAGGTGCTGTGCGCCGTGCAATGAGATCGGCGGGGTTAAAAGTTGAAAGATTACCCGGTCCTCCCGGAAAAAGAGAAATGACCAGGGCAGAAAAAATTTAACGATATGGAAATAAAAAAATTCAACATAAGAGTTTACGGTATTGTGGTTCATAAAGAACATATCCTGCTCACCGATGAGTTCAGACTGGGAATGCGAATGACCAAATTTCCGGGAGGAGGTCTGGAATTTGGTGAAGGAACCGCCGATTGCCTTGAAAGAGAATTCAGAGAAGAGATCGGACAGAATATTGAGATCAAAGGACATATTTATACCACTGATTATTTTCAACCTACCCGATTGCTGGATGAGCCCCAGCAACTTATCAGTATTTATTACCATGTAGAACTTAAGGATTACCAGCGTGTGCCGGTTAGCAGGAAAGCATTTGATTTCAGAGAGATCAAAGACGGTGCACAGTCCTTCCGCTGGATTCACCTGGCAGATCTTAAAAAAGAAATTCTTACTTTTCCCATAGACCAAAAAGTGGTTGATCTTATTAAAGAGAAATTTATGACTTAGTGATATCAGTTTTTGACTGAAAATATGACAAAAGGGGCAAAAGAAAAAGAGGCCTTATCAAAAGCAGCTTTTTGCATGGACGCTGAGCTTGTCGAAGCGGTTATCTGAACTATAACCATCAGTCGTTTCGACAGGCTCAACGATCGCAAAAGACTTTTAATAGAGCCTCTTTTGTATTGAGCGGAAGACGGGACTCGAACCCGCCACCTACAGCTTGGAAGGCTGTCGCTCTACCGGATGAGCTACTTCCGCTGGTGATCGAAAGAGTGGGGGGGGAAGGATTCGAACCTCCGAAGGCGAAAGCCAACAGATTTACAGTCTGCCCCATTTGACCGCTCTGGAACCCCCCCGCTTTTATTCAAAGAACTAATGCTTTCGCAATTTGTGTGGGCAAAAGTAGGAAAAAAATATCTGAAACATGAAGTTTTTTTCAGATTTTTACCCCTAATTAGATTCCAGTCTGTTTTTGAACTGTTTCCATTCCTCCATGTCAAATTCTTTAAAGGCAATGGCAGTCTTTTCTTCAATAACTCCCTCAAGAAATTCAGCCCTTTCCAGTGATGCCGGATGAGTACTTATCCATTGCAATTCGCGGGGTAAAACATCCAGTTCTTCTGAAAATCTGTGGAAAAGGTCTGCAAGGCTTTGTGGGTTGTAGCCGGCATTTACCAGGTATTCAAAGGCCAGAAGATCGGCCTCGCTTTCAAGAGAACGGCTATACGTGTTTGAAGCAAGCATTTTGGCCACTTCCCGCAAAAGCTCCATATTGTAATTTCCGGATACGGCTGCAAAGAGCGCTGCTGTGCCGACTTCCCGGCTGAGTTTTCGCATTACATGATCCGATTCCACATGGGCTATTTCATGAGCTATCACACCTATAAACTCTTCGGGTGTTTCGGTAAAACCAACAAAAATACCTGCCATTGGCCATAATGAACATGTCAACTTTATTCTCTTCCATGCGTATTAATTTTTTGGTTGGTTTGCCTACTCTTATGGATTTTCGGTTGCTCCCCGTTTATAATGGTTTCAGCTCCATTTTATTTGTTTAAAACAGAGTTTAATTAACTGTTTTATTTTCTGCAGCAACAAAAATATGAAAAAAATCCAGAAATGTTAATGTTTCTAAAACAAAAGGGAATTTTAAGCAGACGAATTATCAATTTGAGAAAATGGTTAATAGAATATGATTATGTTTGACTTTTAAAAAAAACATTTGAATGTTAAGTCCGGATATCATCAACGGGTTACTCAGCGAATTGAGTTTTCGAGCCAGCCGAAGCAGCGGGGCAGGGGGGCAGCATGTGAACAAAGTTAGCAGCAGGGTTGAGTTGCGGTTTGATGTTGCAGGATCATCATGGCTTACGGATATTCAGAAAAGCAGAATTCAGGAAAAACTGACATCCAGGATCACCGGTCAGGGCGAGTTGATAATTGTTAGTGAAAAATCACGCTCGCAGCATCAGAACAAAGAAGATTGCATTGAACGATTTCTGGAATTACTCCATCAGGCACTAAAACCTGAAAAGAAGAGAGTTCCTACGCGGCCATCCAAATCTTCGCGACTTAAAAGGCTGGAAAAGAAAAAGCAACACTCCTTCAAAAAGGAACAAAGACGAAAACCGGATATATAAAAAAATCTGTCTTGAAAGTCAGCAGTAATTTGGACGCTGAGCCTGTCGAAGTGGGTATCTGACTGGTAATCAGATGTCGTTTCGACAGGCTCAACGGCCAGCTGGCAGTTTTGAGACAGCCTCTTTGGGTTTGATTTCTTTAAGAAATATTTCTGAATTATTTTTTCGGGGCATTTTTCAGCGTCTCAACGAGGAAGTCCCAGAAAAGCCCAACGGTTTTAATATTTACCTTCTCGTCAGGAGAATGCGGGTTGCGGATGGTTGGCCCGAAGGAAATCATATCCAGGTTGGGATAAACTCCGCCAATCAGTCCGCACTCCAGGCCGGCGTGGATTACTTTTACTTCAGGCACCTGGCCGAATTTCTGCTGGTAAACATTCTTCATGGTTTGCAGGATGGGTGATTTCACATTGGGTTTCCAGCCCGGATAGGAACCCGAATGTTCCACTTCTGCTCCTGCCATTTCAAATACCGAGCGCATCATGTTGCAAAGGTCGTCTTTGGCAGAATCAACAGAACTTCTTTGCAGGGTACAAACTTCAACTTTGCCATTATTGGATTTTACAATAGCCAGGTTTGTGCTGGTTTCCACTACCTCGGGCATGTCATCAATCATGCGGATTACGCCATTGGGACAGCCATATATGCCGTTGAAAAGCTGTGCGGTAACAGCAGGATCTATTACAGTATCCGGGGTATTGGTTTTGCTCACCAGCAATTGAAAATCGGGCTCTACGTTTTTGAGTTCATTTTTGATTTTCAGGCTTAATTCTTTGGCAAGGTTTAGAAACTTATCTTCGTTTTCTTTGGGAACTACCACAATGGCGGTTGCTTCGCGCGGAATGGCATTGCGAAGACTTCCTCCTTCGATAGAATGCAGTTGCAGACTAAGATCACGGTTTGCCTGCCACAATAAGCGATTCATGATTTTATTGGCATTACCACGCCCCAGTTTGATATCCAGCCCGGAATGTCCTCCTTTAAGACCCTTTACATCAACTTTATACGCTTCAACCGCGCCAACCACATCAGTTTCACCAAAATGAAACCAGGCTGTAGTGTCAATACCACCGGCGCATCCGATATAAAGCTCGCCTTCATCTTCCGAATCCAGGTTCATCAGGATATCTCCCTTTAAAAAGCCTTCCTTAAGAGCAAATGCCCCGGTCATGCCGGTTTCTTCATCAATTGTAAAAAGGCATTCAATGGGTCCGTGCTCAAGATCTTTGGCGGCTAGCACAGCCATTGCTGCAGCTGCACCAATACCGTTATCGGCACCCAGAGTAGTGCCGCGGGCTTTTACCCATTCGCCGTCAATCCAGGGTTGTATGGGATCTTTCTCAAAATCGTGCTGTGTGTCGTTGTTTTTCTGCGGAACCATGTCCAGGTGCCCCTGCAAAACAATAGTCTGACGGTTTTCGTATCCCCTGGTGGCGGGTTTTCTGATAACAATATTGCCCACGGTGTCTATCTGGGTTTCAAGTCCGAGATCTTCTCCGAATTTTTTCACATAGGCAATGATCTTCTCCTCCTTTTTAGATGGATGGGGAATGTTGCAAATGTCTTCAAAATAATTCCACAGGGGTTTGGGTTCAAGGTTTGATAATACTTTGCTCATGATGTTATTTTTTTAGGATTTCATTAAAGGTGATAAGCTTTTGCATATATAGCTGAGAAAAAAATCGGGTTACCCGGTCTTCGGCAGGGTGAATTTTTTCCTGGTATTTTTCTTTGAGATTCTGGCAAATTTTACGAACATCGCTTTTTCCGTCGCAGAGTAGCCAGGTATCGGAACCCAGTTCATCCAGTTCAAGCGTTATGTAAGGATATTTCAGGCGTGGTTGTAATAATCTTTTTCCCAGAAAATCTTTAAAGCGAGGTATCAGAACAGTTACAATTCCATTTTCATCGGTTTTATGATCAAACCTGCGTATGGGAGTGAGTGAAAGAAAATTGGCGTTTTTAAGTATCTTCTTTCGTTTGAAATATCCTACCTGCTTGTGCATACCTTCTTCAAATTATTCGGGTTAAGTTATTTTGTATGGTTTGCAAACCTAAGGATTTTTTAAAGATTGCCATCCTAAAACGTCATAAAAATAATGAAAGGGCATTTATGTCTGAAATTTATTTGCCCGGGAAAATATGCACCACTTTCTTGGTTTCAAAAAATTCTTCCGAAAAGTAATCCGGAATATGGTAGATTTTATAATTATAAGGAATGCATTTCAATTCATCCTGAAATTCACCACCTTTCAAATAAAGAACTCCGTTAGGCAAACTGTTGATTCCTGCTGATTTTATTTTGTTCTGAACCCATCCCATGAATGCAGGTAAAGCGGTAACTGCGCGGCTGACAATAAAGTCAAATTTTCCCGGAACATTTTCTGCCCTTTCGCGAAGGGGAGTTACATTATTAAGTTCAAGAACCCCCTTTACTTCACTAACTACTTTGATTTTTTTTTCAATGGAGTCAACCAGTGTAAAATGGCATTCAGGAAATAAAATGGCAAGCGGAATTCCCGGGAAACCCCCACCAGTACCAACATCCATAATATGGGTTCCGGGAACGAAATGGATTATTTTAGCTATTGATAAAGAGTGCAAAACATGATGGGTGTAAAAATTAACCATATCTTTTCGTGATATAACATTGATTTTATTGTTCCATTCTTCGTAAAGAGGTTTTAACTGTTCCAGTTTTTCAAGTTTTTCCGGCTCCAGATCAGAAAAATATTTTCTTATGATTTCCATCATCAAAGTTTTTAACAAATGATCATCAAAATTAATGATTTATGAAAGGAAATGCTGTTTATTGGTGTGGATTAAATTGTACGAAGAATCAGTTCAATTTGCTGAAAAATAATTAGGTTTGTAGTAGAATACGTTCTATTTTATTTCCGAATCCCTCTGAAACTATGTATATACCAAAAAATATTTCAAAAGTTTTAATTTTTTTACTGATATCGCTGGTCAGCCTTTATACAGTTAAAACCTCCGGAGCCTATGCCCAGCAACAAATGTCGCTTGAGCAATACATTGAAATGTACAAGCATGTTGCTATGGAAGAAATGCGCAGGCACGGAATACCAGCCAGTATTAAACTTGCACAAGGAATTCTGGAATCGGGCTTTGGCAACAGTGATCTGGCGGTTATTGGCAATAATCATTTTGGTATTAAATGTCACGGATGGGATGGGCGCACTTTTTACAAAGATGATGATGCAAAGAATGAATGTTTCAGAGCTTATGACGACCCGATACAATCATTTCGGGATCATTCGGAGTTTTTGACCACACGCGAACGTTATTCCCCTTTGTTCGATCTTGATATTACTGATTACCGGGGTTGGGCTCGGGGTCTGAGACGTGCCGGTTATGCAACCAATCCACGATATCCTGATCTTCTGATTGGTGTTATTGAGCGTAATAGTTTGTATGAGTTTGACAGGCAGGTTGCAGGCACACTCGCTGCCCGAAACCCTTCTGCCATTTCGTCAAGACCTGCACGAAATACGCGTCAGCAGGGTACGACACAACAAAGCCAGTCGGCTTCAGCTTCAGCTGTTCGCGAGATACATCTAAACAACAGGGTACGATATGTATATGCCCGTGCAGGAGATACACCTGAAAGCATTGCAGAAGAAATGGGAATGTGGCCCAGAGAGATATACAGTTACAACGAAATGGAAAGCAGCGGCATTTTAAAACCCGGACAAATCGTTTACCTGCAACCCAAAAGAAGAAGAGGAAGTGAACAATACCATTTTGTAAAAAGCGGGGAAACCATGTATGAAATATCGCAACAATATGCAATTCGCCTGAGTAGCCTCTATCGCCGCAACAATATGGAAAAAGGTCAGGAACCAACTACCGGACAAAGAATTTACCTGCGCGGAAGGGCCAGGGATTAAGGTTTCTTTCCGGAGCGAAGTCCTGAGTTTACCGGATGGCAAGTTCAAAAGCACCTCGTTCCCTGACAGGCCAGCAATCAATCCCCAGCTCTTCACACTCTTCAGCCCATCTTTGACTGTTGCGGAAACTATTGGAACTATCAATAATGACAGATGATCCGGGGTATATCTCATTTAATTTTTCAATTGAAATACGCGGATTCCCGGAAAGAACCAGATAATTTATCCCATCGGTAGCTTCAGAAAAATCAGAAACATCTTCGGGTTGAATGATCTTGATGGTTTGTCCTGCAAAATAAATGAATGGGCCTCGTTTATAAATTCCATCAGCTATATATTTTTCATCATCAGGGTTAATAATATCCTGAACTTTTCCTGCGGTTCCCATTCTCAAACGATTCTCATTAACATGAAAAGATAAATTACGCGGATTGGAAAGAGTGGTTTCACAGGCAAGAAAATAACAGCTTTTCCCATTAAAAAAGTCAATCGCCGATCCATTGGGTACCTGGTATACAACCAGCCGTTGTTGCCTGTTACTTTTGATATGACGCATCGATAACGAAATACTCAGCAGGAGTCCGGTAAGAAGTATGGCAAATGCATAGGGTTTTTTAGCCGAAACCCAAAACATCCCTGCAACAGCGATCAACCCAAAAATAAATAATGTTTCATGAAATGTAATGAAAACATTCATGGAAACCGAACCGGGAAGCCCTTCAATTATCCTTACGATATTATGCAATACCAGAACAATGAATGATAAAACAGTACCTGCAATCTGCGATAGAAAACTAATAGGTGAAATGATAAAGAAGAAAATCCCGGTTTTTATGATCAAACCTGTAAGTGGAATTACTGCGAGGTTGGTAAGCAGAAAATAATTGGGAAACTGGTTGAAGTAGTACAATGCAAGGGGGCCGGTGCCCAACTGGGCTGCCAGCGACACTGTAATGATTCCCCAGGAATAGTCAAGCAAAGGATTTTTAAAATACAGCAATTTGTAAAACATGGGTTGCAACCAAACGATACTTATTACTGCAATATACGAAAGCTGAAAACCAATCCTGGTAATAATAAACGGATCCAGTATTACCAGGAATAGTGCCGATGCTGCAAGCGTGTTATAGATGTTAGTGCTGCGGCTGAAGCTCTGTCCGACAGCCACAAAACTGAACATAGTTGAAGCCCGCATTACCGATGGTGAAAAACCTGTAATAGCTGCATAGAACCAGATCAATATGATGATTGCCATGGTTTTGATTATCCTTCCACGGGGTAGTTTTTTAAGAAATCCAAGCAGAATGTTGAGTGCAAGGAAAATAATGCCCACATGAAGTCCTGATACACACAAAATATGCATAGCTCCTGCACCAGCAAACTCCCGCTGAAGATCTTCATCCAGATAATCGCGATAACCCAGCAATAATGCCGATGCCACAGAAAACTCCCGACCACTGATATTATTGGTTTCAAGGGTTTCCAGTGCTTTTTGTCGCATTTGATGAGCAAAAGAAACAATAATATTACCCTCATTACCGCCACCCTGATACCAATGTCCTGACCTGCGATAAACCTGGTGGAAGATATTCTGATTGGCAAGAAAATTTTTAAAATTGAATGCATTGGGGTTTTGCGGTGGCCTGACTTCCTGAATGTTATTCTCAATAAAAATTATGTCTCCATAGTTTAGAGATGCTGATAATGAATCTTTTTCAAGGTAGGCAATGAGTTTCCCTTTCACCTTAACCATTGTATCACCTGATATAATGTGGGTTGCCCGCCCCACAATCTGGTATGTATTGGTTTTTTCGGAAACGGGTTCAATTAACCCGATTCTTAAAATGGAGTTCTCATATTGAAAATTGCTGAAATGATCAGGATGGTTTTTTTCATAACGCCCCTGGGCAAGCAAATAACCTGCAAAAACCATAAAAAACATGACGTTAAGCCCGAAGGCGAAACGAAAACTGAAGTGTTGCTGCAAACGCCATTCGATAAGGATTGATGCCAATAAGAAAATAATTATAGCTGACAGGATTTCGGAAAGAGAAAAATAGTATTCGACCCGGGTGAAAAGAATAATCCCGGTTATAACCGGAATAATAATCCTTACAAGGGGAATATTTGAGTAATGTGTCATGCACCCAAAGTTTACTTTAAATTAGTAAAAGATGGGTAAAAAAACAAGTAAGTTGTGATGAATATCGTTTGTATTTTACCAGACTTCTTCGGTTTCCAGGTATTGTATGGATGTGTTCCTGTAATAGAATTTCAGAATTTCTTCACGTGAATGACCATGTCGTGCACGTTGCATGGCACCCTCCTGGCATAATCCGACGCCATGTCCATATCCTTTCCCCGTTAGAAGTAGGTTTTCACCCTCAATCCTAATGGAAAAGTATGTAGATCTTAGCCCGAAATGCTCCCGGATATGTCTTAGGTGAACCCTTTCCCCGGGATCCAGATAATGTCTTCTGGACGATTGTCTGAAACCGGTTATTCCCTTCCATTCATTTTCGGTTGGGTTGTATCGGTATCTTTGCTGCAAAAAGTTTCCCAGTTCCCGGGCACTGATTGTGGCCTGCCAATGAGAACCGGGCATGTCAGTGCAGTAGGTATCCTTATCGCTTCTCAGGTAAGGCAGAGCTTCAGTCCAAAGATCTTCAGAGTTTACGGTTTCACCACCGCAATTGGCATGGTAAACAGTGTTCAGAAGATTTCCGTTGCGATCGACTACAACTTCACCACGACATGTGTTAACAGCAGCAATTATACTGGCTTCGGTCGATTTGCCATAGTAAGCCTGGCAATGAACTTTATCGCAAAGATGAAATCCTTCATGCGAGTGGCGTTCAAGGTTCCGCAGCGCATAAGTTCGTATAATAATGGCCTGAACCTGGTAAAAGTTATCATGGTGATTGAAACCTGATTCCCATTGCACTGTGCCGGCCACATAGCTTTCAAACGGAACAGAGTTTATAAGGAAGAAACTCTCGTTTTTTACATCTATTTTCAGATCACCGTCATATCCTCTTAATTCCAGATCGCGGTTGGACGGATTTAAAATAAATGAATTATGGAATGCTGCCCCCTGAAGTCTTATTTCTTTTTCAGTATACAAAACAGAATCATTACGAATAATATTAAACTCTGAGCCTTTTCTTTCGAAAGTTATTGTTGAAAAGGGCGTAAGTTCCAGTAATTTTTCATGATTGTTGTTGCAAACCAGATACCTGCCATGAGTTACAGTAAAATTGAACCGGTTGATTCTTTCACCGGAAAAAATTCCCACATCAATTATTTCAGGTATGGTACGGCCTGCAGTGCTTTGAGCAAAACAAAGGAAGCCCAAGAAAAATATGACCAAGTATTTCAATCGCATATCATTCATTTAAAAAACCGATAATTGCTTTGGCTGCTTTATCCGATGCTCCGCTTCCTCCAAGTTTTTTCCTGAGCAATGCATATTTTTTCATTATTGTGTTGCTGTATTTCTGATCAGATGTAATTCGTTTCATTTCGGAAACAAGTGAGCGGGTGTTAAAATCGCTTTGAATCATTTCTTTCACAACTTCATCATCCATTATGAGGTTTACCAGCGAAATGTATTTTATGTCAACCAGGTTTCTGGCAATTAAATATGATACCTGGGAAGCTTTGTAACATACGATTTGTGGTGTGCCAATAAGAGCTGTTTCAAGGGTAGCCGTGCCTGATGTTACCATTGCAGCTTTGGCATTGCGCAGCAGATTGTAGGTTTGCCCATATACCACAGGTAAATTTTTTCCATTTGAATATTTATGGTAGAAATCATCTGAATGTGCTTTGGTTCCTGCAATTACAAACTGATATTCAGTAAAATGTTCGCTTACTTTGCACATGGTTGGAAGCATTTTACTTATTTCCTGTTTTCTGCTCCCGGGCAATAATGCAATGATAGGAGTATCAGGTAAATTATTCCTTGTTATAAATTCAGGGAATGAATCAATATCGGGCTGTACTTCGAGTGCGTCAAGTAATGGATGACCTACAAACTCGACCGGGAAATTGTATTTCTCATAAAACTGCTCTTCAAATGGAAGAATAACAAGCATTTTATCAATATCGCGCCTGATCTTTTTAACCCTCGATTTATTCCATGCCCAAACCTGCGGAGAAATGTAGTAAATCGTCCTGATCTTGTTTTTTCTGGCAAATTCGGCTATTCTAAGATTAAAACCGGGGTAGTCAATAAATATTACAGCATCGGGCTTGTATTGCACTATATCATTTTTACAGAGTTTGATGTTTTTCAATATGGTGGACAGGTTAAGCAAAACTTCAATAAACCCCATGAATGCAAGTTCATTGATGTGTTTTACAAGTGTAGCGCCTTGCTCATGCATAAGATCACCACCCCAGGCTCTGAACTCAGCCTCAGGGTCGCGAAGTTTTAATGCTTTCATAAGGTTTGATGCATGCAGATCTCCCGATGCTTCTCCTGCTATGATATAATACTTCATGTGATCTTATACGGAGATCGTGAATTAAAAGTTTTCCATTTATATATAAAAATCAATCTTTATTCATGATTGTAAAGGGCTGTGCCGGGATTTTTTATACTTTCGTAAACTTTTGATTGAACTGAAAAGATGATTAAGAAAACCAGCAGTACTGATTTTGAATTAAGTGTGGCCATACAAGGATTCCCCGGAGCATTCCATGATATGGCTGCCCGGAAGTTTTTTTCAGGTTCTCACATTGAGATAATCCCTTGTTTAACATTTAAAGAATCATTCGACCTTGTTAAAGAATCAAAGGCAGATGTTGCGGTGGTAGCCATCGAAAACTCACTTGCCGGTTCTTTGCTTCCAAATTATGCATTGCTGCGCAATTCAGAATTGAAAATCTTTGGAGAAGTATTCCTGAGAATTGAACAGCATCTGATGGCTATGAAGGGCCAGACTTTTGAAGATATAACAGAGATTCAATCTCATCCCATGGCAATTATTCAGTGCGAAGAATTTCTTGAGCCATTGCGTAAGGAAGGTGTGAAAATTATTGATACGCCTGATACTGCTTTGAGTGCGCGCGAAATCTCAGAAAAAAGATTAAAAGGCGTGGCTGCAATTGCATCTTCCCTTGCTGCAGAAATGTACGGGTTGAATATTATTCGTCATAACATAGAAACCAATAAGCGAAATTTTACCCGTTTTCTTGTGCTTACTTCTGATAATAAATACAGTCTGGTTCAGCAACATCACCAGGATCAACCTGCCAATAAAGCATCTGTTTGTTTTTCACTTCCTCACAAAGTTGGAAGCCTGTCGCAGATTCTTTCTGTGCTTGCCTTTTACAAGATTAATCTTACCAAAATACAATCAGCCCCTATAATTGGTCGCGAATGGGAATATTTTTTTTACGTTGATCTGATGTTCGACGATAAGAAAATGTACCTGAGTTCGCTTGATGCCATAAGACCTCTTACAGATCAGTTACAGGTAATGGGTGAGTACATTTCGGGCATTATTCATTAGTTTTTTTTGATAGTAGTTGTTAAAATTAGAGTTTTCACCTGAAATTATTTGATGATTCTTTTGATTATATAAGAACTATTCATATTTTTAATGCCTGCTTAAGTTAATTTTTTTAAGAATTAAGGCAGTGCTATGGATGAACACAGAAGATTATTCCGTATTTTTCAGGTTATTGCCAGGCTTCGGTCGCCTTTGGGTTGCTCAAAGCAGGACCTTGCTGAAGATTTTGATGTTGATGTCCGTACCATTGAACGATATTTTAAGTTGTTACGCGAACTGGGGTTTGATATCGTACGGGTTAAAAATGTAAAAAGATACAAGATAGAAAACCTCAAACATGGAAATATTAAACCCGAGGATTTAATAGTTTTTACTCTTGAAGAAGCATCTGCTGTTAAAGATGCCCTGTTAAAAAGCAAAATCACAGGGCCTCTCCAGAAAAGCCTGCTTGATAAGCTATATGCTCTGACCGATCTTGATGAGCTTTCTGAAACTCTCTACAAGCAAAGTGTAAGTAAAAATATCAGTGATATCAGGTTTGCCATTAAAAACCACCAGCAGGTAATCTTACAAAAATACCAGAGTGTAAGAAGCAATGAGGTAAGTGACAGACTTGTGGAGCCCATTCGTTTTCATGCCTATTACCGTTATCTGATCGCCTGGGAAGTTGAAAGCCAGATGATCAAACAATACAAAACCGAAAGAATAACCGGAGTTAAACTTACAGGATTACCCTATCGGTATAAAGAAAAGCACGCACAGGTAAGGATCGATATTTTTGGGATGAGTGGTACAAACCCTATCCCTGTAAAGCTTTATCTGAGCCGCAGGGCCAGATTACTTATGGAAGAAGAGTTTCCGGAAGCGTCTTTATATATTAAGGCCAAAAGGGGTATGGATTATTTTGATGGTGATGTGTATTCGCTTGAGGGTATCGGAAGGTATATCCTTGGACTGGTTGACGAAATTGAAGTCACCGCGCCCAAAGCTTTGAAGGAATATGTGAGAAATAAGATCAGGCGCTCAGGTCTGGTTCCCTGACGTGCATCAGAGTTTATCCTTCAGGTACTTGCCGGTATATGACCCTTCGCATTTCACAAGCTCTTCGGGAGTTCCTTCAAAAACCAGATTCCCGCCATTTTCACCTCCCTCAGGACCCAGGTCAATTACCCAGTCGGCCGATTTAATGATTTCAGGATTATGTTCTATGATCAGGATGCTGTGTCCATTTTCAAGGAGTGCATCAAAGGCTTTTAGTAATACATTGATATCGTGAAAATGCAGTCCGGTTGTGGGTTCGTCAAAAATGAAAAGTGTTTTTTGTGAATTAATTCCTTTTGACAGAAATGATGCCAGTTTGATTCGCTGCGCTTCGCCTCCTGAAAGTGTACTTGATGACTGGCCCAGCTTAACATATCCTAAGCCTACATCCTGCAGTGGCTGAAGTTTTGATGCTATTCTTTGGGAAGGCTGTGGCTTCTCTTTGGCATTTCCGAAAAAGTCAATGGCTTCGTCAACGGTAAGATCCAGGATTTCGTTTATGGATTTGTTCTGAAATTTGATATCCAGTATTTCTTCTTTGAAACGGGTGCCGTTGCAACTTTCGCACTTGAGACTTATATCGGCCATAAACTGCATTTCAATTTTTACCTCGCCTTCTCCCTCGCACTCGGGGCATCGTCCCCCCTCAATATTAAAACTGAAATACCCCGGTGTGTAAGCACGAGCTTTTGCAAGCGGATTCTGTGCATATAAACTCCTGATCTCATCATATGCTTTAATATAAGTAACCGGATTTGACCTTGATGAGCGGCCAATAGGATTCTGATCGATAAACTCAACATCATTCAATGCGCCGTAATCGCCGGTTATCATATCGAACTTTCCGGTTTTCTCACCATAGCCACCATATATTTTCTTCAGGGCAGGGTAAAGAATGTTTTTGATCAGTGTGGTTTTACCCGATCCACTTACTCCGCTTACTACGGTCATAACACGAAGGGGTATTTTTACCGAAAATCCTTTAAGATTATGCTGTCTTACGCCCTGAAGTTCAATAAACTCCTTCCACTTTCTTCTTTTTTCGGGCAATGGGATCTGAAGATTCTTGCTCAGATATTTTGCAGTATAACTTTCTTTATTTTTCAGTAATTTTTCAAAATCACCCTGAAAAACTATTTTTCCGCCATGCGCACCTGCCAGCGGACCGATATCAATAATCTGATCTGCAGTTCGCATAATATCTTCATCATGCTCTACCACAATAACTGTGTTGCCCAGGTCTTTCAGTCTTTTCAATACTTTTATAAGTCTGTGCGTATCTCGCTGATGCAACCCAATGCTGGGTTCATCAAGGATATAAAGCGATCCTACAAGGCTGCTGCCCAACGAAGTGGCAAGATTGATCCTTTGAGATTCTCCTCCTGAAAGGGTAGAGGAAAGCCTGTTAAGAGTCAGATAACCAAGGCCTACATCATTCAGATATTCAAGACGATTATTAATTTCCATAAGCAGGCGTTTGCCCACTTCTTTGTCGTGGTTGTCAAGTTCAATATTCTGAAAAAAATCGTAAAGATGATCCAGGGGCATTAGCACCAGTTCACTTATGCTTTTCCCTGCAATCTTAACGTAGTTTGCGTCTTTTCGCAGGCGAGTAGCCATACAGTCAGGGCAGGCAGTTTTTCCGCGATAGCGGGCAAGCATTACCCGGTACTGAATTTTGTATGTATTTTCTTCAATCATTTTGAAGAACTGGTTCAGACCGCCAAAGTATTTATTACCATCCCATAGAAGTTGTTTCTGCTCGGGAGTAAGTTTATAGATGGGTTTATGGACGGGGAAGTCAAATTTATAGGCATTTTGAACGAGTTGTTCTTTCCATTCACTCATTTTCTCGCCTTTCCAGCAAACTATAGCTTCTTCGTAGACTGAAAGGCTTTTGTTGGGTATTACCAAATCTTCATCAATGCCAATAATGCTTCCGAATCCCTCGCAGGTTTTACAGGCTCCAAAGGGGTTGTTAAAAGCAAACAAATTAACCGAAGGTTCTTCGAAAGTAATTCCATCCAGTTCAAATCGATTTGAAAAATATTCCTTTTGTTTGCCTTTTCGATTTTCATATTCCAGCATGCATTCTCCATGACCTTCGTAAAAGGCAGTTTGGGCTGAATCGGCAATACGTGCTTTCAGATCATTGTCGGTGGCGTTTACTGAGAAACGGTCAATAACGATCAGGGGTTTTTTGCTTATACTAATATTATCAATTTCAGGAAGAATCTCTTCGATCTTTATAATTTCTTCATTGAGCATTATACGCGAAAAACCCTGCTGTAGCAATACGCTGAGATGTTGCGAGAAATTCCTTCCCGGGTCAACATCAATGGGCGCAAAAAACATGACTTTGGTATCTTCAGGAAGGTTCATTACAAAGTTTACCACATCGGTTACTGTATGTCGTTTTACCGGATTTCCCGAAACGGGAGAGAAAGTTTTTCCAATACGGGCATAGAGTAATTTCAGATAATCGTAAATTTCGGTAGTAGTTCCCACAGTTGAACGCGGATTGCGCGTATTTACCTTCTGTTCAATGGCAATGGCCGGTGATATGCCCTTAATGTAATCTACCTCAGGCTTGTTCATACGACCCAGGAACTGCCGTGCATAGGAACTCAGACTTTCTACATAACGCCGCTGTCCTTCCGAATACAAGGTGTCAAAAGCAAGTGATGACTTCCCTGAGCCTGACAGACCGGTAATTACAACCAGTTTCTTTCTTTCAATGGCAACATTTACTGATTTCAGATTATGAACGCGGGCACCTTTAATGAGGATATAATCTTTGGAACTGAGTTTATCTATGTCTTTTTCAATATTTATCATCTTCTGCCAATAAATTTTGCAAAATTACCACAACTTATTGGATTTTCAGATAATGAGTTTGAAACATAAAAAGTAGCAGAATGAATAAAAAACAAAGCCTGCTTTAAAAGACAGGCTTTAAAGGGTTATTAAAAACCCGGGTTGCAGCGGAAAATTGATTTTTTACACTTTATTATCAAATTACCTTTTCATGAATTTAATAGCTTGTTTATCATTTCCTGAGGTAATGTCCATTAAATACATTCCAGAAGGCATACTACTGATGTCAATATGTGCTTGACCCGAAAATGCCTGTATAAGCTGGCTGTGTATTAACTGGCCGGTAATGCTGAATATTCTTACCTGCATATCTGAGTTTGTGCTTTGTGGTTCAATATTTATCTGATTCACAGCAGGATTTGGGAAAACCCTTGCCAATTCTGTAACTGGAGCATTGTATGCCGGAGTATTGGTGGGGGTTTCATATTCAAATATCATTCTTGAGATGTTTTCCCATAAGTTTCCATTCCATGAGTCAAATGCCCTTATCTGGATATCAACGGGTTGCCCGTTTGAGTTAAATTCGCCATCGCTTACAACAGCAGTTTCGAGAATCCATTCATCCCAGTAATATTCCACGTAAAATCCGGTTTTGAAATGATAATCATTATATATGGTTCTTTCGCGATACAAAGGATACCAGGCTTCTTCCCAACCGAAATAAAACTCTTCAAGGTATATCATTTCAGAATGGAGTTTGGGATGGTATTCATAAGTCATTCTGAAGTCTTTATGCCATTCAATCCCATCTGATTTGTCCCAGTCATCCCAGTTTTCAGTCGTCCAGAAAACACAAGATTTCAGCTGATTAAGATCGAAGTTGTACCATTCGATATTCGTAATTTTGTACTGGGGAATCCAGGCCTTACCCTCATAATAGTAAATCATGGCATTAGAAATTTCTAAATTCTCCTGGTAGAAATATTCTTCGCGATAACTGTATTCAAAGGACAATCCTGATGGAATGCTGATGGTTTCGGCAAAAACATTACCGTTTTTATAATATTCATATTCTTTTTTTACAGAAGGAAACCATTGATCATCAGCAAAAAGCGACCAGTAAAAAGCTTCTATTGCAATGGGTTTCCCGGAATCCATATATATAATGTCGGCCTTGTATTTGAAATACGGAGTCCATTTATTGTCAAACTCAGACCACTGGCTGTGAGTCTCCAAAAAAAGGTGTCCGAATTTATCAAAGTCATATACTTCCTTTTGCTCAGGAATCCATTTTTCAGCTTCCGTATTCCAGAATGAAATCATGATTTCTTTTGTTTCACCGGTTTCGAGCCAGGTAAAATTTACTTTGGTTCCTTTCATGAAATTTCCATCTATATTGATATCTGTGATTATTTCAACAGGTCTTCCAAAATCATCATAAACAAAATTTTCCCGGTTAGCCAAAAACCAGTCATCTCTGGTATAATCCCATTCATGTTTTAAAACTTTTTGTGCACTGTGTCGAACATCATAAATGCCCTCCCAATAATTAAGTACTTTTTGGTGATAGGATGTTTTTAGCTGGTCAGATCTTTTAGTAAAGATTCGCTGTGAGATTAGTTCATCTGCCTGAACAGGCCGGGTTTTTATCCCTTTATCCATTGTATGGGCAAAAGTGTTAGTTGCCATAACAATGACAATTGCGAGCCATGTAATTTTTAATTGCATATCTGGTTGTTTTAACTGTGATTATTTTTTATTTGTTTTTGGTATTGTGGATGCTTTGCAAAGATGTTTTCCGATTAATGATAATCAATATTTATACCAATCCTTTACTGGTAAGGGTTTCAGGATAATATGTGCATTTATATCATTGCAGAATCATAGAAAAAGTGTCCGATTTCGTTCAAATTATTGTCCGTTTCTCAAAATGTATTCGTGGTACTATTTCAAAAAAGGGTAATTTGAAGTAAATCTTGGAATAATAATTGCTGAACTAAACTATATTTTGGAGTAAGTGTGTTGAATAATTCTTTATTTGGGAAAATTGCTCTGTTGTTCATTGAACATGTTTCTTTGTCTGAAATAAATTTTAAGAAAGGAACTAAAAGATTATTAAGATATTCTCAGATAAAAAAAAAGAATTATATTTGCGATTATATAAGTATAAAATCTATTCATCATTAACCATTAAAGGTAAAAGGAGACCGCCTATAGAAAGAACAATACTCTTGATTTAAATACTAATATGGAGGCCATTGTTATGAATGACCGTAAAACTAGCGATCAAGAGTTAGTTCGCCTTTACATTAATGGTGATCACTCATCCCTGGAAGCTTTAATTAAAAGACATCAGAGAAAAATCTTTTCTTACATTATGCTTATTGTAAAAGATAAGCATGTGGCTGAAGATGTATTTCAGGATACATTTATCAAAGTAATTAATACATTAAGGGCAGGCTCTTACAATGAAGAGGGTAAGTTTTTGCCCTGGGTTATGCGAATAGCGCATAACCTAATCATCGATTATTTCCGGAAATCCAAGCGAATGCCTTTCCTGGAAAACAGCGAGGAATACGATATATTTGAAACATTACGAATCTTTGATCAAACCATTGAAGATAAAATGATTATTGAACAGATTCATCGTGATGTTAAAGCCCTCATAGAATATTTACCCGAAGAGCAAAAGGAAGTGCTGAAGATGCGTCATTATTCTGACATGAGCTTCAAGGAGATTGCAGAGCAAACCAATGTAAGCATCAATACCGCACTTGGACGCATGCGCTACGCTTTGATCAATTTACGCAAAATGGTTGATGAAAAATCAATTATTCTTACACGATAATATTTAATGAATTAGCCGGTTTTTTAACCGGGTAACTTTTTTTGCTTTTTGTTATACCTTTGCCGGCGTACAACCCGGCATTTTTTTATACAATGGAGATCCTGAGAAATATTTCCCTGAAAAAATACAATACATTCGGAATTGATGTTAAGTCAGCTTATTTAACAGAATTATCATCTGAGAAGGAACTGCCATATCTGCTAAACTGGATAGAAAAAAGTAATTTGCCTTACTACCTTTTGAGCGGAGGAAGCAATGTATTGTTTGTTAGTGACTACCCGGGAATTATTATCAGGGTTAATATGAAAGGGATTCAAAAGGTTGATGAAACCGATGACCATGTTTTTATTCAGGCCATGGCAGGCGAGAACTGGGAAGATTTTGTTGATCTTTGTCTTAAAAATAACTGGGGCGGAATAGAAAATCTTACATTAATACCTGGCAATGTGGGCACAAGCCCAATGCAAAATATCGGAGCCTATGGTATGGAAATCAAGGATAGTTTCCACCATCTCAAGGCATTGGAATTAAAAACCGGTGAAATAAAAACTTTTAACAGTGAACAATGCCGTTTTGGTTATCGCGAGAGTTTCTTTAAAAATGAAGGCAGGGATAAGTATATGATCCTTTCTGTCTGTTTCAGACTAAGCAGAAGAAATCATGTTTTAAATACCACATATGGAATTATCAGTCAGGAACTGGAAAAGATCGGGGTTAAACAACCTGGTTTGTATGATGTGGCAAATGTAATTCGTTCAATAAGGAGAAGCAAGCTTCCCGACCCTGCAGAACTTGGTAATGCCGGAAGTTTTTTTAAAAATCCCCTGATTACGCAGGGACATTTTAACACCCTGGTGTCGGAATATCCTGAAATACCCGGCTTTCCCGATGTATCCGGAAACATTAAAACTGCTGCAGCATGGTTTATTGATAAAGCAGGATGGAAAGGTTACCGTGACGGTGATTCAGGCGTGCACAAAATGCAGGCACTGGTATTGGTTAACTATGGAAAAGCTTCCGGTAATGATATTCTTTCTCTTTCTGAAAAAATTCAGAAATCGGTAAAAGAAAAGTTTGATGTAAATCTTGAAAGAGAAGTAAACGTAGTAGGAGATTTCTATTCTTAAAAGCTTAATGAAGGGAATGAAACAGAAGCAAGTTTGATTTATACTTTCTTTGTATATTACTTTTTATTGTGCAAATTTGTATTTGACAAAAGGCTATGATAATATTTTCCGGTTATGTTAAAAAAAATTGAGATTACGACGCTCGTCCTGATTGCCGCTTTGATTTTATTCAGAATATTTGCAGGAATGCAGTTGCACGTAATTCTCAGAGTTTTACTTGTATTGATTTCCATTTTTTATATGTGGTTCGGGTTCTTTCTTTTTACACAAATGACTGTTAAGGATCTTTCCAACCTCAACAAAAGAAAGAAGCTTTCTCCGCTTAAGATTACAGGAAGTATTGTTGCAGGATTTATTTATTCACTGAGTTTTTTAGCCCTTATTCATACGCTCGATTTCTACCGTGGCATGTATTTTTTGTCAGGATTAGCCTTTTTCCTTAATCTTGCTGTTCTTGGGATTGTGTTTTTTATCATTTACAGGAAGAAAGAAAAAGACACATTCTTTAAACAGTTTATCAAGCGGTCATCTTTAATGGTTGTGTTGTTCCTGATCATTTTATTAACACCTGTGGAAAAAAGGCTGGGCTTGCTTTACAGGGAGCATCCGGGATTTATTGAAGCTTATACAGCCTATATGGATGATCCTGATGATCCTGAAAGACTTAATCATTTAAGGGAAGAAAGAAGCGCATTCCGATAAATCTCCATTAACTACGGTGACTGAAAAATATCATTGTTAAGATGTATTTATTCCTGCAGTTTCTTATTAGAGATACTTTTCCAGGTTCTCCAGTTGTATCCCTCTCGATCCTTTTACCAGAAGTGTGCTTCCGGTAACATCATTATTCTCAAACCATAAAGATGCTTCAGTTGTGGTTTCAAACGCTTTGATGTTTTCAGAGGCTGTTTTGCATTTTGAAAAATCATTTCCTACCAGGATGATAAGATCAAGTTGCATTTTCTCCAGTTGATTGATAATGGCCTGATGCTCGGGTACTGAATTGTCGCCCATTTCAAGCATGTCGCCCAGAATAACAACTTTTCCGGATCCCTCAGTTTGCGCAAAGTTTTCAAGTGCAAGGCTCATGCTTGTTGGATTGGCGTTGTAAGCATCCCAGATGATCTTGTTTTTGGCTGTTTCCTTGAACTGCGAGCGGCTATTCACAGGTTGATACGATTCAATTGCGGTGGTAATATCATTTGGGTGAACCCCGAAATGTAACCCAATGGCAACTGCTGCCATTATATTTTCAAAATTGTAAACTCCTACCAGCTTGCTTTTTATCTGATATTCGGTTTTCTGTTGGTTGTTTTGCCTGTTATCACTGAAAGAAATATCAAGAAAAGGCTGAGAATTGACAACGGAACCGCTAATGTCGGCGTCCGGCTTTTTTCCGTAACTTACAATCCGGCTGTGATCTTTCAGGTGATCCATAAGAATATCATTGTCTTTATTTACGAAAACAAGTCCGTTTTTTTTCACAATGTGGCGGTATAGTTCTGTCTTGGTTATGATAATGTTTTCAAAACTTCCAAACCCTTCCAGGTGAGCTTTTCCCACATTTGTGATTATGCCGCAGGTTGGTTGAGCAATTGAGCTAAGTAAGTCAATTTCTCCCAAATGATTTGCACCCATTTCAATCACTGCAATCTGATGATGCGGTGTGACTTTAAGGATGGTAAGCGGCAAACCAATATGGTTATTGAAGTTACCGGGAGTGCAAAGGGATTTGTATTTTGAAGAAAGCACCGTGCTGATCAGTTCTTTTGTGGTTGTTTTTCCGTTTGTACCTGTAATTCCTATTACCGGAATCTTCAGGGTTGAACGATGATGCCTGGCAAGATCCTGAAGTGTTTCCAGAACATTTTTTACCCTAACAAACCCAGGTAAGTCGGGCAGGTCTTTTTTATCAACCACTGCGATGGCAGCACCTTTTTCTAATGCTTCCCGTGCATAGTCATTGGCATCAAATACGGGTCCTTTTAATGCAAAAAAAATGTTGTTTTTATCAATTTGCCTGCTATCAATTGATATGTCGAATCCTCTTTCAATGAATTGATAAATTCTTTCGGTTGTTTTATCCATTGCCATTTACTAAAAACACGGAGTTTACGGGTTAATATTATTCCTCTGAAAAATTAAGGCGAAGATAGTTTATACAATGGTTTTTTGGAAATTTTTTTAAAAAGGAAAGCCCCGCTTGTATGGCACAAACGGGGCTTTATGAAACTTTAGAATCCCAATAAATTCTTAATATCCAACGGGGCTGCCAACTCTTGTCATGGCACACCTGAAGCCAATATCGTTGGTAGCTTCATTCTGATCGAGGAATCTTCTGGTTCCGGGAACAATCCAGTAGGGTCTGTCCCTCCAGCTTCCACCTTTATAAACACGAGCTTCATCATTGATAAGTGAAGAAACGCCGTAATCATACATCAGCCTTCCGGGGTCTCCTTCTTCAAGTCTTTCTTCTTCCCTGAAATAAATGGATGAAGCAAACTCACCATCCCTGTGACCAATATTATCAGCATATCTGTAATTTCTTCTGGTGGCGCTTTCTTCGGCTGTAACATTACGGTAAATAATACGACCCAGACTGTCTTTTGGTGCAATATTTCCTTCATCATCCAAAAGTGGCAACTGGAAAACATTTCCACGGAACGGGCGGAAATCTGCAACATCTTCATGTGATAATGGGCGGAATACATCTTTTACCCATTCATTAACATTACCCGCCATGTTGTAAAGGCCATAGTCGTTAGGCCAGTAGGCATAAACAGGAACTGTAATTTCACCTGCATCGTTCAGATTTCCTGCAACGCCCATCAGGTCACCACGACCTCTTTGAATATTTGCCATTATGGTACCCATTGTGCGGCGCTCACTGCTTCTGAGAACAGCGCCATTCCAGGGATAAAGTCTTCTTTCAACAATTCTTTCATAAATGGTATTACCGATAAGACCCAATGCTGCAAATTCCCATTCTGCTTCAGTAGGCAGGCGATAGGCCGGAAGAAGGATTCCGTCCTCTCTTCTGACTCTTCTTTCACCGGTTCCGCGTGGATCAAGATCGCGCATATTTTCTCTTACAAGTCCTTCATATTGCCCTGCAAGGTAGGCCTCGGTATTAAAGTTATCTTCGTTTAGCTGATCGGGGTTCCACTCGAGGATTCCTTCCCGGATAAGGATCATCTCATTAACTCTGTCTGTTCGCCATGCAGCATAATCGGCTGCCTGAACCCAGCTAACTCCAACCACAGGATAATCCCTGTAAGCAGGATGACGGAGATAGTTATAAACATATGGCTCATTATAGGCAAGCCTTTCGCGCCATACCAGTGTGTCAGGAAGTGCTTTACGCAATACTTCGGGATAGGTTTCTCCGAATACCCGACCCAGCCAGTACAAATATTCAACATAGTCAATATTCCTTACCTCTGTTTCATCCATATAAAAGGATGAAACGGTAACTCTTCTGGGCTGGTTGTTCCAGTCAAACATTACATCCTGTTCGGTGCGACCCATAACGAATGTACCGCCTTCAATGAAAACAAGCCCGGGTCCGGTTTCCTGCTCCTGGTAAGGGGTTACCTGAAAACCACCGGTGCGGGGGTCATTGTAGGTCCAGCCTGTGGTGGGAGAGGTTTCCTTACCGCATGATGATAGGAAAATAACAGCTGCAAAAAAGGCTGTAAATGCGAAAAAAATCTTGGGATTCCTTGTCATAATTGTGTTCTTTTTTTGAAATTCGTACAAAAATAACTAAAATGTTGGACAATTTATTATGCGGTATTTCGTAATTTGAGACCCGCAATTTAGATTAAGTAAAACACCTAATTCGTGCGCTCCACCCCCAATTCCGGAATATCCTGATAGTGAGTGATCATAGCTGTAGGCAATAGCGTAATTTACCTGTTTTAAACCCAACAGGAATATCAATGAACTGGGGTGGGTGAAGCTTTGTCTTAACCAAATTCCTGCAGTAACAGGTTGCAGGTTGGCATATATTCCGTAATTGATCCTGTGAAAATCGCCCTGCGATTGCACAATCACATTGGGTGAAAAAGAAACCTGATCCGTCCGGGTTCTTCTTCTGCTTCTTCCTCCCGGGAAAAATTCATATCCCATGTGAAGGGTGTATTTCATCGGCAACCTTTCACCCTCAAAGAACTCAATGCCTGGTTGCGTAAGATGATGAACGCTGACTCCACCGTAAAAATTATCATTAAAGAATAATATTCCTGATGCAAAGTCAATATTGTGACTGCTCAAACTACCCGGAGCCGTTTCGGCGGTTGTACTGATCATGCTGCCTGTGGCAGGATTGAACTGATCAGGAAAAACCAGGTTGTCCCAGTTAAGGCGATGATTGATATATGTGGTCTGAACACCAAAATTCACAAACCAATCTCTCGATATCCTTCCGTGGTAAGCATAAAATATACCTGCCTGGGTATAATCAAGCAATCCGCCTTGTGAGTCGTGAAGAAATTGTACACCTATACCTCCATTAAGTCTGTCAGTATAAGTATCAGCTGAAAAGCTGTAACTGCTGAAAGACCCGAAAGTCGGATAGGGTTGGTTTCTGTAATTCATAATTAAACGTGTACATCTTTCGGCACCCGTAAGAGCCGGATTCAGGTATAACGGATTGGCGTAAAATTGCGAAAACAATGGATCCTGCCCGTTTACCCTGTTTATTATACCTGAAAAAACTATCAGTACAAATAAGAGACTAAACAATTTTGTGTGATTATGCTTTCTTACTTTAACGTATTTATTGTTTCGGGGTTTCACCAAATTGCCAAAGGTTAATATCTGAACATTAAGAAATGTACCTTTTGCATTAACGTTGTTTATGAATTAAAATTTTATACTACCCTTAAACAATAATATTCTCAAATGAAAAGCGTTTATTTTTTATGATTCTTTCTGAGAATAATTATTCATTTTTGCAAACTGGTAAATATTTTATTGATTTTACTGCTGATACTGTCAGGATTTTTACTAACTCAGACAAATTGTTATGAAGCTATATACCCTATATATCTATTTTAAGGTTTTTGCGTTATTGTTTTTTCTATCCTTACAGAACGTTAATTCACAAAATAAAAGCATTGACATTCATTTAAATTGGGAGAAACCCTATACAAATCCGAGCGAACTGAGCACCTTCATACCATCATTGGTAATTTCCGGGGCTTCATATACTGATAGCTTACCCCAAATACCAGTATATATTCACAGGGTAAAAAACGATGTGCCCCATTTTTCCAATAACTTTTATTTTGAAGAAACTGAAACAATTATGGTTACGGCTGCAGAGGCAGCATTGCTTGATAGTATCGGGTTTTCATCATCAGAATTCAGAGTTTATTCAGATACTGAAACCACGCGCGGCAAGTCATGGTCAAGATTTCATATTGTTCCGGTTCGGAAAACAGAAGGTGGATATGAAAAGCTGGTTTCTTTTGAACTTAACCACGAACTGGTGTTTGATGCGAAATTGAATCAGGAACCTGTTCATCAATATCCGGATGCTTCAGTTCTTGCTTCAGGCAACTGGTTCAGGTTGTGCACAGGTAAAGATGGTATATATCAACTCACCTATCAGGATCTTAACAGTTTGGGAGTAAATCTTTCGCAGGTTGACAAATCAACCATTCAGATTTATGGTAATGGGGGAGGTATGCTTCCCGAAGCCAATGATGAGTTCCGGTTTACCGATCTTCAGGAGAATGCAATCTGGGTAAGTGGTAATAACTCTGGTAGTTTTACTCAAAGTGATTACCTTTTATTTTACGGTCAATCTCCTGATCGCTGGACCTATGAGCCTGACGATGATATTTTTACGCACGAAGTCCATAGTTATTCAAACGAAGCATGTTATTTTTTAACCTATGGCCGGCAAAACGGGAAACGCATTTCATCAAGGCCGGTTGCACAGGGGCAACATAATGAAACGGTAAACAGTTTTTACGATTATGCCTTTCATCAGCGCGATCTGCAGAATCTTATAGGCAGTGGTAAAATCTGGTATGGTGAGTTGTTTGATGTTACGCTTAGCCGCAGTTTCTCATTTAGCTTCCCGAATATTGTAACGGAAAAAAATGCACATATAAGATTATATGCAGCAGCTCGTTCTTCTGCAACCAGCAGTTTTACCATAGAAGTTGGTGGTCAGTCACAAGTTTTTTCAGTACCTAATGTAAACACGGGTTTGTCTACGGGAACATTTGCAAGGCATATCGTAGGTGATTTTTCTGTTGTGCCACCATCCGATGAATTGAATGTAAACCTCAGCTACAACCGCACTGCCACAGGAGGCAGAGGCTGGTTGAACTATATAGCTGTAAATGCAAAACGCGATCTTGTTATGACCGGCGATCAGATGTTTTTCAGAAATCCGTCGGTAAGGGGTGAAGGTAAAATTGTACAATATGAACTTGGTGGGGTTTTGACAGGAAGCAGGATCTGGGATGTTTCTGATCCGTTGAACGTTGTAAACCAGCAGTTTGAGATTTCCGGAAATACTACCAGGTTTAAAATAGCATCACAGGAAAATTTTAATGAGTTTGTGGTATTTGCTGAAGGAGATTATTTAAAACCTGTATTGAAAGGTCAGGTTCCCAATCAGAATCTTCATGCCTCAGTGGTTCATGATCTGATCATTGTTGTGCCCGATCTTCTGAAGCAGGAAGCTGAACGTCTCGCCCAGTTTCGCCGCGATAATTATGGCCTAACCGTTAAACTGGTTTCACCTCAGGAAATCTACAATGAGTTTTCATCAGGAGTGGCCGATATTTCAGCCATACGAAACTTAATGAAGATGTATTATGACAGGGCAAGTGAAACCGGAAATTATCCCAAATACCTTCTTTTATTCGGTAATGGCACTTATGACAACAAGAATCTTCTTGGCTTTGGGGGCAATTTTATTCCCACATTTCAGACCCTGAGCTCTCTGAGTCCGGCCAATTCTTATATTACAGATGACTTTTTCGGACTTTTGGATGATAATGAAGGATTTGATGCACAGGGCGCTATTGATCTTGGAATCGGACGTTTCCCGGTGCGCACAGTTGATGAAGCCCGTTTTGTGGTGGACAAAATTCTGCGTTATGATGAAAGAATTGATGGCTTGATACCCGGAACCGATGATCCCCGCTACGCCGGAATGGTAGCCAATTATGCCGATTGGCGCAATGTAATAGCTTTAGTTGCCGATGACGGCGATAATAATATTCATTTTAATCAATCGGAGCAGATTGCTAATTTCATGACTAACAACCACCCGGTCTACAATCTGGAAAAAATCTATCTTGATGCCTATGAGCAGGTTACAATGGCCGGCGGTTCAAGGTATCCTGATGTCAATATTGCTATAAACAGCAGGTTCAACCAGGGAACATTGTTGCTGAATTATATCGGTCACGGTGGTGTACGTGGCCTGGCACACGAACGTATTCTTACTTTTGATGATATTTTGTCCTGGGGTAATTTTTATAATCTGCCTGTGTTTATGACTGCTACCTGCGAATTCAGCAGTTTTGACCAACCCGATGCTAATGAACTTTCAGCAGGTGTAAGGATATTTCTCAAACCCAACGGAGGAGCATCTGCCTTGTTTACCACTACCCGTCTGGCATGGGCACAAAGTAACTTTACGCTTAACGATGCCTTCATGCGCAATGCTTTTATTCCCATGGAGAATGGAGAAATGCCAAGACTGGGAGATCTGATCAGGATTTCCAAAGTTCAAAGTAGCTCATCACCCAACCTTAAAAACTTTGTGTTGCTGGGCGACCCTTCCATGAGAATGGCCTATCCACAATACAATGCCGTAACAACTGAAGTACCCGATACGTTGAAAGCACTCCAGGAAGTAACGATCAGCGGAGAAATTCATAACCCCGGCGGAACCAAAGCCACAGATTTTAACGGCATAATATATCCCACAATCTATGATAAAAAGGCCACCTTTAATACTCTTGCCAATAGCCAGGGAAGTAATGTTGCCAATTTTGAGATGCAAAGCAGGATCCTTTACCGGGGGAAAGCATCCGTAACCAACGGTGAGTTTTCATTCACCTTTATTGTGCCGCGCGATATTTCATATAATACCGGTTTTGGAAAAATAAGCTACTATTTCGATGACGGTGAAGAAATTGATGGCAACGGTTATTTTAACCAGTTTATTATTTCGGGTACTGCAGATGATTACACTCACGATAATGATGGTCCGGTAATTAGTCTTTACCTGAATAACACCAACTTCAGTTCGGGAGACAAAACCGGTCCTGATCCGATACTTCTTGCTCATCTGGAAGATGAAAGTGGTATAAACACAACCGGGCAGATCGGGCACGATATTGTGGCCATACTCAATGATGATACTTTTAATCCTATTGTGCTCAATAATTTTTACCAGGCTGATCTGGATAATTTCACGTCGGGAAGAGTAATTTATCCCTTTTTTAATCTTGAGGAAGGTAATTATACACTTACCTTAAGAGCCTGGGATGTGCATAATAATGTATCAACAGAATCTGTCGATTTTATTGTAACATCTGCACCTGGGCTGGATATCACGGAATTAAAGAATTTTCCCAATCCCTTCAGCGATGTTACGTACTTTTCTTTTTCGCATAATAAACCAGCTACTGAATTAAATGTCCGTCTGGAAATTTATAGTCTCAACGGTCAAATGGTTAAATCTATGGAGCAAAAAGTATATGCATCGGGTTTTAACGTACCTCCCATGGAATGGGACGGTACGGATAATGGTGGTACTTTGCTTCAGTCGGGGATATATCTTTTCAGGGTAGTTGTGAACGAAGAAAGGGGAGAGTTGGTTTATAAAACCGAGAAACTTATGATCCTTAGATAAAGAATGTTTGGATAATTAAATGATTGATCAATCAATATATGTGCTGATAATTCATTAGTTTTTCACGTACAATAAGAAAAATAAAAAATCGTTATAGGTTACTGTTGAATGATTTTTTGCTGAAAACGGGGTTGAATTTTAATTTGAAAACAAGAAATTTTTATTAATTGTAAACCCCCTGACAAACAGAAGGTTGTTTATTTTTCTGCCATAACTAAAAAAAAAGATGTAGGTTTGCAAATTCGAAAGAAAAAAACCTTGTCACTTAAAATCATACTAATAAATCGTATTTTAATATCAATATCAAATAATAAGCGATGAAATTGTTTTTTTTCAAGTCAGCCGTTTTGTTCTCAGCTATTGCGGTACTTTTTAATTCCCCTGCTAATGCTCAGGGAAGTGATGTAGATTATGGAGATATTCTGGGACAAAGGGTAAATACCATCACCACTGCTGTACCTTTTTTAATGATTGCTCCTGATGCTCGCTCAGGTGCTATGGGAGATGTGGGAGTTTCTACCAGACCCGATGCCAATTCTATGCACTGGAATCCTGCCAAATATGCATTTGTTGAACAGGATATGGGCCTTACACTGAATTACACACCATGGCTCAGAAATCTGGTAAATGATATTAACCTGTCTTACCTAAGTGGTTTTATGCGGATTGATGAATTGCAAACCGTAGCGGCTTCTCTGGTTTTCTTTTCTCTGGGCGACATCCAGTTTACCGATGAGGCTGGTAATCCGCAGGGTATTTACCGTCCGAGCGAATTTGCCATTGATATGGCTTATGCCAGAAAACTGGGTGAACATATCTCAGGTGGTATTGCAGTAAGATACATCCATTCAAACCTTACCCAGGGACAAGATGTGGGATCAATGGAAACCAGACCCGGAAGGGCACTGGCAGCTGATGTTTCGGTTTATTACCAAAGAGAACTTGACTGGAGAACTACACCTGCCAATTTTTCCTGGGGTGTCAACATCTCCAATATTGGTAATAAAATTTCCTATTCCGATGATATTAACTCAAACTTTATTCCTATTAATCTAAGATTAGGTCCCACTCTTTCACTTGATCTGGATGCTTACAACTCAATCGCTTTCAGTCTTGACCTCAATAAGCTGCTGGTTCCGACTCCGCCCATTTACGCGAGAGATGAAAGCGGACAAGTAATTGTTGATGCCGATAATAATTATGTTATCCAGGAAGGAAGAGATCCCAACCGTTCGGTTGTTGCCGGTATGTTTGGCTCATTCAATGACGCACCCGGCGGTTTTCGTGAAGAATTACAGGAACTTACATACGGTGCAGGTATTGAATACTGGTACGACAGGCAATTTGCCATTCGTGGCGGTTATTTTCACGAGCACGAGAACAAGGGTAACCGCAAATATTTTACCCTGGGCCTCGGTTTAAAGTATAATGTTTTCGGGCTTGATTTCTCTTATATCATTCCTGTAATGCAAAGAAGTCCGCTGGAAAATGTATTGCGCTTTTCACTTTCCTTTGATTTTGATGCCATTGCAGCTCCGCAGGACAGAAGGTAATGAATTTCAAAGTAGGCTTCGGATACGATGTTCACAGGCTTGAAAAGGGCTGCCATCTCACTGTTGGTGGATTGACAATTCCCTTTGAAAAGGGATCAGTTGGTCATTCTGATGCAGATGTACTTATTCATGCCATTATGGATGCGCTGCTTGGAGCTGCTGGTCTCAGAGACATCGGTTACCACTTCCCCGATACAGATAATAAATACAAAGGTGCCGACAGTAAGGAGTTGCTCAGGCAAACTCTTGTCTTACTGAAGCAAAAAGGATTTGTTGTTGGAAATATTGATGCAACGGTTTCTTTGCAAAAGCCCAGAATAGCAGACTACATTCCGGAAATGAGGCAAATTCTCTCGGAGATCATTCAAATACCGGTCGAAGATATTTCTGTTAAAGCAACCACCACCGAAAAACTGGGCTTTGTTGGCGAAGGGAAAGGAATTGCAGCACAAGCTGTGGTTTTGATTTATAAATCCAGAAGAACCGGTTTCCTGAAGTTTTTTAACTGATGATTACCTTCTGAGTTCAAACTTCTCACCCAGATAAACCTTTCTTACCTGCTCATCATTGGCAAGTTCATCTGCCGAACCTGCCTTCAGTATTGAGCCTTCAAATAAAAGATAGGCACGGTCAGTAATGTTAAGCGTTTCGTGAACATTGTGGTCGGTAATCAATACCCCGATGTTTTTATTTTTTAGCTGACTGACTATGGTCTGAATATCCTCTACGGCAATGGGATCCACGCCTGCAAAAGGCTCGTCGAGCAAAATAAATTTCGGGTCAACTGCCAGTGATCGGGCTATTTCTGTTCGCCTTCTTTCTCCACCTGAAAGGGTAATACCTTTGCTTTTCCTTATGTGCGCCAAGCCAAACTCGTCTAGCAGAGTTTCCAGCTTTTCGTCCTGCTCTTCTTTGGTTTTGTTGGTGAATTCAAGCACAGCTTTTATATTGTCCTCAACACTCAAACTCCTGAAAACACTTGCTTCCTGGGCGAGGTACCCGATTCCCCGCTGTGCTCTTTTATACATCGGTTCTTTGGTGATCTCGGTATTTTCAAGAAAAATACGACCCTCGTTGGGCTTGATCAGGCCAACGATCATATAAAAGGTTGTGGTTTTTCCGGCACCATTGGGGCCGAGCAGTCCAACGATTTCTCCCTGGCTTACTTCCACGGAAACGTGGTTTACAACCGTTCTTTTCTTGTATTTTTTAACCAGATCCTTTGTAAAAAGCTTCATGTCGGGTAATTAATGTTTTTATGGGTTATGTCTGAAAACCCGCGGCAAAGGTAGAAAATAACGGGAAAACCTGCCTGTTTATTTTGTTTTTTCAAGTTCTTCCCAAAATTCAACAGCTCTTCGCAAATGGGGGATAACAATGGTTCCGCCTACTATATTGGAGATGGCAAAAACTTCAAAAACTTCATTTTTGGTTACTCCCAGCTCAAAGCATTTCTGCAAATGATATTTCACACAGTCATCACACCTTAAAACCATAGATGCAGAAAGTCCGATCATCTCTTTCACCTTCGAACTCAACGCCCCATCGGTGTATGTATTGGTGTCCAGATTGAAAAGCCTTTTCAATACCAGGTTGTCGGCATCCAGGATCTTTTCGTTCATTTTCTGGCGGTATTCATTAAATTCGTTGATCATAAAATGGTTTTTAAATTTGTTTTGATCCTATGGTTCATAAGCTTTCTGAAAGATAATTAAATAATTCCTTCGTTCAGGATATCATGAAGATGTACAATTCCCAAATAAGTATCGCCATCCACAACCAGTAACTGGGTAATATTGTTTTGCCTCATAAGTTGTAATGCATCAATGGCCAGTGTGTCTTTTTGAATAGTTTTAGGGTTTCGGCTCATGATATTTTCTGCCTTGAGTGTTTCCAGATTGTTTCCTTTCTGGAGCATTCGCCTCAGATCGCCGTCTGTTATGATCCCCTTCAATGAATTGTTTTGCACTACTGCTGTAGCCCCCAATCTTTTACTGCTGATCTCCAGGATAATATCCTTGATATTGGCTGACTGGTTCACTTCCGGTTTTTCATTGTTGATGTAAAGATCGCCTACTTTAAGATACAGTTGTTTGCCCAGCGCCCCTCCCGGATGATATCGTGCAAAATCCTTTGTAGAAAACCCCCTGCATTGCAGAAGAGCAATTGCCAGTGCATCACCCATTACCAGTTGTGCAGTGGTACTGGTGGTAGGAGCAGGATTGCCGGGACTGGCTTCTTTTTCAACTGTGGTATTGATTATGAGATCAGCTTGCCGGGCAAGATAAGAATCAAGATTGCCTACCATTGCAATCAGGCAACTGCCCAGCGATTTCAGCATGGGAGTAAGTACTTTTATCTCAGGGCTATTACCACTGTTACTAATGCAAATGGTAATGTCTTCCTGCTGAACAATACCCAGATCGCCATGAATGGCATCGGCAGCATGCATAAAAATGGCCGGTGTACCTGTTGAATTCAGCGTAGCGACGATTTTTTCAGCTATTATGGCACTTTTTCCAATACCGGTAATTACCACCCTGCCCTTGCTTTCAATAATCTTTTCAACACTTTTGGCAAAGTCGTCGTTAATATATTTTTTTAGGTTGGAAATGGCCTGAGCCTCTATGGTTATGGTGTTTACGGCAGAGGCCTTGATCTCTTCGCGACTTTTCAATGTTAATGGTCTTTAAAATGAAAAATTATTTTTGTACGGAAATTTATTAATAGTAAATTTACTCTGCAAACCTACTGAATTTTTTCTTTCGGTTTTTTTGAATCCGCAATTTGCGTTGGTTTTGTAATAATATGAATTAATTTTCAGATTATTACAATTCAACTGTTTTAACCACAAAATTCAAGAAATTCCCGGTTATGGTTCAGGGGGTTAATTTTAGAAATTTAATTTGCGAAATACAAGAATGGAGACTAAAAGTGATGTTTCTCTTAAGGCGCTCTTAAAGCAGATTTTTGGCTATGATAAATTTAAGGGAGATCAGGAAGCCATCATTCACAATCTTTTAAAAGGAGAAGATAGTTTTGTTATTATGCCCACAGGGGGTGGCAAGTCAATGTGTTATCAGTTGCCTGCGCTTATAAGCCCCGGTACGGCTATTATTGTTTCCCCGCTTATCGCATTGATGAAGAACCAGGTTGATGCCATCAGAAATTTTGCATCTTACGATAGTATTGCGCATGTTTTGAACTCATCACTCTCCAAGGCTGAAATTATCCAGGTAAAACGCGATCTGAGCATTGGCCTGACCAAATTGTTGTATGTAGCTCCTGAGTCACTCACCAAAGAAGAGAATGTTGAATTTCTTAAAACCCTCGACATTTCATTTGTTGCTGTTGACGAAGCCCATTGTATTTCGGAATGGGGACACGATTTCAGACCTGAATACCGGCGTCTGCGTTCCATCATTGAAGCGTTTGATAAGAAAATACCTGTTATGGCACTTACGGCTACTGCAACACCCAAAGTGCAGCATGATATCATGAAAAACCTGAATATGCTCAATGCACAGGTTTTTAAATCATCATTCAACCGGCCCAATCTTTATTATGAAATACGTTCCAAAAAGGAAGATGTAAATAAGCAGATCATAAGGTATATCAACAACCACCGGGGTAAATCGGGCATTATATATTGCCTGAGCCGGAAAAAAGTGGAGGAGATGGCCGAAACCCTTCAGGTAAACGGAATAAATGCTTTGCCCTATCATGCCGGCCTGGATTCGCAGGTAAGAGTATCTACCCAGGATAAGTTTCTCAAGGAAGATATTGATGTTATTGTTGCTACCATTGCTTTTGGGATGGGTATTGATAAACCCGATGTGAGATTTGTAATACACTATGATATTCCCAAAAGTCTTGAATCCTATTACCAGGAAACCGGCCGCGCGGGGCGCGATGATGGCGAGGGAAACTGTATTACCTTTTACTCGTACGATGATATTCAGAAACTGGAAAAATTCCTGAAAGGAAAACCCGTTGCAGAACAGGAAATTGGAACCCAACTTCTGCTGGAAACAGTTTCCTATGCAGAGTCTTCTATATGCCGCAGAAAACTGCTTCTGAGTTACTTCGGAGAAGTGTATGAAGAGGAAAATTGCAACTCATGTGATAATTGTTTAAATCCAAGAGAAAAATTTGAAGGAAAAGAATATATTTGCCAATTATTAGAAACTATACTGGCAGTAAAAGAAATTTTTAAAACCAAACATGTAATTAACGTTATTATGGGAAAAAGTACCGGAGCTGTAAAATCCTGTAAACATCATCAGCTTGAAGTATTTGGCAAAGGAGCCGACAATGATGAAAAGTTCTGGCAAAGTATTGTAAGGCAGAGTATTATTGAAAGATTGGTGGAGAAGGATATTGAAAATTACGGCACCCTGAAAGTAACCAAAAAAGGAAAGGAATTTCTCGAAAATCCTAAGTCTGTTAAAGTAAGCAAAGACAGAAATATGGATGACAGCGATGATGACTTCAAAGGCGGCGCAGCCAAAACCAGTGCCACCGATAAAATTTTGTTTGCGCTGCTGAAGGATCTGAGAAAAGAGATTGCCAAAAAGAATGACCTGCCGCCATTTGTGATCTTTCAGGATCCGAGCCTTGAAGATATGGCCATACAGTACCCGATAAAGATCGAAGAACTTAAGCAAATATCAGGCGTTGGCTCGGGCAAAGCAGAGCGATTCGGAAAACCATTCGTTGAACTCATTAAGAATTATGTAGAAGAGAATGAGATTGAACGGCCCATGGATATGGTG
>JAHYJP010000186.1 GCA_019429055.1 Bacteroidales bacterium
ATCAACCTGTTAGTATTTCGAAATTAGCCTCATTGAACTCGCCTCTGGCTCGGTCCGGGCATATTAATTATGTAATGTTTCAAAAGCATCCTGAACATATCATCTTTTTCGACGGCGTTTGCAACCTTTGCAACGGCTCGGTAAATTTTGTCATCAGGCATGATAAACGAAATATCTTTCACTTTTCATCACTCCAGTGGCCCTTCGCCAAGCAGGTTCTTGATGAAAATTATCCTGTAAGGAATGATTTTCAAACCATTCTGTATTATGAGAACGGTAAGGTATTTGAAAAATCGACTGCTGTTCTACGGATTAGCAGGCAGCTCGGCTATCCATGGAAAGCCGCTTACATTTTTATCGTTCTTCCGAAATTTTTCAGGGATGCAATTTATATGTTTATAAGTCGAAATCGTTATAAATGGTTTGGTAAAAGAGACGAATGCATGGTTCCCTCCCTTGAGCTGAAAAATAAATTTCCCGGTTCGTCGCTTTAAAAACCTGTTGGCCACCTTTCCCGATTAGTTAATCTAATGTTTTAGTTTTCAGAAAAATGAAGTCAATTTCTTTTGATTTTAAATCAAAACCTTTTTCATATATTTGCCACCAAATTACCCATACAACAATTAAAACAAAACATAAAGCTAACTATTAAAAAAGGAGAATTTATTATGACTAACGTAATGACTGAAAAATTAACATCTCAGCAGCTTATTGATCTGGAAGACAAATATGGTGCGCATAACTACCACCCACTGCCGGTAGTTCTTTCACGTGGTGAAGGAGTATTTGTGTGGGATGTTGAAGGAAAGCGTTATTATGATTTTCTTTCAGCGTATTCTGCTGTGAATCAGGGTCATTGCCATCCTAAAATTTTTGATGCACTGGTTGATCAATCTAAAACCCTTGCTTTAACTTCAAGAGCTTTTCACAATGATGTTCTGGGAAGGTATGAAAAATATGTAACCGAATATTTTGGTTACGATAAGATTTTACCCATGAATACCGGAGCAGAAGCTGTTGAAACGGCCATAAAACTTACCCGCAAGTGGGCATACAAGAAAAAAGGTATTCCTGAAAACATGGCGAAAATCGTAGTGTGTGAAAATAATTTCCACGGCCGTACAACTACCATCGTATCTTTTTCCAACGATCCTGATGGTTACGGCGATTATGGTCCTTTTACCCCGGGGTTTATCCGCATTCCTTATAATGATGCAGATGCACTGGCAGAAGTATTAAAAGATCCCAATGTGGCAGGATTCCTGGTTGAACCCATTCAGGGTGAAGCGGGTGTTTTTGTACCTTGCGATACTTATCTTCCCAAGTGTAAAGAACTTTGCGAAAAACATAACGTTCTTTTTATTGCCGATGAAGTTCAGACAGGTATTGCCCGTACAGGTAGACTGTTGGCCTGCGATCACGTAAATGTAAAACCAGATGTTCTTATACTTGGTAAAGCCATCAGTGGTGGTATGTATCCTGTATCAGCTGTACTGGCAAATGATGATATTATGCTGGTGATCAAACCGGGTCAGCATGGTTCTACCTTCGGTGGAAACCCTGTTGCTGCGCGTGTTGCCTATGCTGCACTTGAAGTTGTAAGAGAAGAAAAGCTGGCTGAAAGAGCTGAACGACTCGGACAGATTCTTCGTAAAGAACTTAAAGCCATTAAATCGGACATGATATCTATTGTTAGAGGAAAAGGGCTTCTGAATGCTATAGTTATTAAACCTAAGAATGGAAAAGAAGCCTGGGACGTATGTGTAAAAATGGCTGAAAATGGCCTGCTTGCAAAACCAACGCATGGAGACATCATTCGTTTTGCACCTCCTCTTGTCATAACCGAAGAACAATTGATGGAATGTGTTGAAATTATCCGCAAATCAGTTGCTGAGTTTGAATAATATTCAGATAGTTTTAAAAAAAATCGGTCCGGACGACGAGTTCTGACCGATTTTTTTTCATAAAAAAACCGGGTGAAAAAATCACCCGGTTCGAATATAAATAATCACCCTTAAAAAATTCAGTGTACGAGGCCTTCGTATCTTTTTTCAACATCGGCCCAGTTTATCACATTCCAGAAGGCACTTACATAATCCGGTCTGCGGTTTTGATAGTGCAGATAATAAGCATGTTCCCAAACATCGATTCCAAGAATAGGGTGGCCTTTTACCTCAGCAACATCCATCAGGGGGTTATCCTGGTTGGGAGTACTTGTAACCTGCAATTCTCCGTTGTTGTCAACAATCAGCCATGCCCAGCCGCTTCCAAAGCGGGTTGCAGCTGCCTTGTTGAATTCTTCCTGGAATTTTTCGAAAGATTCAAATCTTTTCTCAATGGCACTTAATAATTTGCCACCCGGTTTGCCTCCACCGTTGGGAGACATATTTTTCCAGAAAAGAGTATGATTCCAGTGTCCACCACCATTGTTTCTTACAGCAACTGAATGCTGACTCATATTTTTGAAAATTTCTTCAAGCGTTTTGTTTGCCAGATCAGTACCTTGAACGGCATTGTTAAGGTTATTGATGTATGCCTGGTGATGCTTGCTATGATGTATTTCCATAGTACGTGCATCTACATGAGGTTCCAGTGCATCGTATGCATAATCTAATTCCGGTAGTGTGTACATTCCGTTTGTCATAGTTACTAAAGGTTTTTGTTCGTTAAGTTTGCTATTATTTGTTATTGATTCTGTTCTTTCCTGTGCTTGCTGACAGGAAGTAAATACTATTCCCAAAAGGAATAATACTGTTAAGATTTTTGTTCGTTTGGCTACCATTTTAATCTCTTGTTTGGTTTTCACTTTCCGTTCTTTATTGATATTAAGCGTTTAATAAAGTAATATTAATTTAGTCTACGTCTAAATAACAATATTTTTTTGATTTTGTTTAACGGGTATAATTGAATGGTATAAACATTAATCTGAGATCGTAAGGTAAGGTGCTATTCTCTGATAAATTGCTTCATCAATCAGTTCTGAGCGAAGTATCTCTTCCACCGAATTATAGTTTCCGTGTCTGTCCCGCATGCGTAAAATTGAATTTACCTGATTACGATCAAGGTAGGGATGGCGAATAAGTGTTGCAAAGTCAGCAGAATTGATATTAATACGCATCAATTCCAAACTATCACTTAAAAAAATATGCGGTTTAATTTGCTCGTATCGAGTTGAATCCATGCCAAAAACTTCCATTAACTGGGAAGTGGAATAAAACCCTCCCAGCAGATCACGGTATGTGGTTATTCTTCTGCTGAATACCGGGCCGATTCCTCTTATTTGCTGCCACTCAGTACTGTCGGCACGATTCATATCAATGAGTACATCTGCCCATCGGGGCTGAAAAGTAACCCTGCTTGTTGTATCAGTTGCAAACCGGCGTGTTTCCCTTTGTTCATCCTCGCGGGTTATTTGATCTTCACGCGAAGGCAAATCAATATAATTCTCAAGCCGGTAGTATAAACCGTCGTTAATGCTGTAAATCCGCTTGAGGTCTTCTTTAAATCTGAAACTACCACCGGCGTTTCTGTAATTAATAATATTACCTGCTATTCTTTCCGGAAGTCCCATTTCCATAAATTCTTCTCTGCCCAGACTATTGGGATCAAAAGGTTGAAGATTAAGGATTAACGATGATCTGCTGGCTGTTTCTTTATCGTAGCTTGCTTCAATGGCAGTTCTGGCTTCACGATACTCTGCAAGCATTTGTTCATACCGATCAACTTTCCTGTCAAACTCGCTGAAATCATAAACTTTTACCGGATAAAAAAACTGGTATATAAAGGGTAACAGGATTATTAAAATAATTAAGATCACCAGCACTATAATGCCGTTTCTTTCTGTCCTGGTAAAATAAAAATAATCCTTCCAGCCCATTCTTATTTTATTTGTAAATTAATGATTTAAACTTTGTTAATTTAATACAAAAAAATAATATATGCAATTAATGGCTGTGTTTTTGAGTGCTGAAAAATAGTTTTTTGACTTTCTCACTAAATATTTTGAACTTTACAAAGAAATCTTACAGCCAAAATATGAAAACGTCTCCTGCAGATTTACGATTTATTTTACAATCAGAACAATTCACAACAGTCATTATATCTTTCCTGCTAGTTTATCTTTCTCATTTCAGTGCTTTTGGCCAGTTTGAGTCCATAAAGATTACCCCGCAGAAAACCTATGGACCTTATGAGAATACACGATCATTTTTCTCACATCAGAAACACTATATCCCCGGTGAGCCCCTTAATCAAACTGTTAAAACCATTTACATTGCCATAAATATTTGGCAGAAGGATGATGGAACAGGTAATTTCACAGAAAGCGATGAGTTACATGAGCATTTACTTGAATTGACGGAACGCCTGAACATGCACTTCAGAAGTACGCCGCCACCCAGTCATCCTGTGAAAGGTATTGATTACCTTAGAGACAGCCATATCAGGTTTGAACTAAAAGATGTGGGGTTTTACCAGAATACTGATCTTTATGAGGTTGGTTGTTTTGATGGCAACCGGCTCAATGAGGCCGTTTTTGCCATTTCGCCTGAAAAACGTAAATTTCTCAATATCCATTTTACTCCCGGAAATTGCCGCGGCGCATCAGGTTACGCCAATTATCCATCGTCAGGAAGTTCAGGTGCCGATTCATTTGTTGTAAGTTTTGTGAAACATGACAGAGATGATCTGGAGAGTGTTCAATGGTGGGCACTTATGCTTCATGTGGCACATGAATTAGGGCATAATCTTGAGCTCAGGCATCCTTACAACTCTGAGTATTGCCAGACTTCTCATCCTGATTTTCTGTTTGATCTTTTCGGATTTGAAAAACAGGAATGGTGTCATAATCCACGACCAGGTTGCGAGATTTGTTATCATGACGGATCGTGGGGATGCGATCTGAAGGATCCGGAAACTACCTGTACTAACAATATTATGGGAGGCAACCGTGCAGCCGGAAATATTACTCCCCTTCAGATGGGAAGGATGAACCGGGCTATTGCCAATAAAAGTGTGAGGAAATATGCATGGGGATTCAGTTTAGTTCCTTATGAAGTTAGTTTTGACCAGACCTGGGATACTGATATAAAGTTTTATCAGGATATTATCATAAAAACAGGTTATACGCTCCATCTTACCGGTACAATTGAAATGGTGCCGGAAGCTTCATTGATAGTTGAATCAGGTGCCAGATTGATTGTGGATGGCGGAAGAATAACCAATGCATTGTATAGTGAAACTCACTGGAAGGGTGTTGTACAAGAACCTGCCATAAAAAAAGGTTTTCTGTTTTGGCGAAAAGATGTTCCCGAAGGAGAAATGATTATTACAAACAACGGAAAAGTTGAAAATTATTTCAGGTAATCAACTTCAGGTGGTTACTATCTGTTTTTTCTGCTCATCCTCACCACATTTTCTTTTTTTTCACAAACCCCTTGCTATTGGGTATATTTTTATATTTTTGGGCTTTTGTAAAAAACTATCAAAATAGTTGCATAAACCAAAAGCACCATTCATATGTCTTTGAAAGAAAGTGGCAAACGCGATGGCTTTACCAGCAAATTTGGTATTATTGCCGCTGCAGCCGGCTCCGCAATCGGGCTGGGAAATATCTGGAGGTTTCCTTATGTGGTTGGAGAAAATGGAGGGGGAGCATTTCTGCTGGTATATCTGTCCTTTGTGCTTCTGCTGGGAATTCCGGTAATGCTTTCGGAATTTGTAATCGGCAGAAAAGCCAAACAAAATACCTTCGGAGCTTTTAAGGAACTGGCACCCCGAACATGGTGGCCCATTATAGGTGTTATGGGTATTGTTGCAGCATTTGTAATCCTTGCCTTTTACAGTACCATTGCCGGCTGGACTCTTCATTATGTGTACACTTCAGTAATTAACGGATTCCAGGGGAAAAACACTGTGGAGCTAACATTGATGTTTGAGAAATTTCAGACTTCATCTTTTTTACCTGTTTTCTGGCAATTAATTTTTATCATACTTACAGCGATAATCATTCTTTCGGGAGTTAAAAAAGGTATTGAGAAATATTCAAAAATTCTTATGCCATTTTTGTTGTTGCTACTGATTGCTTTAT
The DNA here is from genome assembly GCA_019429055.1 of Bacteroidales bacterium. Taxonomy (GTDB): domain Bacteria; phylum Bacteroidota; class Bacteroidia; order Bacteroidales; family UBA7960; genus SKVR01. The sequence continues at coordinate 6,089 of JAHYJP010000186.1, forward strand.
CAGTGCGTTCCATAACCCTACCCGGTTCATTTGAAGGCCTGGTTTTCCTTTTTAAGCCCGATTTCAGCAAAATTGATTCAACGGTAATACTGGGTGCACTGGGTCAGGCATTTTTTTCGCTAAGTATCGGGATGGGTGCGCTGATCACGTATTCATCCTACTTCCCATCAAGAACCAACCTTGCAGATACAGCGTTTGAAGTATCCATTGCTGATGTGGTCATTGCCATATTGGCGGGTATTGCTATTTTCCCGGCCATGTTTTCTCTGGGTATGCAGCCCGAGGAAGGCGGAGCAGGCCTTATTTTTATGGTCTTGCCCAATGTATTTATGCAAATACCCGGTGGCTACATTGTAAGTATAGCATTTTTTATACTTCTGGCCATAGCAGCGCTTACCTCATCCATTTCAATTATGGAAGTAGTGGTTGCTTTTCTGGTAGAGGAATTTAATATGCTTCGCCGCAACGCAACCATAATAACAGCCGTTGCGGCTGCGTTTGTGGGGTTGTTTTGTACACTCTCATGGGGAACATTCGAACATATTACCATTGGTGGTAGAAACATTTTTGATACACTTGATTTTACCGCGTCCAACGTCCTTTTACCTTTGGGTGGTTTGCTTATTGTGATTTTTGTGGGCTGGTATATGAAGCGTGTCGATGTTGAAGATGAAATGTCGAATCAGGGCACACTTAAAATCAAATTATTCGGAGTGTTCAGGTTTCTTATAAGATTCATTGCACCGGTGGCTATAGCAATTATATTTCTTAATGCAATAGGAATAATAAAAACCATTTAATCTACATCTCATGTCTGACTTTCTGGATAAACTTAACCATGTAATTACTCTTTACAATGATTATGTTGGAGGCTATCTCCTGCTGGCATTGTTGCTTCCTACAGGAATTTATTTTGCCTTCAAGCTGAATTTTCTGCACATCACAAAATTCCGCCATGCCTTGCATGTAGTATCGGGCCGGTTCTCCAAAAAGGGTGATGCAGGCGATATCAACCATTTTAAGGCACTCACCACTGCATTATCGGCAACTGTGGGCACTGGTAACATAGTGGGTGTTGCACTTGCCATTTACCTTGGCGGACCCGGTGCCATTTTCTGGATGTGGATTACCGGCTTCTTTGGTATGATGCTTAAGCTGGTAGAGTGCACACTGGCATTAAAATACCGAAGGTTTAATTCTGATGGAACAGTTTCCGGGGGCCCTATGTATTACATGGAATATGGTTTGAAAGATCGTTTGGGAAAACATGAAGTCTATGACGAATAGTAGTAGTGCTCTAGGAAGCACTATAAGCAATACGGCGTTTATCGGATGCAGCTATACCG
>JAHYJP010000187.1 GCA_019429055.1 Bacteroidales bacterium
AAAGAATTTCGATGCGACCCTTATGAAATCAGTCCGAGTGGCGATATGTTTTGGGCCGATAAAAGAAATGTAGAAAAAGTAAAAAATGCGATTAAGGATAAGGAAGTTGCATTGCGCCTGAGTTCGAAAGATGATATTAAAAACCTTCTGGAGAACCTGTAAATATGTATACACTTGACATTACAATACAGGCGAAAACAGATATCGCTTTTCTGAAAAAAAATGGAGGAAAAGCAATAACCCAAAAAATAGAAAAACTCCTGCAGGAACTTATTGAGCATCCCAAAACCGGGACAGGGCAAGTCGAACAGCTCAGAGGTAAGATGCATGGCAAGTGGTCAAGAAGAATAGACAAAAAGAACCGGCTTGTATATACCATTAATGATGAAATAGTAACCGTAGAAGTACTATCAGCCAAAGGTCATTATGGAGACAAATAAGTCTATGTAAAAGCTAAGCAAAAAGCCCGGTCTTTCCGGGCTTTTTGCTATTTGTAAATATCTTTTCTGTGTCCCAAATCGACCACATCCACCAGTAGAATGGCGTCTTGGATTTCGTAGATAATACGATAATTGGCTACCCGAATAAGAAAAGCATCCCGGCCTTTCAGCTTCTTGTAACCGGCAGGGCGTGGATTATCGGCAAGGCTGTAAATGGCTCCCTTTATATTGGAGTAATAAGGTTCATTAATATTTTCAAGAGCTTTAATTGCTCGTTTCTTTAAGGTTACATTATAAGTCATTACTTTGCATTGCGCTTAGCTTCAATCATTTTAAATGCTTCATCAATAGGAATAGAAGGCTCGTTGGATTTTTTGGCTTCGTCATAAAGCTTTATATCTTCCAACTCTTCCAGGTCTTCCATCATCTTATTGTATTCCTTTATGGGGAGTATAACGGCCAGTTTGTTCCCGTGGTCATCTGTTACAAATTGTGTTCTCATTGTATATATGCTTTTTGGGCGATTGTGTCTCTGATTAACGTATCAATCAATTTGCATTATAATGTGTTGTATTACAAAGTTACGTAAATAAAGGATAAAATAAGATCAGATTTTCTCTTACTACCTTTGACTGAAAACTGATAAAACAACGTCTGCAAAATTTGTTTGACAGAAGGTTTTTTCTTTTTTACTTTTGGGGAAGAAATAAATGAATGGTTCAGGGGAAATTCAAGAACAGCATGGACGAAAAAGAAAATAACACAGCACGCATATACTATACCATCGGTGAGGTAGCAAAAATGTTTGATGTAAATACTTCTCTAATCCGTTTCTGGGAAAAGGAATTTGAAATTATTCAACCTAAAAAGAATAAAAAAGGAAATCGATTGTTTACCCAAAAGGATGTTGATAATTTTCATCTGATCTTCAACCTGGTTAAAGAGAGAGGCTACACCCTGAAGGGTGCCAAAGAGAAATTACGCAAAAATCCTGAAGATACCCACCGCGAATACGAGATCATAAAGTCGTTGAATAAAATTGAGAAGTTTCTCATTGGTGTGAAGAAAGAGCTGGGTCCCTGAGCTTTCTAAGTCCTATTTCTGTATTCGATCCTTCCACTTTGTTGGGGTTAAAGCCGCCAGCAAGAGGGTTATGGTTACATATAGCGGATAGATAAACTGAAGTGGAATGTAGAACCATAATAATTTTGGTTTGCCCATAAATCCTGCCACCCCGGCAACCAAAGGAAAATCAACGACCAGTTTGGCTATCCATAAAATGGCAATTGCCTTTATTAGAGCCGGGTTGAATAACAACCCCAACAACAGGAGCACTATCATTAAATTGATTGCTGCCACTACTCCGCCTGTGAAAATTGTAAATGCATCACGGTAGGCTGTGGATTTAGCCGACCATCGTACTCGTTGCCTGAGAAAATCTTTTAGGGTATTTGCCGGCCTGGTTTTTACAATTGCCTTTCTGTTTTTCAGGAATCTGATTTTTCCCGGATACAGTTTTATTACTGCCTGCAGAAGGAACATATCATCTCCGGAAAGCAGTTCTTTTCCCTTTATCTTATCCCTGACTTCCAGCATAGTCTTCAACCTGACAGCCATATTGGCACCATTGGCCATAACCGGATGGCCCATACCGGCACTTCCACCTGTGGCACCCATAAGACTCATCAACTCCAGCGACTGCAATTTCGCAAACACTCCTTTCCCTGAATTATCAATGTCTACAGGTGCCAGCAACAACTGGAGATCATGATCACTGAATTCATTTCCTGTATTTTTGAGCCATTCAGGGCCCATGATACAGTCGGCATCCGTATTTACAATTATATCTCCTGCGGCTTTTTCTAAAGCTCTTTCAATGGCGGCTTTCTTTCCGTGTGCATCTTTGCTGTGAGGTTGGATCAGATAAAAATTCGAAAGTTCGCCAATATCCAGGTTTATGATCTCAATGCTTTCATCATCAGAAAAATCATCCGAAAAAAGTATCTCAAATTTTTCGGAAGGGTAATCCTGTGATTTCAGATTCCGGATCAGGCCCTTAAGATTTGATGCCTCATTGCGGAAAGGGATAATGACTGAAATAAAGGGATGATTTGATTTGCCAACAACTTTTTTTTCGGTTTTCTTAAACCATCCAACGGTAAAATAACCTATCAGAATACTGTAAGCAAGAGCAATTAAAAAACTTAACAGGATAATTGTTGTGCTCATGCATCCTCGATTTGGTTTCTGAAATTAATGCCCATGCTCATAATACTTCCGGCAAGTGCGGGCAATGCCAGGTTAATAATCCAGAGTCCGGTACTTGCTGCAATTACGGCAGGCTGAAACAATATCCCTTCAGGGAAATACATGCCGAATACAACCAATGCCACCGATCCTCGCACACCCAACTCCCATATAGCGGATAACGGTATGAGCGCCATAAGTAAGTAGATGACCGCTGCAAGGGTAAAGAAATCTATTACCGGAACATGCAAACCTGCCACGATCATCAAAATCCAGAACTGGAATACAAAAACAATGTATCTCACAAAGCTCAGTATAAATAACCCCAGCAGGTCGTTAACTGACAGACAGGAAAAAGTGTTGAAAAGGTTGTTAAGGTGTGAAGCTATCCTGCTGTTATTTCTGAGCCGGAATCCCGAATTACTTAAAAAACCAATAAGTACCGGAATGCTTAGGGTAAAGATTATTCCCAAAGTTAAAATGATGTCATAATTCAGCATGATCCCCGGGCTTTTCAGAAGTTTTCCTTCCGGTAGAAACTTTAATATCGCAATCAATCCGGCTGTTCCCCAGAAAAGAGTGATAAAAAGCTGGCTCATGCTGCCTGCAGTATTTAACAGCAACCCTTTCAGCCGGTTGCCCGGCGAAAGCATCATAATACGACCGGCAAATTCGCCGGTACGTTTGGGCGTAATCATTCCCAGGCTTATACCTATCAGGATCGACTTTGCGATTTTTGCAGTGGAAAGTTTTTCTATTTTTCGTGTTAAGATTCTCCATTTTATCATTTCAATACCCCAGTTCAATGGCATCATGAGCAAAACGATAAAAAGGAGTAAAACCGATAATGGCGAGAAATTAAAAAAAACGGTCCAGGATTGAGACTCTGATATGTGTAACTGATAAAAGGTGTGAAAGAGATAACCCATTGCGCCCAATCCCAGAATTACCCTGAGTAAAGGCAGAAAATTTTTGTGTACTTTTGCTCCTGAAGGAATGGATTGCGAGAGTATCCTCATAAAATCAGCAGAAGTGGAAAAAATCATTATGGGTATTGATCCCGGCACAAACAACATGGGGCTGGGAATAATTGATGTCAAAGGTAGTAAAATTGAAATTATTGCCATGGACGTACTCAAACTGAATAAGCTGGGCAATCATTCATTGAAGCTGAAAAAGATATTTGAAACCACACTTCGTTTTATAGACCAATACCATCCTGATGAACTGGCCATCGAAAGCCCTTTCTTCGGAAAGAATATTCAAAGTATGCTAAAACTCGGACGAGCCCAGGGGGTAGCCATTGCCGCAGCACTCTATCGCGATATCCCGGTTTTTGAGTATTCTCCCAGGAAAATCAAACAATCCATAACAGGAAAAGGAGGGGCATCCAAAGAGCAGGTGGCCGGATTGCTGGCCGGTATGCTGTCGTTAAACCAAATTCCGGAATATTACGATATTACAGATGCTCTTGCGGTTGCAGTTTGTCACCATTTCCAGCGGGGAAAAACGCAGGATGATTCTGAATCTTACACAGGCTGGCAGGCTTTTATTGCAAAAAATCCCGGTAGGGTAAAAAAGTGAACTATCCTATCTTTGAAGCAATGCGATCTGCTATCATCTGAAATTCTTCCGGGCTGAGTTTCAGTTTGGGTTTACTGAAATCAATATCATAAATTCCATTGATGGGTACAAGGTGTATGTGCGCGTGAGCCACTTCAAGCCCAATTACTGCAATGCCCACCTTTTCGCAATTGGTAGTTTTGTCAATGGCCAGAGCTACTTTTTTTGCAAAAAGAAACAGGTCCTGGTATTCTTTATCTTCGATATCAAAAATATAGTCGGTTTCCTTTTTGGGGATAACAAGTGTGTGCCCTTTGGCCAGGGGGTTAATATCTAAAAAAGCCAGAAATTGGTCATCTTCGGCCACCTTGTAACATGGAATTTCACCTGCTACTATTTTGGAGAAAATACTTGCCATAGTTTTGGTTTTTGAATGTGATTATAAAAGTAAAAAAAAGCCGGGTAAAACAAATATAATTTACCCGGCTTTTTAAAGTGAACAGAAATTTATCTGCTTACTTCGAGCACTTCGAATGTCATAAGTCCTGCAGGAACCTGGATCTCTGCTTTTTCGCCTGTTTTTTTACCCAGCAATCCTTTGGCAATGGGGCTGTTGACGGATATCTTTCCAGATTTGATATCCGCTTCGTTTTCGGGTACCAGGGTATAGGTCATGGTAACGTTATTCATGAGGTTTTTGAGCTTTACCTTGGATAGGATTGATACTTTTTTCATGTCAAGTTGCGATTCGTCAATTACCCTGGCATTGCTAAGAGTATCTTCAAGTTTTGATATTTTCAGCTCAAGCATACCCTGAGCATTCTTGGCAGCGTCATATTCTGCATTTTCCGACAGATCGCCTTTTTCTCTTGCTTCGGCAATTTGCTGGGAAATACCAGGTCTTTCAACAGATTTTAAATGTTCCAACTCCTGTTTGAGTTTCTCAAGACCTTCCTGTGTAAAATATTTAACCTCATTCATGATTATATGGTATTGTTGTTTAACATTATCCCTGCATGTATTTCATCTGAAATCAATGCTGCTTTTCAAGGGACCGTAAAACAGGATTTTTTAAATGTTATCGGATTCTGTTAAGATTCTGGCCCCCTTTTGTCTTTCCCTGAATGGTGTAATGTATTCCGGTGCTATCCGGTATCGTTGGGGTATTAGGGGGACTTTTTCCAGATCAGGTGTAGTTTTTGAATAAACCCCTGCAGAAGACAGTATTCGGGGTAGTTGCATAAAAATACAGCCATAAAGATACTGTTTCAGGTATTTCCTGAAGTCGCATCTTAAATTGTATGTATAATGCAAAATAAACATATTTCTAAATCTGGTGCAGGTTTAACAAGGTATAAAAAAAAACAGCTGACAGCATGCATGCATCAAAACATAACTGACAACCCTGATTGTTGGTGATCTTTAATTTGTTATTAAGCTTGTAAACCCGTACTTTTTACAACTCTGCTTTTATATAACAGAAAAGCAAACAGGTTTTGCCCGTTTGCATGAGCAAATTTAATGATTATTTGGTAAATAAACGTCAAAAAAACAGAAATAATCAAAAATATTTTCTGTTAATTATCTCGCTGTAAATGATAGCTTTACGCCCGTCAAATTCAATTTCTTCCTGGGGAGCCTCATCTTCTTCCAGATCAACCACACTAAGTTCTTTGTCTTTTTCTTCTATTTTTTTATACTCATCTTCGTAGGATCTGATGAGATCTTCTATAGTTTCAACCTTTCCTTCTGCTGAGAATTCATAATCATCAGTAATAGCATCAGCACCTTCAAATTCTTCTACTTTTTCAGAAATGATATCTTCATTAAATCTTCTTTCAGGTTTTCTGTCATCCTGGTAGGTTCTTTCCTGCGAATAGGCAGGTGTGGGTGCCTCCTGGGGTTTTGGTTGTTTTTCTTTGGGTTGGGTTTCACCACCAAAAAACTCTTCCAGCAGGTCCTCAAAATCTCTTTTGGGTTCTTTCTGCTGGCTTACCGGTGGTGCAGGCTGGTATTCGCGGGTTTCTTCTCTTTGGGAAGGTTTGGTTTCCTGCCTCTCTAGTCTTTCCTGTCTTTCCTGTTTTTCCTGTTTTTGTTGTTGTTGTGCCTGTTTCTTCTTCTTACTACCCAGAATACTTATTACCAGCCATATTACTGCAAGAAAAATATATAAAAAGTCTTCCATGTTGATTGTTTATTTTCTGATATGCTTAACTACCTTTTTCCCCTTATGGAATTAAACCACCTTACATAGAACGGTTTGTTCCGCGGATTGTTTATCATTCGGTTGCTTTTACTGCGGGATTGTTTCATTCTTTGACGGGTTTCGGGGCTTTGCATTTGTACGTGCCTTTTTTTTGCCTGGCGCATCGCCCTTTCTCCCTCTTTTCTTCTTTCTTCCGCCCTTTTTTCATACTGTCGCTCGGTTCTTGCCACTTTATAATTCGGGCCACAGGAAGTTACCGGCAAAAGTACCAATAAATAAATGAGTATGTGATACCGGAATGATATTCTTACCATAATCAATGTTTATGCAATAATTTGCAGTGAAACAAAGTTAGAAAAATCAGTGTAACTTTGTAATGTTCAAACGCAAGCTCAATGAATTTATTTTCAAAAATCTACATAAAGCCTTTACTACCGGTAATTTGGTTAATAGTATTGTTTACTGTGGCTTCATGCACCAAAGATGATATGCATCCTGTGCCCTATTATCCTGTCGATTTTATAATTAATGTAGAATCTACCCAGCATATTGAGCTGAACAGTATTGGCGGATGGGCTTATTATACAGGCGGATTCAGGGGTATTATCATATACCGGGCCCAGGAAGACGAATTTACTGCCTTTGACAGGGCATGTCCATACCATCCCTATTCAAACTGCCGCATTATTGTTGAAGATCCGCCATTGGCCAAAGGTACCGAGTGTGAATCTGTTTTTCTTTTAATTGACGGCTCTCCGGTTTCAGGTCCGTCAAAGCATCCCCTCAGGGCATACCGAACAACCTTTAATTATCCTTATCTCCACGTTACCAATTTTTAACACAAAAAAAAACAGAAAAAAACCGGGCAGTTTTAAAACTACCCGGTTTAATACTATATTGTTGGGTTCAAAGTCAAAGTTAACTCTAAACTCTAAACTCTAAAC
>JAHYJP010000188.1 GCA_019429055.1 Bacteroidales bacterium
AAGAGAGATTTATTGAAAAACTACCCCAATCGTACCATAGTGGAATTGAAATTATAGTAAGTATACAGGCTTTTAATGTACATTTGATAACCCCAATCGTACCATAGTGGAATTGAAATGCCTGTACTTTTTACAGGCTTTTTTTACAAACCAAAAACCCCAATCGTACCATAGTGGAATTGAAATTAATTCGGGGTTTTACTTTTGAGACGGTTAAACACGAACCCCAATCGTACCATAGTGGAATTGAAATTGTTATTGCGGATCTTGTTTTCCCTGGTTTCTACCTACCCCAATCGTACCATAGTGGAATTGAAATATCTTTTAAGTTTGCCATAATTTTAGTTTTTTTGATAACCCCAATCGTACCATAGTGGAATTGAAATTCTATAATCAGGTTTGTTTTTCATATCTTTTGATTTGACCCCAATCGTACCATAGTGGAATTGAAATTAAGCAGTTCATTGCTGATGTGGAGTGTTGACACAGAACCCCAATCGTACCATAGTGGAATTGAAATGCAATATGCCCCCCATTGGTGCAATTCCAGAACTGTACCCCAATCGTACCATAGTGGAATTGTAAATAGCAAATTAATAAGTACCAACTTTAATTAAAAACTATCCAATACTTTTTAAAGGCTTAAGAAACATCCGGAAATAAAGGTTTGATTTCGTATTTTTGAAAAATCGAAACCCGGAAGGCTTTCGGAACTTTAGGGGGGAGTAACAAAGAATGGTTCAAAAAGGGAAAAATATGAAGACAACTGAACTTGAAAATCTTTTTAATAAAATTACACATTCAGAAAAGAATAACTTCCTTTGGGATATCCTGAAAAATGATGAACGAATCAAAAAAATGTTCATCGAAAAATATTTTCAGGAATGGGAAGCGATCAGGCTGCAAAATCCACCCGATTTTGATGTGAATGAGCTTTTGAATAAAATATGGGAAGATGCTGCAGAAATTAGCAAAGGATTAAATCAACTCGATTTTGAAGATTTAGACTGGGATCTGTGGGAAGATCCCGGATACTATGTACCGGATTATGAAGCTGCTCAAATGATTGCCGAAGGCATGGCCGATCATGCATTGGAAGGATTACTCGATAAACTTAAAAATGAAATTGAATTTGGTAATTTAACTCATATTGTTTCTGAACTTGCATCAATCGTACATGGTATAGATATGGCGGAAATTTATGACCCGTATAATAATATTTCTGACTATCCCAATGATTACTTCTTTGAAAAAGTCAGAAATAACCTAATGGAAGAAAAAGACAAACTGTTATCAAGAAATTTTCTGCCAGATGATTACAAGACTGCCTTTGGGTTACTTTTTAAATTTCGGGAAGAAAAAGAACAAAAAGAAGAAAACCCGGAAGATCTTTTTATGACCATGATTGCAGATTTGCTTATTGCAGTGATAAATAATAAGGAGAATGCACAGGTATTCTGGCAACTGGCCAATGAATTTCGTATTGATTTAAAGGAATTTCCCCGTTTACTAAATCACGTGGTAGGTTTAATGGATAATAAAAAACTTTGGGTACAGATCATGGAATCAATATTTCTTCAGGATTATCAAACATCTGAGGATTTAATGGCTTACTATTTCAAATCACAAAAAGAAATTTTTCAGGAAAAAGCAACCGCGTTTTTTGAAAAATACAAATATGAATCCTATACTTTTCTGGCAGAAAAGGTTAAAAAAGGAAGTCCTCTGCACATTTCCATACTGAAACATGCTGCCCTGAAAATGGAAAGAATTTCTGCTTTCAGGGAACTAAGTGGCTTTGTTTCGGAAGATGAGAAAATTCAACTTATTGAATCCATTTCAAACCTTCGATACAGAATACAATTGTGGAATCATGAAAAGATGTTTGATAAAACAGAGGCAATTATTTCTGATGAATTAAAAGATGATCCGGTTTATGACAGGATTGATTTTACCCAATCAATAAAATACCTTTATAACCCAATGCCTGAAAGTGCTATTCGTCTTACAGAAATAAAAGTAGAAAAAGTTTTGAAGTCTGAAAGAAACAGGGTTGCATACCAATACATTGCAGATCTTTTGAAACAATCTCTTTCAATCCCTGGCAAACAGGAGTATATTTATTCAATGGTAAACCAATTGTATAACCATAAACCAAATCTGCCCGCACTAAAGGATGAATTAAGAAAAGCAGGATTGATGGTTTAATCAGTTTGCAAAACCATAAAAAGAGGAGGCTGAAACATGAGAACACATACTTTGTGGGTAGTATTATTAATGTTTTCGTTTGAAATCATTGCCCAGGTTACTGAGGAGCAGGTTTTTCCGGTTGATTCTGCCATTGCGTATACCTATCTGATAGCACCCAATGTGCACTCTGAAAATATTCATTCCACCGGCTCAGGGTCGGTTATGACATGGGATGCAGCAAATGGAAGGTTTGGGAAATGGCCGGGACAACAGGTGATGCAGGGTTAATAATGGATTTAGATTTTGAAAACTATCCGCGCGGGGCCTATATTATCATACTTAAAACCAGTCATACGTTTTTCAGTAAAAAGGTTATTGCAGAATAATCCAACCATTATCAGCCCTTAATTAAAGCGGTATCCGGAATTCTTCAGAGATGAGAATTCAGGATTTTTTCATACTTCATTACCTTTTTCCATATCTTTATTATGAAGTGAAAATACCCATGAAAAAACCCCTCTTATACCTCACCCTCTTCTCCATCGCCATGGCCTTTCTGGAAAGTGCGGTGGTGGTATATCTTCGCATAATTTATTACCCTGAAGGATTTGATTTTCCCCTTGCCCCCATAGATGCTTCTGTGGCAGTTACCGAAATTCTGCGCGAACTGGCTACCATGATCATGCTGCTGACGGTAAGCATCATTTCAGGGAAAAACTTCAGGCAAAGGTTTGCGTATTTTATTTTCTGCTTTGGGGTGTGGGATATTTTTTATTACGTATTTCTTTATCTGTTGCTGGGCTGGCCCGAATCTCTTTTCACATGGGATATTCTGTTTCTCATTCCGGTTACCTGGACAGGTCCCGTAATAGCACCCGTTATTGTATCTTTTACGATGATTGGAATTGCTTTAAGCGTATTGATTTTTGATGAGAAGAACAAAAATTCCAGGATCAGCCGTAATGTATGGGCATACTGGATTGCGGGGGCATTTCTTGTTTTCCTGTCATTTATATATGACTATTCCGTGTTTGTTTTGGAGCAAAATAGTCTTCGGGAAATATGGAACATCTCAGGAGAAAATCTTTTTGAAATTTCCCAGGATTATATTCCGGAAAGCTTTAACTGGTTGCTGTTCTGGGCAGGTGAAGTAATGTTCATTACAGGAATGATATTTATTATAAGACAAAAACCGGGATAAAAATAAAAACCCCGGCACTTGCCAGGGCAGTTTGTGTGTTCTGGTATATCCAGGAAAATTACAATCTGTAAGTAAACATCCTTTTTTACTTTATGATTTTATGTCGCAAACGATTGCGATGCTTACATAAAAAAAAACCAAAAAATCCAGGCAACGCTGGACGTTTTCTTCTTGACATGACAGCTGAACAATCAGAAAACGTGGTGTGAATCAATTATTTCTACAGGATCGTTCTCCTTCTTGAAACAAGGTTTTGCCAGATTACCCAGCGCTGCCTGGTTCATGGTTTGGAAAAAAAGGATGCAGCAAAGATATAGGAATTATTTTTCCTGACAAGTTTCTGAAAAAAATTTTTACTTATTATTCCCCATCTTACAGATTAACACAGGCATATAAGTGTTTTTTTCAGAAAAAACTTATCAACATTTTTTACTAAAACATTACAATCCAGACCTTTAAAATAAAAATATATTTTTTAAAACTTTACTATTTTGCCAAAGCAGGTTTATTATCCCCCAAACCCCTGAATTCATTATTTTGACTATCAAATTGGTTAGCCCAAACCCCTTTTTGATTTAATTTATTTTTTGTTAATATTGCTGAAAGCAAACAAAAACAAAAATTATTTTTACAGCGACACTATTTGTCATTAACGTGTTTTATTTTTGCTTTAATATATTTTGTGTAGAAAGATTTCGTCTGTAAACACCTAAGTTAACCGAAAAACAAACCACCAGAAAACGATGGTCAGAAAACTGGAGAAAATTCAAAAAATTGCAAATGGTATTCTACAGCATTTTACTGCAATGGACAAAGGCTTTGCACGGGTAGAGTCTGATCTGATGCAGGTAAAAATGTTTCGAAATATATGTTATGATGCAGATGAAAACCTGAACAAAGCGCTTTTAACCTTCGTGAAGTCCTTAAGTACCATACAAAAAAGAGATCCGCTGGTAAGTGCTGTGACCGATAAAGATCGCAGACAAAAAATCAGCGATTCCTTGATGCAACTCAGACAGGTTGCCGGCAACAGCCTGGAAATGATCATGGATTACATTGACCAGTATCCTGACAGTGGTAAAAAATCATATTCCCTTGAAGCATTGCATAAGTTCAGCAGTGTTCTTGAGCAGGAGTTTCGTGTTCTTGAACAGGAGATCAATGCCCTGAAAATGCATTTTATTCTCGAAGACCGAAAAGAACAGTTGATGGAAACCATCAGAGTTGCAGAAGAAGAGAACCAGCAGCGATAATGTGTGGTTTTAATGAGAAAAAGCCTGTAAATTCTATATGAAATTATCGGCTTTTTTATTTCCGGTTCGAAATATCCCTAAAGCTTTTCAACAGCCATAAGCGGTTGTCCTTTGGTTACTTTGGTGGCATCCTGAACCATAACTTTGAGAATACGGCATTTATAGGGCGCCTGGATTTCATTAAAAAGCTTCATGGCTTCCAGGATACAGATTGTATCACCTTCATTCACAACAGTTCCTTCAGCAACAAACGGAGGTGTATTCTCGCCGGGCGACCGGTAGAATGTGCCTGCCATAACAGAATTTATGGTTTCCCGGGCCGTATCCACAGCCGTTTCTGCAACTTCCTGCGGTTTGGCAGCAGTTTGTTGCTGCATTGGCTGACTCGGCACAGAAGATTCTGCAGATTTCTCAGAAGAATGGACTCGTCCATTACCGTTGCCATTACCGTTTCCACTGAAAAGAGACAGATTAAAATCACCCTTGCGGATCACAAGCTCATTCAGGCTCAGACGCGACGCTTTTTCCAGAATATCATTAATTCCTGCATAATCATCGGCATGTAGCATCTTGTCAAGATTATTCCCGTTTGAAGAAAGGGAAGTTTTCTCTTCTGAAACTTTCTTTTCACCGGAAAATTCCTCAGCTTCAATATCTGCGGTGGTTTTGGGACGCTGATCTTCTGGTAAAGCTCTCCATTTAAAATACTCCAGAGCCACTTCAGGGAACAGACAATACGAAAGTATATCTTCCTCTTCTTTTATGAGTTCGGGTTGCGACAGGTTTTTGGTGGCTGTGGGAAGCATCGGTTTCAGATCATCAGCCGGCCTTTTGGTAATAGGTTTTTCATCGCCAAGAATTTTCTTCATGAAGGCTTTGTCAATTGGAACGGGTGAACGACCATACATTCCTTTCACATAGTTTTTAACTTCCTGGGGAACAATTTTGTAACGCTCACCGGCAAGTACATTCATTACAGCCTGGGTGCCTACAATCTGGCTGGTGGGAGTAACCAGCGGCGGAAACCCGAGGTCTTCCCTTACCCGGGTAACTTCTTCAAGAACCTCGGGCAGTTTGTCAATACTGTCCTGTTGTTCAAGCTGAGAGCGATAGTTGGATATCATACCGCCTGGGATCTGGTGAATCAGGATTTCTCCATCCACAGCAGCTTCATGACCACGACCTTTGGCACGGCGGGGTGCCAGCTCAGCAAAATATTTATTTACTTTCCTTATGGCATCCATGTCCAGATTCAGGTCATAACCCATTTCTGTAAAGATATGATACAGGGTTTCCACTGCAGGCTGTGATGAGAAGCCCGACATGGAAGCCACTGCACTGTCAATGGCACCTGCCCCGGCTCTTACTCCTTCCAGGTAAGCTGTTTCTGACATTCCACTTGTGGCATGACAGTGTACCTGTACCGGCAAACCGAATTCTTTAACCAAAGCACCAACAAGTTCTTTGGATCGCAACGGAGAAAGTAATCCGGCCATATCCTTTATGCAGAGAGAATCGACTCCCATTTGCACCTGTTCACGGGCATACTCAACGTATTTTTCAATGGTATGCACCGGGCTGATGGTATAGGAAAGTGCACCCTGAGCATGGGCACCATGTTTTTTTACTGATTTAATGGCCGATTCAAGATTGCGTGTATCATTGAGTGCATCAAAGATCCTGAAAATATCCACTCCGTTTTCGTGGGCAGTTTCAACAAAGCGATCCAGCAGATCATCGGGGTAGTTTTTGTATCCAACAATGTTTTGCCCTCTTAAGAGCATTTGCAGAGGCGTATTTTTTGCCCTGGATTTGATTTGTCTGAGCCGTTCCCATGGATTTTCTCTTAAAAACCGCAGGCATACATCAAATGTAGCACCTCCCCATACTTCAAGTGAATAATACCCTGCATTATCAATTACATCGATAATATCAAGAATATCCTTCGTACGCATACGGGTTGCCCAAAGCGACTGATGCCCGTCACGCAGGGTAGTATCAGTCATCCTAAGCACTTTCTTATTTTTCATACTCTTTTTTTTCTTACAAGTTTCACTATTCACTAATCCCTATTCACTATTCACTATTCACTATTCTACCGCAAACTTCCCCATTGCCGCATACTTTTCAAAACGTTGTTCCAGCAGTTCATATACAGGGATACCGGAAAGGTTTCTGATATTCCTGAGCAGTGATCTTTTTACATCTGCAGCCATTTGTTCATAATCAGTGTGGGCACCTTCGGAAGGTTCCTGAATGATCTCATCAATAACCTCATTTTCAAGAAGTGCATGAGCAGTAATTTTCAGCGCTTCGGCTGCATCGGGAGCGTATTTGGCGTCTCTCCACAAGATAGAAGCACATCCCTCAGGCGAAATAACTGAGTAGATGGCATTGGAAAGCATGAGAATACGGTCACCCACTCCGATTCCAAGGGCACCTCCGCTACCCCCTTCTCCAATTACCAGGGAAATGATGGGAACTTCAATGTTGGCCATTTCGGTGATGTTACGGGCAATGGATTCTGCCTGTCCGCGCTCTTCGGCTTCCAGGCCAGGAAAGGCCCCGGGAGTAT
>JAHYJP010000189.1 GCA_019429055.1 Bacteroidales bacterium
AATTATTTTAAGCATAGTGTGGCCTGCCAAAGGATCACAATATAATAAAAGTTTCTGTCATCAATTACATAAGGCGGGCACCTCAACCACAAGCAGCCGGAAAGATTGACATCGTTATATTTATCAGGGTCTGGATATTTTTTACTTCACAAAAAATAATCTATAGAGGTATTATCGGACCCACTCCAAAATTTATAGTCTGGTATGCCTGCTTTCGAGACTGAGTAACAATCCTGGCCAAATCGCATAAGTTTAATCTGTCGCTTTTCTTTATCCAGTAAGCATAAATTTTAACTGACTTTTTGTAAATAATTCAAAATAAATGGATTATAATATGAATAACAAATTATTATCCGTAACTTACAAAATAATTATTTATTAAAAGAAAGGAAATTAAAATGAACTATTTGTATTTAATAATTCCTGTCGTTGTGATATTCTTCGCCGGAATCAGAATTGTACGGCCAACAGAACGAGGTTTAATTGAGAGGCTTGGAAAGTACCATAATTTCGCCAATCCCGGATTTCACTGGATTATTCCGGTCATAGACAGAATATTTGTGATAAATGTTACTGAACAGATGGTGGATGCCCAGCCACAGGAAATAATCACAAACGATAATCTGAATGCAAGTGTAGATGCACAAGTTTATTTCAGGGTAAAATCAGATGAAGCGAGTGTAAAAGGATCGACGTATGATGTTAATAACTATAAATGGCAAATTGTTCAACTTGCCCGTACAACCCTTCGTAATATAATCGGAACGCTTACCTTAAAATCTGCCAACAGCGAACGGGGGAAAATTAACACAGAGCTTCTTGCAACCCTTGATAAAGAAACTAAAGGTTGGGGAATTGAAATTATCCGTACCGAATTAAAACAAATTGATCCTCCTTCGGATGTTCAGGATACCATGAATAAAGTAGTAAAAGCTGAAAATGAAAAGATTGCAGCAATAGATTCCGCTACTGCAGCCGAAACAGTTGCAGATGGGATAAAGAGGGGTAAGATAAAAGAAGCAGAAGGTTATAAACAGGCAAAAATATTGCACGCTGAAGGCGAAGCTGAAGCCATCAGACTTGTTAATGAAGCGGCAAATAAATATTTTATCGGGAATGCCCAATTATTGAGAAAGCTGGAGGCTCTTGAAGCATCCCTCGGGAATAATGCCAAAATAGTTATTCCGGCAGGAACCGAGCTGGTAAATATCATCGGAGAGATGGCAGGAATAGTTCCTTTGGAGAGGAAGAAAAGAGGAGACCAATAATTCAAAAGGCTGATTAAAAGTGCATTACCCGGCCGGCATTACCACATTCCGCCGGGGAAATTGAAATTTCTGTTTCTATCTATAGATCATATGATTAACTCTGATTCCGGGTGATCACTTTGTGCAGGTGAGGGATGATCCCGGCCACCGGCTTTTACTATTCTGTAAAGTAAATCTGTTTATCATTAATATAGTTGGAATTCCAACTATATTATCTATTTTTGCAAAAACAAGTCTTTTATGAAACATCAATCAGTTGGGAAGAGAATAGGTGCTCTATCAAGGGCGGCACATACCTTTTTTCAATATCACTTCAGGGATTTTTCCATTGGACACGCACAGGTCATAACCCTGAATTTAATAATCAGAAACAATGGAATTGGTCAAAATGAACTTGTTCAACATTCTGGAATGGATAAGTCGTCTGTCACGTCTCAGTTGAAAATACTTGAGAAAAACGGTTACATCATACGAAAAATTGACGAGAACGATGGCAGGGGACGTAAGATCTTTATTACGAAAAAAACGGAACCTCTCGAACCGGAACTATTGAAAAAATTTACACTATGGAGCGAATTATTACTCCGGGGATTCAGTAACCCGCAAAGGGAACAAATATTCCAATTCCTTGATATAATGATAAACAACGCCAATCAGGCATTAAAAGGATTAAAGGAAGTTGAAGAAAATAAATAAAAATTTGACGGAGGGTAATATCGGGAAACAACTCTATGATTTAACATGGCCTATGACATTAGGAATGCTGGGCATGGTAGTATTTCAAATTGTAGATACATATTTTGTCGGAATGCTCGGCGTACCCCAATTAGCGGCTATCAGTTATACCTTTCCCGTTATTATGTTTATGGGAGGGCTCTCTCAGGGTGTAGGTGTTGCAACAAGTTCATTGATTTCACGGAATATTATTTCTACCGACAGGCAGGAAGTAAAAAAAATGGCAAGCCGGGCTCTTTTGCTGGGTTTTATAATAGTTGTATTATTTGTAATAACAGGGTACTTAACAATTCATCCTGTTTTTTACTCTCTGGGAGTCAATAAAGAAATTATGCCTTTTATTGACGATTATATGAAAATCTGGTATTTAGGAGTTCCGTTTGTAATAATTCCCATGATAGGAAATAATATAGTAAGAGCCACCGGCGACACTTATTTGCCTGGTGCTTTAATGGTCTTTTCGGGAGTAGTTAATGCGATTTTAGACCCTTTGCTTATTTTCGGTTACGGGCCGTTCCCCGAAATGGGAATAAAAGGAGCAGCTTTAGCAACTGTTATAGCAAGAAGCACAAGTCTGATCTTTATACTCGCGGTATTAATAAAAAGAGAGAATCTCCTAACGATACATTTTGGCAAATTGAAAAGAATCATGGCCACCTGGAAAGAATTGATGCATATAGCCATACCTGCATCATTAAGTGCACTAATCACCCCGATCTCCATCGGATTAATAACAAGATTAATCTCAGGTTTCGGAAAAGAAGCTGTCGCAGCATTTGGTGTTGCATCAAGGGTAGAAATGTTTGCACTTTTGGTTATATCATCCCTTGGTTCGGTTCTGATCATATTTATTGGTCAGAATGTGAGCAAGCAAAAATTTCAACGTATTTTCACTTCTCTTGATTATTCTTTAAAATTTTCTTTACTCTGGGGAATTATGATTTTTGCCATTTTATTGCTTTTTGGAAATAAAATTGCATCAATTTTTACAGATGATATTATGGTAGCCGAAATTGCAAAAAAGTATTTTTACATTGTAGGGGCCAGTTATGGTTTACAAGGGTTAGTTACTTTAAGTACCTCAGGTTATATGGGTATGAATAAGCCATTTCCTTCAACGGCCTTTTCAGTAATCCGAATGTTAGTTTTGTATGTTCCATTAGCATGGATTGGGGCGAAAATATTTGATATTAACGGAATTTTCTGGGCGGCTTTTATAGCGAATATTATTGTTGGGATGGCTTCGTTTTATCATTTAAGACTAACCGTTAAAAAAATCAGAGTAAATTAATTTCATTAAGGCAGCACGGTCTGTCTCTTTCGGGTTGGCGGCAATGCCGGTCTGGTTTTGTCTTTCCCGGAAACAGGCTCTTTTATAAGATTTGATTTAAAGATCTTTTTGCCAATGACTTATTTTTCATTATTTTTGCGCCTCAAATGAAGAAGCGGTTCCCAAAATATTGCACAAATACTCCACCCTGATTCACCTGCCTGATGGCTTCAGGCAGCAGCCGTATAATTTTGCGTTTTACTGCCAAATCAATATGAAATTATTAACAAGAATACGCCCTCAGGTATTCACTAAATTTTGTTTGTGGGTATAACTGATGAGATAAAAAGAAGACGGACATTTGCCATCATTTCGCATCCTGATGCGGGTAAAACAACTCTGACCGAGAAGTTACTCCTTTTTGGTGGTGCAATACATGTTGCAGGAGCCGTAAAAAATAATAAGATCCGGAAAACAGCCACCTCCGATTTCCTTGAAATAGAAAAACAGAGGGGAATATCTGTTACCACCTCAGTCATGAGCTTTGACTATAAGGGGAATAAGATAAACATTCTGGACACTCCGGGGCATAAAGACTTTGCTGAGGATACTTATCGTACCCTGACGGCTGTCGACAGCGTAATACTTGTGGTTGACAGTGCCAAAGGGGTGGAAGAACAGACCCGCAGGTTAATGGAGGTATGCCGCATGAGGTCAACCCCGGTAATGATCTTTATCAACAAGATGGACAGGAAGGGTAAGGAACCTTTCGAACTGCTGGAAGAGCTGGAAAAGGAATTAAACATTGCAGTGACTCCTTTTACCTGGCCCGCCGGCAGGGGTAGTAATTTCAAGGGGGTTTACAATATTTTCAAAAATAACATACAGCTCTACACTCCTGAGAAGAGTAACTTATCGGAACTTCTCATGGAAACCGGCGATATTTCAGATCCTGTGCTTAAAGATTATGTCGGACAGGAAATACTCAGCCGCGTCCGGGAAGAGACCGATCTTGCAACAGGTCTGTACGAGTCGTTTCAAAAAAACCTCTATCTTGAAGGATATCTTGCCCCTGTTTTCTTCGGGAGTGCGCTTAATAATACCGGTGTACTTGAGGTGCTTGAAACTTTTATTGAAATAGCTCCCTCGCCAACCCGGTCAGAATCACATGAACGGATAGTCAAACCCGATGAGCCTGATTTTACGGGATACATTTTCAAGATCCACGCAAATATCGATCCCAGGCATCGTAACCGGATGGCATTTATGAGAGTATGCTCCGGCGTGTTCGAAAGGAACAAAATATATTACCATGTTAGGTTAAACAGGAAAATGCGTTTTTCTTCCTCTGCCGCATTTATTGCCAATACAAAAAACACTATTGACGAGGCATTTCCGGGTGATGTAATCGGTGTTTATGATACAGGATCCCTGAAAATAGGTGATACCCTTACCGAAGGTGAAGTGCTGCATTTTAAGGGAGTCCCCAATTTCGCACCGGAGTTACTAAGGGAGGTCATAAACAGAGACCCTTCAAAAAGGAAACAGCTTGAGAAGGGGGTCAGACAACTTACGGATGAAGGACTTGCCCAATTGTTCCTTCAGCAACCCGGAAACAGAAAAATAATCGGAACTGTGGGAGAGCTTCAGTTTGATGTTATTAAATTCCGACTTGAACATGAATACGGTGCATCTTGCGATCTGAAACCACTTCCATTTGTGAGGGCACTCTGGTTTACATGTGATGAACCCGTTGAATTAAATGAGTTTCTTAGCCGGAAAGCAGGATTTATAGCATATGATAAAGAGAATGCTCCTGTCTTTTTTGCCGAAAGTGAATGGATGATTAAAATAATTCGGGACACATATCCTTCAGTCAGTTTTCATAAAACTTCTGAAAGCTTCAGGATCACTGAAAACATGAACGGCAAACATACACCATTACAAAATGTTCAATAAGGGCGAAAAAAAGAAATGATCAGTCTCAATCCCAGGACAATCACTCTTACAAAATAAGCACAATATAATATGGTCGTTTGCCCTATATGTTCAAACAGAAAATCCTTTAATGTGATAGAAGGACCCGACAAAAGAGCTTACACGAAATGCAACAATTGTCAGTTAATCTTTACGGGAACTTGTTTCCATCTTTCCGTTAATGAAGAAAAAAAGCGGTATTCAGAACATAAGAACGGAATAGAGTACCCGGGGTATGTGGAGTTTCTGAATCAGGCTATAGAACCGGCTTTGCCTCATTTATCCAGGAATATGAACGGACTCGATTTTGGTTGCGGACCAACTCCTACTTTAAGTGTACTGCTGAAAAAACAGGGGTATAAATGTGATGATTATGACCCTATATTTTTTCCTGAAATAACTAAAAAAGTTTACGATTTTATTTTTGCCACTGAGTGTTTCGAACATTTCTTTTTTCCGGGAAAAGAATTGCGAAAAATCCATGACATGCTGCGTCCGCAAGGATTTCTTATTGTTATGACTGAAACCTGGAGAACGGAAGAGGCATTTTCGAGTTGGTATTATGCCCGCGACCTTACTCATGTCTCATTCTATCATAACCGGACTTTTAAGTTTATTGCTGAGAAATTCGGTTTTATAATACACAATAGCCATAACCCCAGAGTGGTTATTTTACAAAAACAGAATAGTGGTAACCATTAATCACAAAACCATATCCGGTCGTTCTGACCAGTTTCCGCCGGTAAAATTAACGTTTCTAAACTTATCAGCTGCAGTTAAACTGCCATACTCCTTCTGATCGGAGGATGAGGATTATAGTCTTCAACAACAAAATCATCAATAGTCAGCTGATCAAAGGGTTTTTTTGCAATGTGCAATTTAGGCATAGGTTTGGGTTCTCTTGACATTTGTTCAAGAATTGCAGTTACATGATCATATTTCTCTTCATTGCCGTCCGCAGGTGCATTTTTATTAATCCAGTCAACAACCTCTAAATATTCTTCCCTTGCAGAAACATTTCTTATTCTTTTTTGCAGTTCCCTGAAATTATCCCTGTGCCATTGAGTTCTCCTCCCTATACTGGCATAAAAATGTGAATCTCCAAAAGTATGGATAAAGGTTTTTGGGGCCATCTCTGCCTGCTGAGCAATTATCTGAGTAAGAGCAGCATAACTGGCTATGTTAAAGGGAACACCCAGAAACTGATCACAACTTCTCTGGTAAAGCTGCAACTCCAGCTCACCTTCTTCATTGGCCGTTGCCTGATACAAAACATGACAGGGAGGTAAAGACATTTTTGGCGTGTCGCCGGGATTCCATGAATCAACAATGTGTTTTTTCCCGGTCGGCTTCTTTCTGAGACCATTTATCAATTTACTCAGCTGGTCTATTTCAACAAACACCCCTTTGTCGTGATCAAAATATTCCCATCTCCTCCACTGTTTCCCGTAAATTGGTCCGGCATCGCCCCATCTTTCCGCAAACTCAGGGTCTTCTTTTATTCTCTGGCCATACTCTTCCATTGCCTTGTCCCAGTCAGGAGAATACTTTACTATGCCTTCAGGAAAAATTCCTTCCTTCTGCATCCGGGGAAGATTGTCCTGAAAAGCATCGGGTCGCCATACAGGGGCGTTATTGTCTTCAAGGTATTTAATATTTGTATCCCCTCTTAAGAACCATATTGTTTCATGAAACATAGACCTTGTAGCCATCTTCTTGGTAGTCAGTAACGGATACCCTTCCCTGAGATCATATTCGTTCTGATATCCAAACAGAGAGATAATACCGGAACCCTTGCTGCCTCCCTTAAAATTTGAACGACCGGAAGTCAAGATTGCTTTTGAATGATCTAAATATTGTTGCGCCATTTCTTAATCAATTAGAAATCAATACTATCTAAGGGAATAATTATAATTTATTTGTTTCTAAAAATACTTATTATTC
>JAHYJP010000190.1 GCA_019429055.1 Bacteroidales bacterium
CGTCGCGATAATATTTGTAGAAAAAATGCTATTGATGTAAAATAAAGGTGCAGCGCACCGCAACACAAGAGATATTGCGGTGCGCTGCACCTTCATGGGATCCTTCAATTCTCAATCTACAAATATTCGGGTGCGCTGCACCTGCTTCCCTGAAGTTATTCTTTTTGAAGTTCGTTTTAAAAATCGAGGGGACTTAGTAAAATGGCATACCCAAAATTGACTCAACCCTTATTCCCTTATTAATAATGAAAAAAAATGCCGCCATATTTAATTCCAAACGTCAGGCAAATAAAAAAAGAGGGGGTGTAAGACAAATTCCACGTTTTAAATCATAAAACAAACAATCATTTTTTACACCGGCGCTTTTCCCAAGGGGATTCCTGCGGAAAGCCCGGTGATTAACCTTTTCGGAGTCTTTTCCGGCTTTAGCATTTAAATCTCTTAATGGTTAAAGCCCTTTTGTTTTTGATATCTCTGTTCACCGGGCTGAAGCCACGGTGTAAAAGATCCGTTTTTCCGAAAGCGAATAGAAATATGGAATTTGTCGTACACCCAAAAAGAGGCCATAACGACCTCTTTAATAGTGAGAACTATAAATTTGAATCAAAACAGTCTCTGATAAATATTTTCAAATTTGTTTTTTGTCAGTTTATATCCAGTTTCGAATTTTTCAACTCATTTAAAAGTTCCCTTAAATTAACGGTTGCATAAGTAGATGCATAATCCGACATGGCATAAGGAATAACCAGGTCACCGTTATGAATCATCGATCCGCAGGAATAAACCACATTGGGAACATATCCCTCCCGTTCTTCGGCATTGGGAATCAGCAGCGGAGATTTTAACCTCCCGATTTCTTTCTCCGGATTTTCGAGATCAAACAACGAAGCACCCAAAGTATATTCGCGCATGGGCCCAACCGCATGTGTTATCACCAGCCAGCCTTCCGGTGTTTCAATGGGCGAACCGCCATTTCCGATTTGGATAAACTCCCAGGGAAATTTCGGCTGTTGCAGCAATTTTGCTTCGCGCCAAATATTGATATTATCAGAATAAGAAATGTAATTATTGGACCCATCCAACCGGCACAGCATGGCATATTTTCCGTTCACCTTCCGGGGGAAAAGCGCCATGCCCTTGTTTTGGGCAATTTCGCCATGAAGCGGTAATATTTTAAAATGATAAAAATCGCGGGTTTCAAGCATTTTTGGTAATATGGTGGTGCCATCGTAAGCGGTATAAGTAGCATAATAGATGGTTTCACCGTTGTCTTCAGTAAATTTCACAAAACGAGCGTCTTCAATTCCATTCTTTTCGTTTACCGAAACCGGGAATATAACCCGTTCGGAAATGTTGGTATCCAGTGAAAAATCAAGTTCATAATGCGACCTGGCGAGCCACATGATTTGATCAAAAAGTACTTCTTTCTCTACATGAAGATGTAACGATCTTCTTGCTTCTTTTACACAATCCCTTAGTTCACCATAAGTAAATGTATCGTTTAGCTTGTCAAGAACTAAGCCGGATGGAATAAGTGAATGAATGTCTTTCATCTCATCGAGCTTAATTTTAAACGATGTTTTATCGTAAATATGCTTTCGTATATGCTGAGCCTCTTCCAGCATATTGCCAACCGGTTCAACAGAAAGGTTGTTGTTTTTATCCAAAACTCCGGTGCGAAAAACTATCGACGAAATATGACCTTCGCCGGTTGCCCTGAAACTGAGTATTACTCTTTTTTCTCCTGGGCCTGTTTCCGACTGATCGGGGTGTTCAACCACTGATGGATTAAAAAAAGCCGCCGCTTCAATGGAATACTCCATGGTAAAATAGGAGCCTATTAATATTTTTTGATAAATAGTGAGTGATTCAGGGGAAATATCCAATGTTTTTATAAGATTGGAGATTTTGTTAAAGTGCTTTTCAAATATTTTAGAGATATTTCTGTGGCGCAGTGAGTAATCCCTTAAAATAGGATTTAATGCCTGTACAGCAGATTCTTCAGGCATTCTGAGCACTGAGCGGATGGTATTTAGCGCCCTTTCGTCGCCTGTATAAAGGAACCGGGCAATTACCCTCGATGAATCAGGAAGGAATTTTATATTCTTTCTGTTTACTGCAACCTGCATTGATTGATTGTTTGTTTATATTTTCGGCAAAGGTAATTGCTAAAATTGAATAAATCCTTAACATTGTTGTTGGAAATGTTAATAAAAAGATTTCAATTTTCATTTTTTGTTTCCCAAATACATCATCAAAATCTTTAATTTTAGCTTTTTTATTTCAATCTGAAATTTTATAATGGCAAATAATCAAATGAATAATTTGAAGAAAATCTGGGGTTCAGCCGGCGCCACCAGGGAAGAATTTGAAAAGAACAGGATTTTGTTTATTGAGGAAAACTGGGAATATTTGGGGAAGATGTTTGGCTGAATTTGTAAAAGGTAAAGAAAACTTATCTTTGGAAACCATTTGTAAAATTGAAAAGGCATTATCGTTATGAAAAAAAATCTTTTATTATTAACCCTGTTTTTCGTTGTATCCACTCTAGTAAAGGCGCAAAACACAAATCTCCCTGAAAACGTTGTGATAACTTCCGGCAAAAATAAAACACAGGTAACTTCCGGTGAAAAAGGGAGTTTAGTAATAAATGTATCTCAAAAGGATGTCAGGAAATTGAAAAAAAATGGAGTTGTCCGTTACAGTGATTTTGGCGCCAAAGGCGATGGCAAAACTGATGACATTGACGCCATTGCTGCGGCACACGCATTTGCCAATCAGCAAGGCCTTCCTGTAAAAGCTGACGATGGAGCAACATATTACATCAGTGGAAAAGATCGCACGGCGATTATCCAAACCGACACCGATTTTGGCAATGCAGCCTTTATTATTGACGATACCGACGTTGAAAACCGTAATGCGCATGTTTTTATGGTTAGTTCAGTTCTGCAATCCTTCAAACCTGAAGGGCTTACTTCCCTGAAGCGGAATCAGAAAATAGTTGATGTCACTTTGCCGGGAACCTGCCTGGTTACCGTCACCGATTCCAATGTAAAACGTTACATCCGGTTTGGGCCGAACCAAAACAATGGTTCCTCGCAAACCGATATTTTTATTGTTGACAAAGATGGCCATGTGGATATGGATGCTCCGATCATATGGGATTTTGACCGGATTACGGAAATCACCGCTCTTCCAATTGACGAAACAACGCTGACCATCACCGGAGGACGATTCACCACCATTGCCAATAAGGCAGAATCGAGATATACCTATTACAGCCGGGGAATCGCCATCAGGCGCTCCAATGTGCTTGTGGATGGTCTGGAACACCGCGTTACCGGCGAAGGAGACCATGGCGCGCCCTATGGCGGCTTCATAAACGTCAGCAATTGCGCTTATGTGACTGTACAAAACACTGTTCTTACCGGCCATAAAACCTACCGGACCATTGGCTCGGCAGGAGTTCCGGTCTCCATGGGCACCTATGATATTTCCCTTAACCGGGCTCTCAATGTGTCGTTCGTTAACTGCAGCCAAACCAATGATATTAATGACGGCACTTATTGGGGAATTATGGGTTCCAATTTCTGCAAAAATCTTGTTTTGGATAATTGCACCTTTTCCAGGTTCGATGCCCACATGGGAGTTGCCAATGCCACCATCCGCAATTCAACCCTGGGCCACATGGGAATCAACGCCATCGGCTCCGGAACTTTTACCGTGGAGAATTCAACCATCCGGGGAAGGACGCTCATCAATCTACGCTCCGATTACGGCAGCACCTGGCAGGGAGAATTTATTATCCGCAACTGTATATTCGTGCCCGCAGGAGGTAGGTCAGTCAGTGCAAGTCTGATTGGAGGATCCAACTCCGGACAACATGATTTCGGCTACACCTGTTACATGCCTGAACAGATTACCATCGAAAACCTGCATATCGACGATTCCAGCCATCCGGAAAATTACCAGGGACCGGCTATTTTTACTAATTTCAATCCCAAAATGACCGATGAATCTTACGTGGAAAAGTTTTCCTATGTCACAACGAAAGAAGTTATTCTTAAAAATGTAACCACCGCCAGCGGTAAGGAATTGAGAGTTAGTGACAATCTGTTTATGTTTAGGGATGTGAAGGTTATAGACGAATAAAGACGGTTTATTCAACTGGTAGTTGACATGACTTGTACTAAAATAAAAAGAGGTTACAAATCTTGTTTTTGTAACCTCTTGATTTTTAGTAGCGAGAGGCGGGCTTGAACCGCCGACCTCGTGATTATGAATCCTAACCGGGTAGTTTTGGTAATTTATTGAATACATAGGAATGTTAATAAAATCAGGTAATTAATCCTTTTTAGTTATGACTATTTTATGTAAGTTTACGCCGTTATTATGGATGACATGTGTTCAAATATGTATTCAAAGAAAATGAAATAATTATGCAAGCAACAGTTAAGATTTTTTATCAGACAGCACCTGCCAAAAAAAATAAAGATGGATTGTTTCCGGTGAAATTGAGAGTAACTCATAAGACTGAAAGAAAGTATTATTCAATCAGGCAAAAATTGAATAATGATGAATGGGCCTATTTAAGTGAACAGGATATTGCCGGTTATAAGGAATATTGTGAAAAAAGAGGCAGAAGTAAATACAGGGAAATTTATGAGGAATACGAGCGGATAACGGATGAGGCTAAGGACATTATAAAATCATTGCCCAGGTTTAGCTTTAACCAGTTTGAGGATAAATTCAACATAGCAGTTACGAAATGGGATAATGTTTTCGATGCCTTCATCGATCATATTAAAGACCTCCGGGATGAAAACCGGCACGGCTATGCTTCCAGTTTTGAGAGCACCCTCCGGGCAGTTAAGGAATTCAATGAAGGTCGCAAATATAAATTCAATGACAGGAAAGATAAAGTTTCATCCCGGAAAGATTTATATTTAAGTGGCAAAGAATTAAAATTCATTGACATTACACCCTCATGGTTAAAGAGGTTTGATAAACACATGAGTAAAGACGGTAAGAGCCGGACTACAATCGGAATCTACATGAGAAACCTTCGGGTTTTATTCAACTATGTGATTAAAGAAAAGAATGTTAAGGCAGAATATCCATTTAGTAAATACCAAATCAAGAACAGGAAGCTCAAGAAACGTGCATTGGCCGCCGCTGATATTTCTAAAATTGCAAGCTATGAAACAGAGCATCCACAGGAAATCTTTTACAGGGACATGTTCATGTTTAGTTTTTTGTCAAATGGCATGAATACAGCCGATATTGCACGATTGAAATACAGCGATATAAAAGGAGATGAAATATCATTTGTCAGGCAGAAAACCAAAGAGAAAGAGACAGAGGAGACATTGAACGTTCCAATTACACAAAGCATTCAAAACATTATAAACAGGCATGGTAACAGGCATATTGGACATGATGCGTACCTTTTTCCAATCCTTAACCCAAACATGACTGAAAGAGATATTTACTATGCCAATAAACAATTTACAAAAATGGTTAACAAATATGTTGGTAATATTTCGGAATCCCTCGGAATTGGCAGGATTACCAGCTACGCAGCCCGGCACTCATGGGCCACTATTTCAAAAAACAGTGGAACCTCAACAGAATACATAAAAGAGGCATTGGGACATAGCAGTGTGATTGTAACAGAGAATTATCTGAAATCATTTGAACAGAGCACCCGGAGAAAACATAGTGAGGACATGGAGAAAACAGTTTATAAATCTGCATAAATGGGTTTTAAAAATCAGATATTGAATGGTATTAATTTTTCCCTGATGTTTCAAATTGAGGGCGAACCTCGACAGGGTTTTGAATGGAAGGATAAATACGGGAACGATATTGATATTGAGGATAAAGTGAAAAAATTAGGTATTAGAACTCCCATTGAAGTACGTCAATTCAGATACCCAGAAACCGATGAGGATTTTAAAACCATTTTTGACCGTGAATTTAGTAAACACCCGGAATTGATTGACAGGAATATATTTAAGGCATGGCATGTAAAAGAAATTGAATCGAAGTTAAAGAATTATCAGGGCGAAACCCCAGAGGAGACAGACCCGAAATTGTTTGAAATAATACGGAAATATTTGGATTATTTGAAATCGAATGAAGATAGGATTAAGCAATGGAACCCGTTGTTTTATGAATTGCATAACTATGTTTCATGTATGCCTGAAACCTTTGGTTATGTAATGGAGAACCACCGTCTGCCAAAGGGTGAAGAAAAAATCAAATGGAATACCTACAAATCTGATGCAATGTATTTTGCTGTTAAGTTTAATTTTGAAGTAAGTGTATTCGATAAATGTTTCATCCACAAAGACGGTAAACAATTCAAAGACAACAATAAAACACAAACGACCCCGAAAGAACCACTGCCAACCATTATCGAAAGATACTTGTAGCATTGAACTTTTCGACAATTACAAGGGCCTGTAAAT
This sequence comes from Bacteroidales bacterium, assembly GCA_019429055.1. Lineage (GTDB taxonomy): Bacteria > Bacteroidota > Bacteroidia > Bacteroidales > UBA7960 > SKVR01. Next base: position 6,474 of record JAHYJP010000190.1, read on the forward strand.
CAGGTCTTTTTTTATGCCTTAAATTATTTTTTCGACTAAATTTCGACCTTTTTTGTCGGTTTAAATACTTGTATATAAGTTATTTAATGTTTCCGGGTAATTATATTTGAGAATTATTAATATAAATAATTTAAACGATGGAAACAATAACATTTGAATCAATGCCTTCCAAACTTGCTGAAATTGACAGAAAACTTAATGTTCTTTTGGATGCCTTCGACAATCCCAGAGCAAAGGAAGATTATTTGATGCCAATAGAGCAACTCCGGGAATACTTACCAGAAACACCTGCCAGACAAACAATTTACCAGTGGGTAAATGACCGAACAATTCCGTTTGAAAAGTTTGGCCGCCGGTTATATTTCAGAAAATCTGCAATTGATAAGTGGATGCAAAATGGACGTAGGATTTAACGACGTGTATTCAAATGTGTATTCAAATATGTGTTCAAAAAGAAAAACATATTTCTGTAAATTGTTCAATTTAAGGATATTATTGTTTATAAACCACATGATACACAATCATGAGAACAGGATATTATAAAATTTATGATTGATTATTTAAAAATACATGACCTACCAGTTCAGGTGGATGAAATCCTGAACAACGACCGGCTGACTTTTCCGTTATCCAACGTAGCAACCAGTGGGGAAATACTT
>JAHYJP010000191.1 GCA_019429055.1 Bacteroidales bacterium
ATTCTTCATGAAAATTATTTTCCGGTTGACAGGTAGCAAAAACCGCCAAAGCAAGGGTATAAAGCAGTTGTCTTTTCATCTTTCGATTATTATTTGGTTTCTCTCTAATGATATAAAAAATAGGTTTTTGAATCAGCAAATTCATAAATAAGCCCGCGTTTTTCAACAAATTAAATTTATAGATTGTTAAAGATTTATAAGTTTGAGGTTTTAAAATTATTATCAAGTAAAAATAATTTATTAGGCAACTTATTGAAAAATAATGAATAAACCATTAATCAGGCTCTCTGTATTTTTTCTTTCATTTAATTTGAGGGGAACATGGTTGATGTTGTTTTTTCTTTTCGGTTTTTATCCGGTTTTTCCAAATAATCTCGATTCTTTGTTTTCAAATGGTATAGGTCGAATTGATACCCGTGTATTTTCAGCCAGTGAAGAAGCGTTGAGCCCCGAAAAACTTATGGAACCGGAGTTTTTTTCACAATTTACTCCTTTACCTGTCCGAAAGACTTTTAGGCCTGGTAAAATATACTGGTACCGACTTGATTTCGGCAAAACTAATCTTTCGGAATCGGATGAGTGGATAATACGCTTTCCCAAATACGATAATATAACCCTTTATTTTCAGCAGAGTGGTTCCTTTGTTTCAACCAGCAGTGGCCGAATGGACCGCAGGAAAAGCGATCAGCCATATTATGCTGTTGATTTTGTTGTTTCGAAAGATCAACTGATTGAAGGACGGTATTTACTGGCACAAATTCAACATGTATTCAGAAGCTCCGGATTCATGCCTGCCATGTTCCTGCATCCGTTTATTGCTAAATTAGATAGAGAATTTTATACTTTAAGTGATATTTACAACTATATCCCTTATATTTTATTCATTGGCGGAATGCTGCTTATGATTTTTTATTCATTCGGCATTTACTTCATGAATCGTGACAAATTGTTTAACTATTATGCCATTTATCTTCTCACACTGTTTCTTTACCTTGGAGTACGGATGCCGCTTTTTTTCGGTCCTCTTGAATTGAGATATCCTCTTTTAATGCATGTTTACAATGAGTTAATTCAGGTGCTGGTTAATATTTTTTATCTGGTGTTTGCTTCCTTTTTCCTGAATGCACGTTACGATTTTCCCAAACTTTATAAAGCCATTCGTTATGCTATTTGGTTTCTTGGCGGATTAATGGTGCTACAGCTTTTGCTTATTCTTTCTAATCGTTTTGCATGGATAGAATCTTATGTTGTTCAGTTTGAGCGTTATTTTATGATTCTTTTCAGCTTACTTGCTTATGTACATATTTTGTTAAACTATAAAAACAAAATTGTGTTTTTTTTGGTGATTGGCAGTTTGTTTTTTCTTGCAGGAGGTATAATGGCCATGTTCCTTCACAACATCAGATACATGATGTTGGGCGCTGGCATTGAAGTATTTGTTTTTTCCCTGGGTATGGGCTACCAGATTAAATTGGTGGAGCAAACAAAGCAGTCTATTGAAAATGAGATGAACAAACTTAGATTAACTGCTTTGCGGGCACAAATGAATCCCCATTTTATTTTCAATTCACTCAACTCCATCCGGGCGTATGTCATTTCCAGTGAAACCAAAAAGGCATCGGATTACCTGAATAAATTTGCCCGGCTTATCCGGCTTATTTTACACTATTCTTCCAAAGATTTCATTTCGCTTAAAGAAGAACTGGAAGCTCTTGCCCTGTATGTAGAACTGGAACAAATGCGTTTTCGTGAAGATTTTGGTTTTGTGCTGAAAATTGGGTCGGATGTGGATACGCACAACTGGCAGGTTCCGCCGCTTATCCTCCAGCCTTATGTTGAAAATGCCATTGTGCATGGTTTGGCTCCCAAAACCGGAGTGAAAGAACTTCTGGTTGAGGTTTCGAAAAATAAATCGAAACTGTCTTTTATAATACGCGATAACGGGGTTGGCCGAAGTTACTCCAAAAACACCAGGTTTATTCAGAATCCGCAACACAAATCCATTGCCATGGAACTTGCCCGGAAACGGATTGAATTAACAGCCGATAAACAGACAGAAAATGAAAACATAAAAATTTTGGATTTAACCGAAAACGGACATCCAACAGGCACTGAGGTAAGAATTAAGTTGCCTGTTCACACCATTGAGTAACTAAATTAATTGCTATTTTTAAAAACACAAATTAAGTTAACTGAAATAGAGATGAAGCTGAAAGTAGCCATTATCGACGACGAAAAACATGCAATAGATACGTTGACCTATGATTTGTTGGAAAACCATTCTGATGAAGTCGAAATTCTTTTTTCTTCAACCAGCCCGGTGGAAGGATTAAAAAAACTGCACACAGAAAGACCAGATCTTCTTTTTTTGGATGTCGATATGCCGGGTTTATCGGGCCTCGATTTGGTGGAACTAATGCAAGACCTTCCAACCCGGGTGGTTTTTACCACGGCCCACCTGGAGTATGCCGTAAAAGCCGTGGAAACCATGGCCAGCGGATACCTTTTAAAACCGGTTCAACCCGATGACCTGCAGCGAATTATAGAAAAAGTTAAAGCCGAAAAGCAGAATAAAACAACCAACCAAACGGTTTCCGGAAAAATACCGGTGCCGGATGCCAACGGTATTGAGCTGATTCCCTGGGATGAAATTATTTACTGCAAATCAGACAGCAACTACTGCGAGTTAAACCTGACCGGCAACCGCAGAATTGTAGCCAGTAAAACCTTAAAATATTTAGAATCAATCCTTCCTTCGAGCCAGTTTTACCGGGTTCACAAATCGTATCTGGTCAATCTTCACCACATAAAAAAGTACCTGAAACGAGATGGGGGAGGATTGCTGATGACAAATAATGACGTTATTCCCCTTTCGCGAAATAGCAGGGATGAAATCATGAAATTCATTCAAATGAACCTATAAATATCTTCATTATAGAATTTTTGATTTGTACTACCCTCATTCAAACCAGCAATTGAACCTCTAAAAAATACCGTTTACTCATTAACAATTAGTTTAAATATTTTATTTTCTGATATTGGTATCTGAATAACTTTCAGAAGAAATATGAAACTCATTGGGGAATTAGTTTCTCTTAACCCTGACTTAGTTTGTTCCCCTGTATAAATAAATCTTCACTTTTACTTGCTGATTAATAATAAAAAAACCAATATATCATGAAAAAATTCTACCTGCAATCCGGAAAGTTTACAATTAACCTGATTCTTTGTGTTATTTTACTTCTGATAAATGTTCATGTTTTTGCCCAGGCGCCCTCAGTTCCATCATCTAATTTAAGCTTTAGTGGTATTGATGGTGACCGTTTTTATGTAAGTTTTACCCGTGGTGACGGGGCACGCCGCATCATTGTGGCCAGTACCAGTCCCATAACTGCCGAACCGGTTAACGGGGCAGACTATTTAGCCGGTAGTTTCGGATTAGGAAATGAATTAGCTCCTGGGCAATTTGTAGTTTATAATGGAACTGCATCAGGCACTTGGATAAATGGCTTGAATCATTCTACCACTTATTATTTTAGGATATACGAATACAATGGTACAAGTTTTAGCACTGAATATCTTATTTCTGAGTATTTGGAGGGAAGCGCCACTACACTAACAGCTCCAACTGATCAAGCCAGTTCGCTTACTTTTAGTAATGTGACTGGTAATGCTATGACCGTCGGCTGGTCCAAAGGAAATGGCGCCGGCCGACTTTTGATAGCAAGAGCAGATAGTCCGGTTGAGGTTGAACCGCAAGATCTAACAAACTACAGCGCTTGGGCAGGTGTTTTTGGAAGTACCACAACTGCTTATACGATAGGAACATCAGAACATAAAGTGCTGTATATGGGTACTGGAACCAGCGCTTCTATTACTGGCTTAGACCCTAACAGGATCTACCATTTTGCTATTTTCGAATATAATGGAAGTAATGGGAAAGTTTATTTGCGGCCTGGAACAAAAGCCAGTCAGCTTACAGCTTCAACTCCAACTATTGCTGCATCAAATTTAAGCTTCAGAAATATAGATGGCGACCGTTTTATTTATGATTTCACCGGAGGGAATGGTGCCAGACGTATTGTAATAGCCAAAGAAGGGAGTCCGGTGACTGCAGTTCCAGTGGACGGGGCCTCATATACCCACAACGCCATTTTTGGTTCTGGAACCGAAATCGCTCCGGATGAATTTGTAGTTAACAATGGTACATCAACCTCAAGCTGGCTTTATGGCTTAAAGCCGGGCACCACCTATCACCTCGCAGTATTTGAATATAATGGAACAGGAACAGAGACTTTTTACCTAACCGATCCATATTTGGCAGGAAGTAGATCAACACTTTTCCCTCCAACAGATCAGGCTGGTCCACTTACTTTTAGTAACATAACCGGTAATGCAATGACCGTCGGCTGGGCAAAAGGAAATGGTAGCGGCCGAATTTTGGTCGCAAGAGCAGATAGTCCGGTTGAGGTTGAACCGCAAGATCTCACAAATTATAGCGCTTGGGCAGGTGTTTTTGGAAGTACCACAACTGCTTATACGATAGGAACATCAGAACATAAAGTGCTGTATATGGGTACTGGAACCAGCGCTTCTATTACTGGCTTAGACCCCAACAGGACCTACCATTTTGCTATTTTCGAATATAATGGGAGTAGTGGAAAACTTTACTTACGGCCAGGGTCAAAAGCCAGTCAAATCACAACTTCAACTCCAACTACTGCTGCATCAAATTTAAGTTACAGAAGTATAGATGGCGACCGTTTTATTTATGATTTCACCGGAGGGAATGGTGCCAGACGTATTGTAATAGCCAAAGAAGGAAGTCCTGTTACGGCCGTTCCTGAGGATGGAGTTTCTTATACCCACAGCACAACTTTTGGTTTTGGAACCGAGATCGAAACGGGTGAATTTGTAGTTAACAATGGCACATCAACCTCAAGCTGGCTTTATGGCTTAAAGCCGGGCACCACCTATCACCTCGCAGTATTTGAATATAATGGAACAGGAACAGGTACCTTCTACTTAACCGACCCGTTTCTTGCAGGAAGTAGGGCTACGTTTAGTCATCCCACAGTGCAATCGAGCAATGCATTTACCAGCAGCAGAAGCAATACCTCTATTAATATTTCCTGGACCAGGGGTAACGGTTCGCACAGGATCCTTATCGGCCGCAAAGATGGTCCTGTAAACATTGAACCCCAAGACTTAACAAACTACAACACCACATCTGGTTTTGGGAACAGTTGGGCTCAAATTGGCACAGGTAACTATGGGTTGTATGCAGGAACTGGAAATAATGTAAATATAACCAACCTGGAACCTGGTACCAATTATTATTTTGCCCTTTTCGAGTATAACGGGAGTAATGCAAGATTATACCTCAGGCCCGGTTACCAGTTTGCCCTCGAAACCTTTGGAGAACGGCCATTGGTGCAGGTTTCAAACGCACAATTCAGCAATATTGACTTTACGTCATTTGATGTGGGTTTTACCAAAGGTGACGGCACCCGCCGCCTGGTACTTGCCCGCGAGGGAAGCCCGGTGATTGGCGGCCCTGCTGACTTTATCAGCTATAATGCCAGTAATGTTTTTGGCCAAGGAGATGAAATAGGTACCGGAAGTTTTGTAGTGTATAACGACATTGGTGAAAACTTTACTTTAACCGGCCTTGAATCAGGGAAAACCTATTATTTCGCCTTTTTTGAATATACCGTTTCAGAGCAGGGCGAACTTTATAAATCACCGTCTTATACCTCTTCCCAAACAACAAAATCACTGGTCGATCTCAGTATATCCGGCATTTTAACACCGGAAAACGGTTGCAATTTGTCGTCTGCCGAAACCGTTACCATTGAGATTTCAAATCTCAGCAGTACAACTTCCCCGGAATTTCAGGTAGCTTATGTTTTAAATGATGAGGAGGCGGTTTTAGAATCGCTTACCGGAAATAACAGCATAGCCGGAAACGGAAAACTGGTTTATTCTTTCAGCCAAACGGCCGATTTGTCTGCAAAAGGAATATATACCTTGAAAGCTTATGTGATAAACGAAAGCGACACCGACAGATCCAACGATACACTGTCGGTGGTTGTGGAGCACATTGTTGATGCGCTGACCTCGGTTTCGCCCGACGTAACCGTTTGTGCAGGAGAAAATGTTTTACTCCAGGCGTCAGGTGGGGTTTCATACCTGTGGAGTAACGGCTCAACCCAGAATGTTATTCAGGTAAATCCCGTGGTCAGTACAAATTATTCGGTAATGATTACGACAGAGCAAGGTTGCCAGGTGGAGAAAACCATACAGGTTACGGTTTTTGAACCGGGAATTGTTCCGGTAATTGCAGCACAACCTGCAGACGATGCCTGTACCGGAGGTATGATTTTAAGCACTCAATTGGAATCGCTGGTAAAATGGTTTCAAAATATTGATGGTGAATTCATTAGTTTGGGAGAATCCCCAACTGTTCAGGTTATTGAAAGCGGACAGTATATCGCATCCTTTACAAATGAAAACGGTTGTGAAATACAATCTTTACCATTTTTGTATGAACCTTTGGAATCTCCTGAAATTGAAGTAGCAGGATATGCCACTATTTGTTCGGGTGAAAGCACAATTCTATCTGTAACAGGAGGGAACAACATCCTCTGGTCAACCGGAGAAGCAGGCGAGAGCATAGTGGTATCGCCCGATTCTGATACTAAATTTTGGGTTGAAGGATTGCTCGAAAACGGTTGTGCCTTTTCTGACACTGTTGAAATTACCGTTGCGGCCCAATCGCCGGCAGTGGCAAGCCAGCTTACACCTGCAAATGGTTCTGTAAACCTGGCACAGCCAATTACATTATCGTGGTACCCAGGTGAATTTTCGGTTGCTTTTGATATTTATGTTTGGGAATCCGGAACACAAAAGCCGGAATTTCCTGTTGTGAGCGATTTGCAGGGAATTAGCCATAAACTGAATTTTACTGAACCCGGAAAAACCTACAACTGGCAGGTTGTGTCCAAAAACAGTTGCCTCGAAACTGAAG
>JAHYJP010000192.1 GCA_019429055.1 Bacteroidales bacterium
AGATTTGACATGCCAATGGGGTAAACTGCCATTTCCCGGCCCATCCTTTCCAGGACTTGAATCACAATTTCGTCCCGCCAATAGCATCGAAAGCCTGATAAGATGCATAATCAAAAAAAATATATAAAAATGCATTTAGTTTCAAATGTAACTAATATCTTTGCCCAAGAATATTATGCACAGAAGAGACTTTTTAAAATTTACCGGATTTGCAAGCGGAGCCCTTGCCCTGGGAGGCACAGCCGCCGCGGGATACATGTCAGGTGCCGACAAAACCGGCAACACGGGCTGGGGAAGGGCACCCTACGCTAAAGACCAGTTTTTCAACCGGAAGCCCTTTTTAGTTGCCACGCCAACCTACGAAAAAGTAAGCACACCCCAACGTATTCAATACCTGGATAACCTGTTCAGGAGAAACGGTGAGCTTGGTTTCTATATCCGTTCATTGGGAGAAGGTGGGCTGGAGAAAGTCAAAGAAGAAGGTATCTCTTCATTACCTGATGAATTAAAGGCATATTATACCGAACATCCCAAAGCATTTACAGAGTTTTTTCTCACCCGCGAAAGTGCACAGCAACAAAGAGCCAACTGGCCCGAACACAAAAACCGCTACATGATTGCCGATGCATGGTCCAAAGCCCACGCCAGCCCATTGAGAGGGCGCGAAGCTTACCCACCACAACCCCAGGGACCACCGGAAGAGTGGGATTTTCAGGGGGTAAATCCAGAACCGCCAAAACTCAAATCAGCCAAACATGGCGCGGAACTGATTAAAAAAATCACCCATACTTTTGGCGCTACCCTGGTCGGGGTAACTGCTATAAAAGAAGAATGGGTATACCAGGGTATTTTGCGGGGTGTGGGAAAAACAAATTTCGAAAAGCCTGCTCACTGGAAAAATGCCATTGTTTTTGCCATTCCTCATGAATGGGAAAGTTTTTACGCTAATCCCACTTATGGCACTTCCTATGAAGCCTATACCATGCTCCGGTTCATTGCCGGTAAGCTGGAAACCTTTATCAGGGAAATTGGATTTTCGTCGCGATCGCATGTACCCCCAAACAGCTATGATTTAATCATCCCACCCCTGGCCATCGATGCAGGATTGGGAGAGCAGGGCCGCCACGGCGTTGTCATTACCCCGGAGCTTGGTGCCAATACGCGCCTGGCAGCCGTAACTACCGACATGCCGCTGGAAGCAGATACACCTGTAGATCTTGGTATCATGAAGTTTTGCAACAAATGTAAAATATGTGCCGAAGAATGCCCCAGCGGCGCCATCAGTTTCGACGACAAGCCCACCAGGGTAGTCAGGGGTTTTCGTCGATGGTGTACCGACCAGGACAAATGTTTTAAAGTGTGGAACCAGGTAGCCACCAGCAGTGCACGGGGTTGTAGGGTATGCCTGTCAGTATGCCCTTACTCCCGCAAAAACAACTGGATACACACATTCGCACGGGAACTTGACCCCAGGGACCCCACCGGTGTTACGGCATCGGCCATGCTCGCCATGCAAAAGCAGTTTTTTGACTATCCCGGCGGAAGTCAATACCTACCCCCACCCGATGGCAATAACAAAACTTACGGCAAAGCACCCGACTGGCTGCGCACGGAAGAATGGTTTGACTTTTAATCCTAACGATATGTTCCCGTACTCAACAATCTTACAACCCCTGTTCTGGATGAGCATGGGTGTGCTTATTGCACTTTTTTTCATGGGCCTCAGGTATTGGCTTGCAGATGCAGGCATAATAATGAACGGGTGGAAATGGATCGCCCTGGCCGGATGGCTCTTCTTACTGGCCATCACCGTTGCAGCAGCATTCACCCTCATGGGAGAAGGGGAATGGGCCGCGGGCAAACGCTTCCTGTTGTTTTTCGGCATCGTACTGTTATTGGCAGGAAGCGGTATCTGGAAATTATTAAAAAAGGCATGACATGCAGAAGAGTCTTAAGGAAAGACTGGTAATTACAGGTGTACTTTTGCTGCTTTTATCGGCATGGCTGCTGGGTAGCCGTTTTCATGCAACAGCTTACCAGGCAATGGCTGAAGAGTTTCTGCATAATTCGGCCTACCAGGCCACCCGTGTTCATGATATCAAGTGGAGATTATCGGACAGCCTGAACAATGAAGCTGGGTACGCGTACCTTGGTAAAGGTTCGGGATACAGTGGAGATATCACCTTGATCACCCTTACGGATAAGGATTTTCGCATTAAGGATATCCGGATACTTGACCATTCAGAAACCTATTCCTACTTTCAGAAACTGCATCAGCAAAATTTTTTCCAGCACCTGCAAGGCAAACACACGGCTATGAGCCAACAGGCAAACCCCGTGGATATAGTAAGCGGAGCAACGGTATCCTGCATGGCCATTGTGCAGGCCATAGAAGCAAGCTACCTGGAAGCAGAAGGACATAAGCAAAGATTTACAATGGTGGCCCCGGGCTGGAAAGAGGCAGTGCTCTTGTTGCTTTTTGTCAACGGCATTATTTTATTGAAATCCCGGAAATCCAACCTGAAGAAAAAGGTCTTATGGGCATCGCAGCTTATTTCTGTAATTTTCCTTGGAGTCTGGCTCAATAATTACCTGACCCTGACGCAAATTAATGCCTTGCTTTTAGGGCACTTTCCCCTGAGCAGCGGCGGACTGTTTCTGGGTATTCTGCTGGCTGGAAGTATCCTGCCACCATTGCTAACCGGGAAAAACCTGTATTGCCACACCGTATGCCCCTTTGGAGCTGCGCAAAGAATTACCGGGTTGCTGGGAACACCTCGTGCTTTCAGACCGCCCTGGCACCGGAAGCTCAAATACCTCCAATGGGGACTTACCCTCGCAGCCCTCTCCATGGCCCTGGCCTTTCGAAATCCTGCTATTTCTGATTATACCATTTTTGATAATTTTTTCCGGGTAGGCGGACCTACCCTTTTGATAACAGTAACCATTATCACTATATTAACTTCGCTGGTGGTCAGCCACCCCTGGTGCAATTTTTTATGCCCCATGGATGGAATTTTCAGGTGGCTGACTGTCATAAACAAAAACGTAAAACAACAATGGAAAAACAAACAGGAATTCGCTGGAAAGATATCGTGATATCCGTCATCATCTCACTGAGTATCGCGTTATTGGCTATAAACTTGTTTCAGCAGGTAGATTTACAGCTAAGGAAACCGGATGCACCTGCATTAATATGGAATTAGAAAAACTCATTCCCTGGAACTATCTGGTGGAGTAAATCATCAAGATGCTTAAAAATCGCATTTCAGTAACACGAAAACCGCACCAATGAACAAAATCCAAAACCTTACCCTCTGGGTTACAGAATTTACAGATGAGATGTTTCAATGGGCTTACCACAAAACATCTTCAGAAGAACTGGCCCGCGACCTGGTACAGGATACTTTTCTGGCTGCAACGGAAAAGTATGAGAACTTTCAGGGCAAAAGTACACCTAAGACCTGGCTTTTTGCCATCCTCAACAACAAGATAATTGATCATTACCGCAAAAAGGTTAAACAACCCACGGTGCGTGGCGATGATTTATTTGCGGAAGTTTTTGATGAAAACGGCTCCTGGCAGTCGCAGTACACTCCCAAAGACTGGCATCAGGAGGATGAGCACCTTTTGGACAATGACGATTTCAAAAAGATACTGCAGATATGCATGGATGCATTGCCTGAAAACTGGCATATTTGCATTAAACTCAAATACATTGTCAATAAAAGCGGTGAAGAAATCTGTCAGGAGCTGGATATTGCCCCGACCAATTACTGGCAAATCATCCACAGGGCCAAACTGCAACTGCGACAATGCATTGACAAAAAATGGAAAGCTCATCTCTGAGTTGCTAAAGTTTTCCGGTAATTGCTTTAAGCCATTTTACTATTTACCAAACGATGCAGAAATTATTTAAAGTACTATTTCTTTCATGCTTAAAAGCTTCGGAGCTGGTCGAGAAAAAGATGCATTTTCAACTCAGCTTCACGGAAAAAATCCAGCTACAACTCCATAAGTCCATGTGTAATGCCTGCACACTTTATGAGAAGCAGAGCAATTTTATCGAAAAAGGAATTTCCATGCAGAAAACCGGGCAGGTTGACCCGGAGAAATTGAAACAACTGAAAATAAATATCAAAAGAATGCTGGAAGAGAAACATGAAGATTAAAACCCATCAAACCATGCCCGAAAAATTTAAAAGGCATCAGGATGGGTTGTTTTATCTTGCTTATCTTTGCTTACCATCATAAGAATTGTATTAACAATAACTGCTAATAACGTGTCGCCCGAGTTCAACAGTTATGATTTTGACCTTTCGCTGGGAAAAATTACCCAGCAGGTATCCCGTTTGCTGGGACAACGCCTGGAAAAGATTTTTACCCGAAACGGTTTTCCCGTGACAGCAGAGCAGTGGAGTGTCATTTCCATGCTCAGCAAAAGAGAATATCCTACCCAGAAAGAAATAGGTGCTTACCTGATCATGGATAAAGTATCGGTAAATCGCACCATCGACCGGCTGGAAAAAGCGGGATGGGTCAAAAGAGTGACATCGGAAAAAGACCGTCGTTCAAAAACCATCGTGTTGACCCCCCAGGGCCGAAAATTGTATGATTCGCTCTCTCAATATGCCGGACAGGTACTTGAAGAAGCGCTGAAAGATCTGGATGAAAAAGATACACTTCTGCTATTTGGTTTGCTGGAAAGGGTATACTTCAATCTAACATAGATCCTTTAGTCATTACCAGTAGCAACCGGGAAATAAGAACAACACCCACCAACCGCAGGTTGATATCACGGGAAATCCGCCCCGAGCGACCAATAATTAATTTACAAAATACGCGTGAACTTAGTCATTTTACCACAACAACCCTGCAAGAAAAATTGCAACACCAACCTAAGCTTTCAGCAATTTCGCGAAAAACACAAAAAAATTCCTTTCGGGCAGTTTTGACATGTCATCGGGCACTACTGCTATTTCCTGCGCCAATCTTTCGATGCAACTTTGTACCATCAATTTTAAGTTTAACTTTTTAAAAATCAATTATAATTATGGCAAAGTTTGAAGTACCAACACGCGAACAAGTAACTCCTGAAAATCAGGCAATTTTTGATAATCTTAACAGCAAACTGGGATTTGTACCCAATATTTATGCTACCTATGCTTTCTCCAAAGATGCATTGGCCCGCTACCTGGCTTTTGCCGGTGGAAAAACCAGTCTCAACAATAAAGAGAAAGAAGCCATCAACCTTATCGTTAGCCAGGTAAATGGCTGCAGTTACTGCCTTGCAGCACACACCGCAATAGGCAAAATGAATGGCTTTTCCGATGAGCAAATTCTTGAACTCAGAAAAGGAAGTGCTTCCTTTGATCCCAAGCTCGATGCCCTGGTAAAACTGGCAAAGAACATTACAGAAAATCGCGGAAGCGCAGATGATAATGTTTTGAACGCCTTCCTGGGTGCCGGTTATGATAAAGGAAACCTGGTGGATGTAATACTGGCCGTGGGCGAAAAAACCATTACCAATTATCTGCACAAAGTTACCAATGTACCTGTAGATTTTCCTGAAGCACCGGGGTTGTCCTGATCCAGTCCTGAACAATCAACCTTATGCCCACATGTTGCAAATAAAACCTGCAACATGTGGGTTTCTTTTTTTGATAAGTTAGCTTTTGAGTATCTTTAAAACTTATTTTCAATAGTATTTTCTCTTTTTTTTAAATTATTCATATCCAAATAACCCTAAATGGAACTCATTCGTGCAATGTTGCTCACATTTGTTGAACGCTATGATTATTTTCTGGAACTGCTGTTTCAACATATTATCTTAAGCATTAGTGCCATAGCCATCATTGTGCTTATTGGTGTAGGAACGGGCATCGGGATCCTGTATTATCCCAGATCCCGGCGGGTAATCCTGGGTTTGGTAAATTTTCTTTACACTATCCCGTCTATTGCCATGTTTGGACTTTTTATTCCGCTCGTGGGGATTGGTTTCGCCAATGCACTTCCCGTATTGGTATTATATGGCTTGTTACCGATGATCCGAAATACCTATACCGGGCTCAATGAGGTAGAGCCACAATTGCTTGATGCGGCCAAAGCTATGGGGGCAACCCCTATGCAGGTATTTGCCAAAGTTCGCTGGCCACTCGCATTTCCCACCGTTTTGAGTGGATTTCGCACTATGACTGTAATGACCATTGCCCTGGCAGGTTTGGCTTCTTTTATTGGGGCAGGTGGGCTCGGGCAAGCCATTTACCGTGGCATAAACACCAATAATTCATCCCTGATTCTGGCCGGCTCTGTATCTGTAGCACTCCTTGCCCTGTTGGCCGATGGTGCCACAGGACTTCTTGAAAAACATTTTTCACGAAAAAAGAACTCATCTGGCAACCGAATAGTAAAATACGGAACCCTTATCCTATTGTCAGGTTTTATTATGATGATGATCAAATGGAGCCCGGGTACATTTACCCGAAAGGAAATTGTAGTGGCTTCCAAACCCACTGCCGAACAATACATTTTGGGCGAAATAATTGCGCAAATGATTGAAAACCATACTGAGTTGAGCGTAACCCGCAAACTGGGTATTGGCGGTGGCACTTCCAACATCCATCCGGCCATGCTTTCCGGTGAGGTGGATATCTACCCGGAATACACCGGTACAGCCTGGCTGTTTGTTTTAAAAGAAACGCCAATACAAAATCCTGATGACTTATTTAATATCCTGAAAGAAAATTATTTGAGTAAATATGATCTCAACTGGCTGGGACTACTCGGCTTTAATAATACCTTTACCCTGGCCATGCCTGAAAATACTGCTCGGGAACATAATGTAAAAACCTTTTCCGAGCTGGTTGCGGTAAGCAACAACTTTTCATTTGGAGCAGAGTTTGATTTTTTCGAAAGAGAAGATGGGTTTTCAGCTTTAAAACAGTTTTACCCTTTTGCATTTGATAAAATTGTTGAACTGGATGTTAATCTGAAGTTTCAGGCACTGGCCAACAAC
>JAHYJP010000193.1 GCA_019429055.1 Bacteroidales bacterium
AGGATAAGCGGCCGCCCATCGGTGGGTGTGGCTTTGTGGACCTTGCGGGCATATTCCCTGGCCTGCACCAGCTGCCGCAACTGCCGGTAGCTGATCTCCGCCATGAGCCAGTAAGACCTGAAGACCGCCTGGCTGCCGCCCTCGGCCAGCGCATAACGGTTTGCTGCATCCTGAAAATACCGTATGGCTTCGCTGAAGTTTCCCCGGCTGTTTTCCATACGCCCAAGCGAAAATGCCGTTTCAGCATCAGGTGCTTGCTCATGCTTTTGCCGGGTGGCAAGATAAAAAAGTTCTGTATCGGTACAGCCGCCGCTCTCGAGCATGCCAATGATCTGGTTCATTTGTCTTAGATCCGTGGGCGAGGCTTCAAAGCGCGGCAAAAAGATTCTTACCAGGTTTTCACAACTTCCAAATGGTTTAAACAACGATAATAAAATATTGCTGGCCGCCTGGAAAAACTGCTCGTCGCGGCCCTGCTCCAGGTTATGTTCAACAATTTCCATATTTCTTTCAAAGAGAATGACCAGGGAGTCTTCCTCCAGTTGTCCGGCTTCGGCCAGTTGCACGGCTGCCAGAAAATTGATTTGCAGCACCGGGGCTTCTGAAGCCTCTCCGAGCAGTTCAATGCTTTGTTGGGTTATGTCGAAGAGCTCGCGTGCGTTTCCCGGCTGCAGCTGGTAAAGGGCCGTAGCCTTGCGCCCAAGCACAAAGCCTTCGTTGCCAAAATACTCAATGCGCTGGTCAAAAACACTCATCAAAAGATCGACCCACTCCTTTCTCTTGTCGGGATCGGCTTCCTGGTCGTGCATATACCTGACAATGGTAACCCCGTGCAGGTAAATATTCTGTGTGAGCATTGGGCAGTTTTCAAACACGTAGCTCCAGGGCTTGTAGGCATATCCCGGTGCCCGATGCTTCATAAACTCATCGTACATCGACCAGTTTCTGGCACATTCCAGGCTGTCTTTGCCAAAGCGGGGGTTGTCCTGCTCCAGGGCAAGTTTCTCCACGTTTGCGCTGCCAGCCGCGCCTTTTGTTTCAGCAGGCAGGCCCCAAACAAGGGCGGCGGCAAACAAAAACGCCGAAAAAATATTGGTTGGTTTTCCAAATGGCAAAGACCACTGCCCGGCAAAATCAAACAACTTGCAGAAAAAATTTTTCATAAAGGAGATCAATAGCAATAAAACCTGATAAGGAGTAACAGGTTTCAAATATAAAACAATTTAATGGCTAAGAAACCAACAGCACAATATATGCCAAACAGGAATAAACAATGCCCTACTTCTGTTCTGTGCCCTGCCCGCCATTCACCGGGCCGTTTTCTTCTTCGGTGGGAAGGGTTCCCTCGGGCACCATGGTCAGTTCCTTATGGAAGATGATCTTCTGCATCTGGTCTACCAGGGGGGCAATATTCATATTGTTGTTGGAGAGGATGATCAGGGTGGCGTCGTCGTCGATAAATCGTTTGAAGGAGGTGCGAAAGCCGTTCCAGCGGCCGGGGTGGTGCACAATGCGGTGGTCCATGAAGGTTTGCAGCCGCCAGCCCATGCCATAGTTCACGGTATTGTTGTTTTGCAGGCGTGCATTTTCGAAGGCCTGCTCCCAGAGCTCGGCCGTAAGCAGCTGATGGCGGTAAATGGCCTGGTCCCACTTGTACAGGTCGGCAGCAGTAGAATAGATGCCCTTGTCGCCCATCACTCCGTCGTGGCGCACATCGGGAATTAAAACATACCTGCCGCGGTTGGGTCTGAAGCCGTAAGCCCTGTTTATGGGCTGCAATTCGCTGTGCAAGTCGTACACAAAAGTGTTGGTCATATCCAGTGGCTCAAATATTCGTTCTTGCATAAAATCGGGAAAACGCTGACCCGAAACCCTTTCCACGAGTATGCCCAGCATGGCATAGCCCGTATTGGAATAAGCCCAGCGGGTGCCGGGGGTAAAGTCGAGCGGGCGGCGCTGCCGCACGAAGGTGGCCAGCATGTCCTCGTTGCTGGGCATGCGGGGCTGGGTCCAGAAGCGCTCCATCACCCACATATAGTTCTGCAGGCCCGAAGTGTGGTTGAGCAGATGGCGCACCCTAATGCGCGGATAAGGAAACTCGGGGATATACTGTTGCACCAGGCTGTCGATGTGCAGCGTTCCTTCCTGGTGCAGCAAAAGTACGGCAGTGGCGGTAAACGTCTTGCTAATACTGGCCAGCTGAAAAGGCGTGTTGGGATCGACGGCCGTGCTGCTGCGAAAATCGGAAAAGCCAAAACAGCGGTCGTAAAGCACTGTGCCATGCCGGGCCACAAACATTTGCCCGTTGAAACGGTAACGCACCAAAAGATGGGTTATCTCGTCGTCAAAATAACTGAGGTCTTCTTCAGAGAAGAGTGCAGCTTTCTCCTCAACCAGTTCAATATTGCTGAAATCAGGGCCCGATGCCCTGGTGTTGAGCGCGTTATACGAAAGGGAGGAGAGCGCAAATAAAAGCGAAAGAACAACTAAACCACGTATCATAATAACCGGATCATTGATTAAACGGTAGCCCCCCCGCTTAATTTCCTGATATATTTTGTTTAAGAAACGTTGAAACATGCAGGCTTGGTATTAAACCCGCAAATTTAACAAGAACCATTTGCTTAAACGTAAAAATCGGCATTACGTTACCCGATAAGTAAAAAAAAACATCAACATGAAAAAAATTTTTTGGTGAAAGAATATTTTTGTTAATTTTGCAACTCCAAAAGCAATCATAGCTTTTGTAACACTCCTCCTTAGTCCCGAGAATTCGGGATTGGTTAGAGTCCCGCACGTGCGGGATTAATCAGAGGGAGAAAAAAATAAGGAAACACTCCTCCTTAGCTCAGTTGGTTAGAGCATCTGACTGTTAATCAGAGGGTCCTTGGTTCAAGTCCAAGAGGAGGAGCTTAAAAATCAAAGGGTTACAACGGCTTTAAGTTGTAACCCTTTTTTATTTGCATACAATTTGCATACAAAAGAGCGTTATATCATCCCAAATATGCCGGAGGAACGGAAGGAAACCAGGTTACTGCCCTGGGTGGAAAACCACGAGCTTAACGAACAGTTGATGCTGATTAACCAACTGGATGAAGATGAAAAAAACGCACTGGTTAAGATTATTAATTCAATGCTGACCAAAAAACGGATGAAGGATTTGCTTGACGGGAAAGTTAAGTTTTAGAGATAAAAAAATGCCCGGCAAGTCCGGGCATTTTTTCTAAAATTTAATTGGTGTCGTTAAAATACGGGGAAAAAATAATTTGATAGAGTAGCAAACCATAATACTGCTGTTACAAATGAAAACAATCTAATACCAACTATTTTTTTGTATAACATAACCGAAATAGATATTCCTGCAATTCCAATTAAAGCGTTTATCAATAAAATATGATTCGGATACATAAACATGTACAATTTGCCAGTGAAATTGTAAGAATAGTATAAGTAAATAGAGTTAAGTGTAATAGCCCCCTAAATCACCGGACTAAGTTATAGATAAAAACCTGTAACTTTATGACGATGAAAAGAAAATTTACCAAAGAAGAAAAGCTTCGGATTATCAAAGAAGCCTCAGAGCAAGGCGTTAAGGCTACTCTTGAAAAGTATGGCATTTACCCTGCTTCGTATTATTCGTGGAAGAGGAAACTGGAACAGATGGGAGAAGAAGGCTTCCATCATGGTATGACCCCACAGCATTTGAAACGAATCCGCGAATTAGAGAAGGAGAACAATGCCCTTAAACAACTTTTAGCAGAAAAAGAACTTGACAACAAGATGAAGGGGGATCTGCTAAAAAAGAAATGGGCCTTGGAGAAAAAAAAGAGATTGTAGCCCGCTATATCTCACAAGGCCTAAAGCGCAATCATGCACTGTCAATAGCAGGGATCAGCAAACATCAATATTATCATAGGCCCCGTAAAGGCAAAAGAGGCAGAAAGCCCACTAAGCAAACCCTAAAGGTTATCCCTGAAGGCAAGAATATAGAACGAGTGGATGATGCCCTTGTGGTAGATGAGATCAAGCTGATACACCAAGACCCGGACACCGACTATGGACACCGGAAAATGACCTTTGCACTAATGGCATTGGGCTATATTATCAATCATAAAAAAGTATACCGGTTAATGAAGCAGGCTTTAATGCTGAAGGACAAATACCAGAAAGCTGCAAGAGAATTTGTAAAGTATCGCAAGGTGTTACCCGCCCAGCCCCTTGAAGTACTTGAGATGGATATTAAATTCGTGTGGATAGAGCGGGATCGAAAGCATGCTTTTGTACTCACCGTTATTGACACTTTTACCCGTGCCGTGCTGGGCAGAAGAACCGCATTCAATATCAATCAACACATGGTAAAGCAACTATGGGGCGAGATCATTGAAAACTACCTGCAGCCCTATAACTGCTTAAACCGGCAGATTGCTATCGAAATCAGAAATGATAATGACAGTCGGTTTATTGCCACTTCAGTGCAGGCATTCTTCAAAGAAAACCAAATTTGCCAGGTATTTACCCATCCTTATACACCCCAGGAAAATGGCCACATTGAAAGCTTTCATGCCATTCTCTCAAAAAAGCTCAAGCGATATGTTTTCTGGTCATTGCAGGATCTGGAGCAGTGCCTGGTACTGTTTTACGAAAAATATAACAATCACAGGCTGCATAGCTCTACGTTATATTTACCGCCAATGGTATTCTGGCAATGCTGGGATCAAGGGCTGGTGCAGGTTGACATAAACCAAAAGCAAAGAAAAATCAAGTTCAAATCGTTGATGCCCTATCAGCAATTATCGGGCAAAATGAACCCGAGGGAAGTTTCTTGCCCTCAGCCGAAACCCCTCGATGGGGTTGAGGATGAGAATAAAATCGAAATGAACGGCGCCGTATCATTTCTCCAACCATCGGTATAAAAATCACCTTCGGTCGTTTCTTGCCGATGCAAAGTTCTTTAATTATTTTTACTTTTGAAAACCAATCTATACGATTGTCCGATTAATAGGGGGCTAAACCATTTTTTATAATCTTAAACAAAAACAGGCTGAGTTATAATAATCTTCATTCTACAAAAACTCCCAGGGAAAAATAACATGGGAGTAAATTAAGTATTTATTGCTCAAAATTTGACAACAAAAGATCTATAGATTCCAAGCTAAATGAATACAATAGATTTTGCAGTCCCCCTTCTTCAAATATTATCAAAACCGTATCATCAGATTGGGGATGCAGTAATATTTTTTTTACAGGTTTATTCCATTTATTAATATATTTTATTGAATCTGAGTCTTCTGTAAAGTCATTTTTAATCTTTGAATTTTTAATGAAATAGACACCTATTCCTTTTTCATGGCTTGAAATAAATAGAAATTGTCGGTTAGGAAGTAACAAGATGTCTCTCCATAAGCAATTTTTGTCAATATTTTGATTAAAATTTCTGTATTGAGAAAGACCAACATGATTCACATAATCGCCTTTTCTGAAGATGTTTATGTATGTCCCACTACCTCCGCTGCCAACACTTGTTGATAATAGTGCAACATATGAGTCGTTTAATGTACCCTTCTTAATTGTTTCATATGTACCATTATTAGGCAAACTATGCCATGCGATCAAATTAGGGAAGAGAGGGTTGCTAAAATCATACTCAATCAGGTATTTGGGGAATATGATATTATCAACAGCCAATACTTTATTATCAGTATCTAGCAGTAAATCATCAACGCATTTATCATAATGTTTGAATGGCATTTCAACAGCGGTAAATTTATTGTCGGTTAAAGAATATATAGCTACCAACTCTTGAGATTTAATAGTTCCTGAATAACTATTATTATTTTCTCCGCCTAAAACAATACAATTTTTGAAAGTTAAAATTGATTTGGGGCTTATGATATCTGGGAAAGGTAAAACTGTAACATCCCCCATATCTCCATCTTCTGACAGATTTCCATAAATAATTAGTTTCTTTTCTGTATCCAGACAAACAGCTAATCCTGATTCTGAAATACTATATCTTTTATTAGATGGGAATAGGGTTTTTTTAAAAAATTCTATTTCATTTCCGGTGATTTTTGCAGTCATCATTGTTTCACCTTTGGGAAGTAGAAATATCGGAAAAGTTTTCATGTTTGATTATTAAGAACTTATTTTAAGTTTGGTAAGTAGATTTTCAGACATTCACTAAAACAAAATTGTTAATATTGCTTACTTATACTATCAATGGGCTAACCTAAAAAATTACTTAGAAGGTGCTGCAAGAGAATTTGAGCTTGCTAATATGCTATACCTGACAATTGCGGGTGCAGAACATATTATAAGACTGCAGCCGAGCTTGATCTTTGAAGCCAGCAGATTCAAGTCAAGAATAGATGTATGACTTCTTCAGTGCCAAAGTGACGAGCCTACAATCATATTTTCCAGGAGAAGACATCTAACACAAGAAATAAATACAAAGCTTAGCACTTCGTCATTATCCATGAATTACTGCTTTATCTTTCAATCAGATAAATTTTATTTTAAACTATAAAATTATCCTTAATTTTCAACCAACGAAGTGCACCTTTAATTCTATACCTTCCATCAGGTGCTGGAAAAATTGGCTTTGCGTTAATAACTTTATCTCCTTTTGTAGGGAATGAGCTTTCTTTTTGTTCAATTTTCACCGTAAGCCCTCTGGTAAGTCTATACTCTTTTTCAAATACTACTTTAATAATTTTGCTATTTTCAGTATGGTATTTGACATTTCCATCTTCAAAAATTACTTTATTATTAATTGGCATTCCATTCATTGAAACAGTTAAACCAACATATGAAGTTTTATCTTTATTATCACCATCTT
>JAHYJP010000194.1 GCA_019429055.1 Bacteroidales bacterium
AAGTTGTGGAAGAGGGAGTGCAGAATGTGGTGGATATCATGAAGGAGTATGAGGAGGTAAACATGAAATTCTCTGAGCCCATGAGTGATGATGAGATGACAAAGCTGATCGAACGTCAGGGTGAGCTTTCCGATCTCATTGAACAATACAACGGCTGGGAGCTTGACAGCCGCCTGGAGCGTGCCATGGATGCCCTGCGTTGCCCTGCTCCCGATGAGAAAGTTGAGCACCTGAGCGGTGGTGAACGTCGCCGTGTGGCCCTTTGCAGATTGCTTCTGCAGGAACCCGATATTTTATTGCTTGATGAGCCTACCAACCACCTGGATGCCGAGTCGGTAGAATGGCTTGAAGTACACCTGAAACAATACAAAGGAACCGTAATTGCCATTACCCACGACCGATATTTCCTTGATAATGTGGCCGGCTGGATACTGGAACTTGACCGTGGTGAAGGTATTCCCTGGAAAGGAAATTACAGTAGCTGGCTTGAACAGAAGACCAAACGACTGGCCCAGGAAGAGAAATCGGAAAGCAAACGCCGTAAAACCCTGGAACGCGAGCTGGAATGGGTGCGAATGAATCCCAAAGGTCGCCACGCAAAGGCTAAGGCCAGGCTCAATTCCTACGACAAACTTCTCAATGAAGATGTAAAACAGAAGGAAGAACGACTGGAAATATTTATTCCCAGCGGTCCGCGATTGGGTTCCAAAGTGGTGGAAGTCAATGGTATAACAAAAGCTTTCGGAGACAAGCTGTTGTTCGAAAATTTCTCATTCTCACTGCCTCCTGCAGGCATTGTGGGTATCATTGGTCCCAATGGTGCAGGTAAAACCACTTTATTCCGCATGATCATGGGACAGGAGGAACCCGACAATGGAAATTTTGATGTGGGTGAAACTGTTCAGTTGGGTTATGTGGATCAGGCCCACGTGGATATTGATCCGGAAAAATCGGTTTGGGAGGTCATTTCCGGTGGTAATGAAACCATCGCGCTTGGGGGCAAGCAGTTTAACAGCCGTGCCTATGTTGCAAGGTTTAACTTCAGTGGTGCCGATCAGGGAAAAAAATGCGGCGTGCTTTCGGGGGGTGAGCGTAATCGTCTTCACCTTGCCATGACCCTTCGCAGCGAAGCCAATGTACTCCTGCTCGATGAGCCTACCAACGACATCGATGTAAATACCCTTCGGGCCCTGGAAGAAGGTCTTGAAAGTTTTGCCGGTTGTGCTGTAATTATTACTCACGACCGATGGTTTCTCGATAGAGTTGCTACACATATTATTGCTTTTGAAGGAAATTCAGAAGTAGCATTTTTTGAAGGTTCCTATTCGGAATACGAGGAGAGTAAGAAAAAAAGACTGGGCGATATTGGTCCCAAAAGAATCAAATACAGAAAGCTTCCCACATAACATACCATGATTAACGTTGATTCCGGACCTGAACACAAAGCCAAGATCAGGGCTTCTCACCAGAGAAGTCTTGAACTGGGTGTGGAAAAGGAAAGGATAAGGCCTTCAAAAATCTTATCTGATCAGGCTCTCAGGCTGAGTCAGGAACGCAATCACCGTTTGTTAAGAATTGCCGGGCCTTTCGTTCAGCTTTTACATGAATTTGTAGCAGAAAGCGGTTTTATCATTATTCTAACCGATGAAAAAGGTTTTATCCTGCAACTTGCCGGTCATGAGAAAACCCTTCAGGAAATAAAACCCCACAGTCTTATTCCTGGAGCTTGCATGGATACGGAAAGTATCGGAACCAATGCAATAAGTATTGCACTGGAAGAAAATACAGCAATCCAGGTAACGGGTCAGGAACACTTTGCAAAATTGTTTCATAACTGGAGTTGCTCGGCAGCACCCATTCATGATGAAAAAGGTACCATAATAGGTTGTCTGAACATCAGTGGAAATATTGACAAGGTATATCTGCATATCCTGGGATTGATAGTTGCTTCCGTAAAAGCTATTGAGTTCCAGGTAAAAAGTTCTTTCTCAGAAATGAGGCAAAAGGAAGCCTACCGTTTTGTGTCGCAGATCCTTAACACCCTTGAATTTGGTGTATTGGGTACCGATATTACCGGTAAGATCCGCAGAGCTAACCATATTACATCCAAACTATTACGGCTACCGGAAGAACAGATCGAAAATAAGAATCTGGAAGATTTTGTACCCGATTGGCCCAGGCTTCTTAACCAGGTAAAGAACAATGAAATCATTCTGGATGAAGAAGTTCAAATAAGCCGGTTTGGATTTCGTGATACTTTTAACCTGAGTGTTTACCCGCTAACTGATGGTGATGGTACCATAAATGGTTCAGTGGTAACCCTGCGCGATATGAAGAGGGTTTATAAGATGGTAAACAAGTATACAGGTATGGAGGCCCGCTACAATTTTGATGATCTGATAGGTGAGAGCGACGAGATGAAAAGGATCATCGAATATTGTAAAAATATCTCGGATAGCCCCAGTACGGTGCTGATTCAGGGCGAAAGCGGCACAGGTAAGGAAGTGCTTGCTCAGTCCATTCACAATTATAGTTCGAGACGCGACCAGGGTTTTGTTGCACTCAACTGCGGTGCAATTCCTGAAACGCTTATAGAGAGCGAATTATTCGGTTATACCGAAGGAGCTTTTACCAGTGCCAAAAAGGGTGGAAAACCCGGAAAATTTGAACTGGCCAACGGAGGTACACTCTTCCTGGATGAAATTGGAGAGATGCCGCCCGATATGCAGGTTAAGCTTCTGAGAGCATTGCAGGAAAGAGCTATTACAAGGGTAGGAGGAGAGAAGCTTATTCCTGTGGATGTTAGAATTATTGCCGCCACCAATCGTAATCTTCTTCAGGAAATCAAAAAGGGTAAATTCCGTCAAGACCTTTATTACCGGTTAAGTGTTATTCCGGTTTATATACCGCCCCTTCGCAAACGTCGTGAAGATATTCCCATGCTTATCAATTTTTTCCTGAATCTAAAGTCTGTAAAACTTCGTAAGCAACTACCCGATATGGATAACAGGCTTTTTAAGAAACTGGTTTACTACGACTGGCCGGGTAATGTGAGAGAACTGGAAAATTTCATTGAAAAATATGTAAACCTGGATGGGAATCTTCGCCTTGCTGATGAGTTTCTTGTTGATGATGTTTTTCAAAAGGAAAAGACAATCGGGCAGGATACACAATCGGAACCTGACCTTAAACCGGAAGTAGAATCTGTCAATGACCCTTCAGAAGTGGTTTCTTTGGTTGAACTGGAAAAGGATGCCATACAAAAGGCAGTGGAAATTTACGAACGAAATATGACCAAAGTGGCCAGGGCCCTGGGTATTAGTCGTAATGCACTGTACCAGAAAATCAAAAAATACGGACTGGATGTATGAATTCAGTTCTTGAGCTTTTCACTCTTTTTGTGATAAATGAATTTTTTCTTTCTTCTTCGGAAAGGACTGATGTAAAGGCTGATCAATCCGATTCCAAAAAGGATGATGCATGCCATAAAAATACTGTTTCCACTGTGCGCATCCCAGTACCAGCCTCTGAAAAATTGCAGGTAAACATATTCAAAGACCAGATTGGTGATAGGAAATTCTGACCTGAGGAGGATTGTTATAAGGACATCAATAAGCAAAACTATTATCATCAGAAAAATAGTAACAGACGCGGCTATCGTAACCAGAATAGTTTTAAGGGCTGCAATAATCGAATCTTCAAGGTTTATCTGATCCAGCGCGCCTTCAAGCTGAAGCTTTCCGCTTGCAAACAAAATAATCGATATGATTATACCTGACACCATCAGGAAGGAATTCCAGTTTTTTATCATAGCAAATTTATATTTAAGGAATAAGGAAGCCTTATTGTTACCTGTTTTGATACAATCGTATTGCAGACTTAACAAAACAGGGGGTATTTAATGGTCAAATTTATCCGAAAAACAATATTGTAACGAATTTTTATACGTTGTTTTTTCAAACAGGTTTTAGAAACCTAAGTTATTGTCATTATTCGTGACACTGTCATTATTTATGACAGTTGAAGTGTCATTAAAAATTACACATTTAATTGGTTTTGGCTTTCATCTATTTTTATTATTTTCTATAAAGTTGATTATCAGTGTGTAAATATTTTTGGCATGCAGTTTGAAATCGCTATGGCGAAATCGGAGATAATGTTCTTTTTCGAGAAAAGGTAATTTGAAGAATTAAACTCAAAATGTCCGGTTTCAGGTTGTTATTCAAACAACATACTTCAAATATTTCCTTCTCTTCATGTGTGTTTTTGGTTTTGGTTTCCGGTAGTCTAGATTACTCAAAATCTCGACTACCGGTTTTTTTAAAACCTGTAATTTGGTGAATTCGGTTTTACAAACTTTCTTATGACATCAAAAAATAAGATGAGTTCGGAGCCTTTCACTAAATTAATAAATTCAAAAGGATTTTTTACCAATAAAAAATCTATGACCGGAAAAGAAAATGATAATCACGTACTGCCCGGTGAAACCATAAAACGGTTTCGTCTTTACCAACCTTTGCTGCGTTTATGGATGTATAAAGAAAAACGCAACCTTACCATTTCTCTTATCAGCGAATTTCTTGGAATACCTGTAGAACTTGTTCTGGAAGATTTTTCACATTGCCCCGACTGGAATAAATCGGAAAATGAGCTGGTTGAAGTATCTTCTCTCATTGATTGTATTGATAAATTGCTGGGTGAAAAGGAATTCAGGGAAGCTGTTTTGGTTGGTATTGGTAAACTGGGAACATCACTACTGAAAAATGAGATCATTGCCGGCAGTGGTTTAAAGATCGTGGCAGCATTTGATATAGATCCTGAAAAAGTGGGTAAAATCATTTCAGGCATCAAGGTTCTGGGTATGGAAAAACTCGAAAGTTACGTCAGGCAGATGCACCTGAAAATGGCCATGATCGCCACCACACCCGAAAATGCCATGGAGGCTGTTGAGCAGGTTAAAAAAGCTGGAATTTCTGTGGTTTGGAATTTCACTCCTGCTCTTATTCCCGAACAGGAAGGAATTCTGGTTCAGAATACTACCTCTTCAATGAACCTTGAAAACGATTACCAGGAGATCCTTGCAAGGATTTAAACTACTGAGCCATTCCTGTGTTATAATCAATAAAGACCGGGAATTATGATCAGACAAATCAATACCGAAAAGCTTCCCATCAAACTCTGGCTTAATGATGTTGAGGAAGGAGCCCTTTTGCAGGCAAGGAATCTTGCCAATCTTCCCTTTGCTTTTAAACATATTGCTCTTATGCCCGATTGTCATCAAGGCTTTGGTATGCCCATAGGGGGTGTGCTGGCGCTGGATGAAGTTATAATTCCAAATGCAGTGGGTGTTGATATTGGTTGCGGAATGTGTGCTGTAAAGACTTCCATTGAACATGTTTCTCATCCGCAATTGAAGAATATCATGGCCGGTATACGTGAAGTAACTCCTCTCGGTTTTAAACATCATAAGACCATTCAGGACGAAAAACACATGCCGGATAATTCTGATCCATACACTATGGAAGTGGTTTCCCGTGAATACGAAAGTGCCCGTTACCAGGTTGGTACGCTTGGTGGTGGAAATCATTTTATTGAAATACAGAAAGGCAGTGATGGGAAAATTTGGATCATGATACATTCAGGCAGTCGCAATATAGGAAAACAGGTAGCAGACCATTACAATCGTCTGGCCATAAAACTCAACGAGCAATGGAAAAGCCCGGTTCCTCGTTCGGCACAGCTGGCTTATCTGCCCCTTGATACCCCTGAAAGCCAGGCTTATATGAGCGAGATGCAATACTGTGTTGATTTTGCTCTTGCCAACAGAAAGTTGATGATGAGCCGGATACTTGATATTTTTTCAGATCATTTTAAGTCTGATTTCAATGCTTTCCCCATGATCAATATTGCCCATAACTATGCATCAAAAGAAACCCACTTTGGTAATGAAGTAATCGTGCACCGCAAAGGTGCCACACTAGCCGAAGATGGCACCACAGGTATTATTCCCGGTAGCCAGGGAACCCGGAGTTTTATTGTAAAAGGTAAAGGCAATCCGGAAAGTTTCAACAGTTGTTCGCATGGTGCCGGTCGTATTATGGGGCGCAAACAGGCTCAGCGCTCGCTAAACCTGAATGAAGAAATCAAAAAGCTTAACGAGAAAGGTATTATTCATGCATTGCGATCTGTAAGAGATCTGGATGAGGCCGCCAGCGCTTATAAGGACATTGATGTGGTTATGAAAAACCAGGAAGATCTTGTGGAAATCCTCGTTGAGCTCACCCCCCTGGCTGTGGTAAAAGGATAATTTTAACGTTTGAGCTACATTTTTTAGCCATCCGTAGATGTCACCTGTCATTTTTAGGTTGTTTCACTCATTTTTTATGCGTTAATTTGCCATAGTTTTGTTGTATGCAATATTATACATGAACTATAACCTTAACCGCTAAACCATCGTAAAACAGCGGTCTGGGTGGGCTCAATATCCTTGCCATCAGTGTCGATGAAGGTATTCCGGATGATATCATTCCCCGAGAACCTTGTCCCACCCTTATGGATGCCATTACTCTTAAGTTCCCCGAGGGTCAGAACGCTATGGACCTTCACCCTTATTTATTTGAAGAAGGTGTTACCCTCAATGTAACAGTTGAAGAAGAAACTGATGTTTACGTTAAATTTATCCGGGAAGGTGCGGGCTGGAAAAATACCTTCGGATATTAGGCTTATCCGGCTGATAATCCGCCTTCAAGTATTGAATAACTCGAAAAGTTTGTTGTATTTCCCAATGCCTCAATG
>JAHYJP010000007.1 GCA_019429055.1 Bacteroidales bacterium
CTATCCCCAGCACATCATTAAACCTTTGCAGGCTTTCCAGAGCATTGGTTCGCAAGTGGATATAATGTCCCACGCCTGCTTCATTCAGCTGGTCCATAATCTCTTTGGGATTTCCTGCCACCACCACCTGGGTATCGTGTGCTTTTTCTTTGATGGCTTTGACAGCCGGTATCATTTCGGTATACTCTTCATCGGAACTACAGAAGACAACGATCTCTGCTTTGGATGCCAGCGCTTTTTCAATACCATCATCAAGATTTTTGATGGCCGGAGCCTCCTGAATCTGATAGCCTGCACAACCGAAGAAGTTGGTGGCAAATGTGGCACGTGCTTTTCTCATAGCCAGATTTCCATAGGTAAAAAGATAAACTTTCGGGATGGAGAAACCTTTGGTCTCGTGGTTTTCGACCGACATACGCAGTGCCTCAAACGCCTGCATGCCACGGTAGGGGCGTAGCCCACCCAGTGCGTTTAATTTAGCTGTGGGCTCCATTTTGCTGAGCATTCGCTCCTGCAGGTTCGGATACTGATTAACGCCCACAAAAATCTGTTTGCGCATGGCAATTTCCATGTCGCGCTTCTGGCAGGTTTTTTCTATTTCCTCTTTGATGAAACCCGTTTCCACAGCTTTTACAAAACCACCGGCTTCTTCCATTTGAACAAACAGTTTCCAGGTGGCATCGGCAATGGCATCGGTAATATTTTCAATATAGTACGAACCGGCAGCAACATCGGCAACTTTGCTGAACCATGCTTCGTTTTTGAGCACGAGTTGCTGATTGCGTGCAATCCGGCTTGAAAACTCATTGGGTTTTTTATAGGTGATGTCAAACGGCTCAACCGTCATACTATCAACTCCTGCAATGGCGGCAGACATAGCCTCCGTGGTGGTTCGCAGCATATTTACGTGGGGATCGTAAACACTTTTGTTCCACCCTGAGGTAACCGCATGAATATTCATTTTCATGCTTTCAGCTGATAGAGGTTTGTATTGCTCAACAATTTTTGTCCAAAGCATTTTAATGGCCCTGAGTTTTGCTATTTCAAGAAAGTAGTTTGAGCCCACTGCGATCGTAAATTGCATCCGTGGTGAAAGATCATCTATTGAAATGCCCCTTTCTGTTAGTGCTGCCAGATATTCATTGCCCTGTGCCAGAGCAAAAGCCAGTTCCTGCATAATATTGGCCCCCGCATTATGAAAATGCTGGGCGTTAATGGTTATGACCCGAAATTCAGGCGTTGCCTTACGGGCTGCATTGAGCAATTCAATGGCTTCGTTGTAGTTATCATCGGCAGTTTTGTAAAACTTCCCGTAAAGGAGATAATACCCCAGCGGATCAAAGTTCATAGAGCCTTTGGCATCCACAGCTTTTTGCGCTGACTTTTCAAGGAGGCCGGCAAATTGACGGTAGAGCGCAAGGTAGTTTTTGGAATGGATAAAATTTACGTGAGTTTGTGTGACATCAATGCCTTCCAACAGTTGCTTCAGTTGCACATCATCATGAATTTCGCGTGCATTCAGACCCACTGCATCCGCCCCCTTTTTTATGGCATTCAGGGCTTTTGAGTTTGCTTCAGCGGGGTTTTCATCTTCAAAATCCTGGCGAATGATCCAGTTATTGTCTTTTACCTTTTTCCCTCTTACAAAAGGATACTGAGCCGGTAATGCCTTAACATGGCTGAGGTTTTCCAGATCTTCGGCGCGGTAATAAGGCCTGATTTTTA
Source organism: Bacteroidales bacterium (assembly GCA_019429055.1). Lineage (GTDB taxonomy): Bacteria > Bacteroidota > Bacteroidia > Bacteroidales > UBA7960 > SKVR01. The sequence goes on from JAHYJP010000007.1 coordinate 1,726, forward strand.
ACCCTTCAACGGTGCTCCACACCAGTTTTTTTTCATAGTCTGCACCTTTAAGGTCTTCAAGAATTTTTTCCTCCCACTCCTTTGTCGTAACCGGTGCAAACTCACTGAACAAACCGGTTTTTTTATTTTGATCCATATAAAGTGTTTTTTAAGATTTTAAAATACTAACAATCAAGGCATCATAAACATGGGCAAAATTACAATAAAATTGCAAGAGGGAACAGTACTTTTACAGGAAGATTTACTCCTTATATTTTTTGAGTTTTCGTGGCTTTTGAAGGAGTTTTTATCTTCCTGATTTACGAAAAAAGCCTACATTTATGGAACCAAACCCTTTATGTTTTTCAGATTATTATGGTATAACGATGGTAACCTTTTTCCAGGTATAAAGATGATTCCCTGTTAGTAACCCAATCAAAAATCATTTGAATGGATCAAAAAAGAAATAAAAAGCAAGGTAAGGAAATTAACTTAAAGGAATCCGTCAAAGGAGGAGCAAATCTTTTGCGCGACAGCGAAAGGCGATATCGTTTACTCTTTAAAAACATGATCAATGGTTTGCTGGTTTTGAAACCCATTTTCAAAGAGGGCAAACTGGTAGATTTCCAGTTTTTTCGTGCCAATGCCACATTTGAAAAAATGACCGGGCTTAATGCGACGAAAATAATAGGATGTCCCTTTAAGGAAGTATTTCCCGGTAAGGCATCCGATATTTTGCCCATGCTTTTCGAAACTGTAAAGCAAAATGAAAACCAGCGACTTGAAAATTTTCCCTTAAAAGCGGGTACCATTGTAAACTTTTATTCCTTTATCCCCGAAGAGGATTACGTAGCAATCATTATAGAAGATGTTACTGCACAGAAAAAAGCAGAATTGGAAAGGACAAAGAGTGAGCAAATGCTTAAAACCATATTTTCGCTTTTACCGGTAGGGGTAACTGTTACTGATGAGTCGGGCGATATTATTGACTGCAATAAAGCATCGGAGAGCCTGCTGGGATTAAAAAAGGAAGAACACCTGATCCGTAATTTTGCAGGGAAAGAGTGGAAAATTGTTCGTACCGATCTTACCCCCATGCCACCGGAGGAGTTTGCCAGTGTAAGGGCATTAAAAGAGAACCGGATTGTTGAAAATGTGGAGATGGGAATTGTAAAAGAGGAAGATCAGGTTACCTGGATCAACGTAAATGCAGCTCCTATTCCTTTGCCCGATCTTGGTGTGGCCATTGTATATTCCGATATTACAGAAAGGGTTCAGGCGCAGGAAGAAAGCGAAGAGAAATTTAAAAACGTTGTACAAAATTCAACCGATGCTATTATTATTGTAAACCCTGAAGGCTCAATCATTGAGTGGAATAAGGGCTGCGAACTGATTTTCGGGATTGACAAAAAAACGGCTCTCAGCCAGAAAATATGGACCTTTCTTTCTAATGTTGTGGCACCCGAAAGTCCTTTGGGAATCAACAACCTGTTTTTAAAGGAAAATATTCAGCACACATTGCGCACAGGCGATAGTCCATGGTTTCAGAGTATCAATGAGGCTGAATTTATTGTTTCCGATGGGAAAAGGAAAACCATCCAAAGTTCAATTTTCCCGGTAAAATCGGCACATGGTTATCTGTTGGGGATTGTGTCACGCGATGTTTCTGAATCGAAAGAAACCGAAAGAATGCTCAAACTGGCCAAGGAAAAAGCAGAAGAAGCAAGCCAGGCCAAAAGCCGGTTCCTTGCCAACATCAGCCATGAAATACGTACCCCACTCAATGCTATCATGGGATTCACGGAGATACTGAAGGAGTTTCAGGTGGATAACGGCCGGTTTAAAGACCATTTATCGGGAATTGAAAAAAGCAGCAAGGCCCTTATGAGTCTTATCAACGATATCCTTGATCTTTCGCGCATGGAAGCCGGTAAGATGGAAGTTTCGCCGGAAGCCCTCAATATCCGCAATCTCATTGATGATGTGCAGCAGATCTTTTCCCTCAAAGCAGAGAATAAAGGGATTGATTTGCAAACCCATGTAGACCCATGTGTTCCGGCAGTAATCAGAATGGATGAGGTAAGACTAAGGCAGGTACTGTTTAACCTGGTAGGCAATGCGGTAAAATTTACCGAAAAGGGCTCGGTTTCCATAAATGTAAGAACAGATAATTATGAAGCGGCAAGACATCTTACAGATTTAACCATAATGGTTTCTGATACCGGTATTGGAATTGAAGAAGAAGATATGGATCTGATTTTTGATCCCTTCTATCAAAAGGCTCCTCTAAGGATTGCCAAACAGGAAGGTACCGGCCTGGGGCTGGCTATTTCAAGACGCTTTGTGCAAATGATGAATGGTGAGATCAAGGTTGATTCCAGACCCGGAGCAGGAACCCGTTTTTCAGTAATACTGCACAATGTTTCCGTACTGAAAGCAAGAAAACATATAACCCTGGTGGATGAAGGATCTGCAGATCTGAAAAAAGGGCCCAAAAAAACACAAAGATCCATCGATTATTTTGAATCACAAGACTTTCTTGATTTGATAAGAAAGGAGATCGGTAAGCATTCTGGTTCTGAGAATAACGCTCAGAAATTTCTCGATGATAAAATATGGTGGGAATTTGATAAAATTGCCGATATTCTGGGGTTTGAAGAAGTAAGAGATTTTGCTCAAAACCTGCTGGAGCTCGCACAAAAGGAAAATCTTCCCAATCTGGCATCGTTTGCTTCAAAACTCAGGGACGAAGCCAGGGCATTTAATGTAATTGGTATTAACCAGTTGCTCGCTTCATTTGAAAAACTAAGAAAGTGAAACTTATGAACGCAACAATGAAAGAGAACGAGAAGTTTGTTGGATTGAAGGAGTTTAAAATTCTGATCGTTGATGATGTGCCCGAAAACATACAGGTACTTGCACATTTGCTTAATGAAAAAGGATTAAAGGTTAGTTATGCAGATAGTGGCATCAAAGCCCTGAAAGCCATAAAAAATAATATGCCTGACCTGATTTTGTTGGATGTTTCCATGCCGGAAATGGATGGTTTTGAGGTTTGCGAAAAACTCAAAAAGGACGATCTCACTGCAGATATTCCTGTAATTTTCCTTACGGCAAAAGTAGACCAGCAGGATGTGATCAACGGACTCGAAAAAGGTGCCGTGGATTATGTAACCAAACCCTTCAATGCCAAAGAACTGACCACAAGGGTTTTTACTCACCTGGAGCTCAAATACACCCGCGATCTCATCCGCAAACAAAACGTTGAACTTATAAAGCTCAATGAAGTAAAGAATCAGCTTTTTTCTGTCATTTCGCATGATATGAAAAACCTGTTTAACAATATTCTTTTCGGTACAGAGTCATTGGAAAAGGAAATTGAGCATTTCAGCAAAACAGATGTCATACAGATGGCAGGTGTTGTAAATGACTCGGCCAAGCGGGCCTATGACCTGCTTCAGAATTTACTTGACTGGTCGCGTTCTCAAATGGAAAATATTGCCATAAAACCTACCGGGGTTGAAATGCTTTTGCTGGTCAATCAGTCGGTCAATTTGTTCAGACCATCATCTCAAAAGAAGAAACTTCTGATTCAAGTTTTCCCGGAAGGAAATGATTTCTCTGCATTTGCCGATATTGATATGGTAAGGGCGATTCTCAGAAACCTTTTATCCAATGCCATCAAATACTCTTTTCCTGATGGCCAGATTGATATTTCAGTAAAAGAATCAGCCGATTCTATACAAGTGAGTATAAAAGATCATGGTGTGGGGATGGATAAAGAAAAACTTCAGTGGTTACTTGATGAAAACCAGCCGGCACGAACATCTCCAGGTACCCAAAACGAAAAGGGCAGCGGTCTGGGTCTGGTTCTGATCAAAGATTTTGTTGCCAAAAACAAGGGAACTTTCGGTATAGAAAGTATGAAGGGAAAAGGAAGTACATTCTGGTTCAGCTTGCCCCGGCAAAAAGAGAATTAGATATTGAAATCTTCTTATCGCTTTTTCAACAGGACATTTTGATGTGTGAAAGTTATTAGCCATAAGCATTATCCATGGTAATTTATTCCCCTACATTTACTAATTTCGCAGATCGAAAAAAGATGCTAAACATAGTTATACAATGGAATACAATTTTACAAGCGTAGAGAAAAAGTGGCAGGATTTCTGGCGCGAAAACAAAACCTACAAAACAGAAATTGACCCGGATCGCCCCAAATATTATGTATTGGATATGTTTCCTTATCCATCGGGCGCAGGATTGCATGTAGGGCATCCGCTCGGATATATCGCTTCAGATATCTATTCCCGCTACAAAAAGCAAAAAGGCTTTAATGTATTGCACCCCATGGGGTATGATGCTTACGGACTTCCCGCTGAGCAATATGCCATACAAACCGGGCAGCACCCTGCCATTACCACCGAGCGAAACATTCAGCGTTACCGTGAGCAGCTTGATAAAATTGGATTTTCATTTGACTGGGACCGGGAAGTACGTACATGCGACCCACGTTATTATAAATGGACTCAGTGGACCTTCATCCAGCTTTTTGAGCATTATTTTGACAGAAAAGAAAATAAGGCTAGGCCGGTTAAAGATCTGATTGCAAGGTTTGAAAGAAGCGGAAATCTGGGTTTGGAAGCTGCGTGCGATCTGCAGGAAGAATTTACTGCCGTAGCATGGATGAAAATGACTGAAAAGGAGAAACAGGATATTCTGATGAAATACCGCCTGGCCTACCTTTCCGATACTATGGTAAACTGGTGCCCCAGGCTGGGTACGGTGCTTGCCAATGATGAAGTAAAAGAAGGTTTTTCAGTAAGGGGCGGGTACCCGGTAGAAAAAAAGACCATGAAACAATGGTCGTTACGTATCACTGCCTATGCCGATCGTTTGCTGGAAGGCCTGGATACCATCGACTGGAGTGAATCTCTTAAAGAAATTCAGAAAAACTGGATAGGTCGCTCTGAAGGTGCTACCATCTTCTTCCCCGTAAAGGGTCATGAAATTGCACTGGAAGTTTTTACCACACGGCCTGATACAATTTTTGGATCTACTTTTATGGTAATTGCCCCCGAGCATGAGTGGGTAGAAAAAATTACCACTCCTGAATTTAATAATGAAGTGAAGGCTTATGTGAAAAAGGCCAGCGCACGCTCTGAAAGGGAGCGTTTGTCTGAGGTAAAAACCGTAAGCGGCCAGTTCACCGGGGCTTATTGCGAACACCCCTTTACCGGTGACCCCCTCCCCATTTATATTGCCGACTATGTACTTGCAGGCTATGGAACCGGAGCCATTATGGCGGTACCGGCCCACGACAGCCGCGATTATGCCTTTGCCAAACATTTTGCACTGCCTATTGTGGAAGTAGTTTCAGGTGGAAATATTGAAGAAGAATCTTACGATGCCAAAGAGGGAACGCTTGTAAACAGCGATTTTATCAACGGCATGGATGTTCCTACGGCCATCAGAACCGTAAACCAGCGACTGGAAGCCAAAGGAATTGGCAAAATGAGGATCAATTTCCGCCTTCGCGATGCCATATTCAGTCGTCAGCGTTATTGGGGTGAGCCCTTCCCGGTTTATTACAAAGATGGTATTCCTTATATGATGGATGAGAGCATGTTGCCGCTTGAGCTTCCGGAAGTAGATAAATACCTTCCCACGGAATCCGGTGAGCCACCCCTGGCCCGCGCCCAAAACTGGAAAACGGAAGAAGGACATCCCATCGAAACCAATACCATGCCCGGATTTGCCGGTTCGAGCGCCTATTACATCCGCTATATGGATCCTAAAAACGACCGTGTACTGGTATCAACCGAAGCCATAAATTACTGGCAGGATGTTGATCTGTACATTGGCGGATCAGAGCATGCCACCGGCCACCTGATCTATGCCCGCTTCTGGAATAAATTCCTTTTCGATATTGGAGTAAGTGTAAAGCAGGAGCCATTCAAAAAACTCATCAACCAGGGCATGATCCAGGGCCGCTCGAATTTTGTATACCGTGTTAAAGGCTCCAATAAGTTTGTATCGTACAATCTGCGTAAGCAATACGATACCATGCCCATTCATGTGGATGTGAACATAGTGAGCCACGATGTGCTGGATATCGAAGCATTCAGAAACTGGAATCCTGAATTTAAAAATGCGGAATTCATTCTGGAAGATGGTAAATACATTTGTGGATGGGAAATAGAAAAAATGTCGAAATCCTTCCATAATGTGGTAAACCCCGACGATCTGATTGAAAAATACGGTGCCGATACCCTTCGGTTGTATGAAATGTTCCTGGGTCCCCTGGAGCAGGCCAAGCCATGGGATACCAACGGAATTGAAGGTGTATTCCGTTTTATTCGCAAATTATGGAGGCTTTATCACAACCGCGAAAATCAGTTTGAAGTTTCGGATGAGAAACCCAATGCTGATGAATTGAAAGTGCTTCATAAAACCATTAAAAAGGTAAGTGAAGATATTGAGCGTTTCTCCTTTAATACGGCAGTAAGTTCATTTATGATCTGTGTAAACGAACTGTCAGATCTCAAGTGCAACAAGCGTGAAATTCTTTCGCCCCTGGCCATCCTGGTTTCTTCTTTTGCCCCGCACATTGCCGAAGAGTTATGGGCTTTGATGGGTAATAATGAAAGCGTGGTTAATGCGCAATTCCCCGAATGGAAAGAAGAATACATTGCCGAAGACATGGTATTATACCCCGTATCTTTCAATGGCAAAACCCGCTTTAAAGTTGAACTGCCTGCCGGCAGCACACCCAAAGAAGTTGAAGATGCCATCCTTAAAATGGATGATGCGCAAAAATGGCTCCAGGGCAAATCGCCCAGAAAGGTAATCGTGGTGCCGGGTAAGATTGTGAATGTGGTGGTGTAGCCAGTAATATGCCTAAGAGAAATTTACAGAGAAAATCTCTCAAGGTATTTCTTTTGTTTTTTGGAATACTTTTTGGTTTAATGGTGTTAAATTAATTAAAGACCATAAACCCTGAAAATTTTTTAGGGTAAAGTAAATGATAAAGCGATTAATTTCGTTATCTGTTACAAAAACCAAAAAATTCCAATTATGAGCAATTTATCTAAATATATCGTCACGACATATATACTTTATTTTTTTATGGGAGCTTTTGCGGCCAATGCCACCCACGGGCAGGAACTGAGGAAGCTTGAAAATACTGCTTTTCAGCGTGGCGAAAAAATCTCTTATCGTGTTTTTTACGACAGTTATATTACGGGCAATGTAAATGCCGGGATTGCTTCTCTTGAAATAAGGCCCGATAACGAAGTGATCGCAGGTCGCAACACCATGAATGTTGTGGGTATCGGGCGCACACGCGGAGCCTTTAATTTTTTCTTCAGGGTGGTAAACCGCTATGAAACTTATCTGGATGAAGAAGCCATTCTGCCTTTGCTGTTTATCCGGCGTATAAATGAGGGCGGATATAAAAAAAGTCAGGATGTTGTGTTTAACCAGTTCGAAAATATTGCCGTAAGCAATACCGCCACAGTACCTGTTATACCCAATGTGCAGGATATTATTTCAGCGTTTTATTACCTGCGCACCTATGATTATGACGATGCCGAAGTTGGAGATATTTATGATGTAAGTTTCTTTCTTGATGATACAGTTTATGTTTCGCGCGTAGTTTTTGACGGAAGAGAAGAAGTAAATACCCGGATTGGAACTTTCCGTACATTAAGGTTTAAACCCCAGGTGCTTGCCGGAGATGTATTCAGTCAACCCTATCCTATGACCCTCTGGATATCAGATGACAAAAATAAAATTCCGGTAATGGCGCAGTCTGGCATAATCGTTGGAAGTGTGAAAATGGAGCTCATAGAATATTCAGGTTTGAAAAATCCCATGAGTTCGAGAATCCGGTGAATTTGCCCGGAGGCAATACCAGAAACAGTAATTACACTTAATCCAATAACCACTATAACCACTATTTTTAACCCAAAAACAATCGCCTTATGTCAAGATTAAGAGTATTATCGGTATTGGTTATCTTAACAGGTTTGGTTTTTACTGCCTGTGAAACCACAGAATTTGATTCGCGAAACAATTTTCGTGGCACATGGAATGTAGAAGAATACAGCTACCGGCTTCCCATGCCATCTTATTATCAGTCAAGAATTACCCTTGACGAGTTCAATGAGGAAAACATTTTTATAGATAACTTTTATGATGCCGGGTTGGAAATTTCGGCCATGGTGGTTGGTTCGAAAATGTTTATTCCATACCAGCAGATCGGAATATTTGAAATTCTTGATGGTTATGGTGGTTTCAGCGAAAATACAATAAGCATGAGCTATGTGGTAAGGATTACCATTTCTGAAGATCAGGTGATAACTGATACGTTGGAAGCCTATTTTACAAAACGGTATTGATAAAAAATATTTTACTCAAGGGAGGCTGTCTCATAACTGCCGGTTGGTCGTTGAGCAATTCGATAAACTCATTGTAACACCTGTCGAAACGACATCTGATTATCAGCCAGATACCCACTTCGACAAGCTCAGTGTCCAAATCAAAACTGACTTTTGAGACAGCCTCTTTTTGTTTTAATGAGTCAGGAAAAATCATTAGGTTTGCCAATGCAATTTTGCATTAACATTTCAGAAAAATATATTTTTATGTTGAAAGCGAGTATTCATACAGAAAAAGGGGTAATGAAGGTTCAGTTTTACGAAAAGGATGCCCCGGGTACCGTTAAGAATTTTGTTGACCTTGCCCGTAAGGGTTATTATGACGGACTTAATTTTCATCGGGTAATTCCTGAATTTGTAATCCAGGGCGGTTGTCCTTACGGTACGGGTTCGGGTGGCCCCGGATATACCATTCCCTGTGAACTTGACGGCGATAATCAATATCATGATCGCGGAGTACTATCCATGGCCCATGCCGGTCGCGATACAGGAGGTTCACAGTTTTTTATTTGCCATAACCGCGAAAATACGCAGCATCTCGACAGGAAGCATACCTGTTTTGGTAAGGTTTACGAAGGTCTGGATGTGATTGACGGCATTCGCCAGGGCGACAAAATTGAGAAAATTGTAATTGAAGAAGAATAATCTTTATGAAACAAATCCGATTTCCATTGAATGGCGACTTCATTGAGCTTTACAAGCTGCTGAAGTTTATTCAGCTTGCAGAAAGTGGTGGTGAAGCCAAAATAATGGTTGAAGAAGGCCTGGTTAAACTCAACGGAGAAACGGAATACCGTAAAAGGGCCAAGGTGAAACCGGGCGATGTAGTTGAAGCTGAAGGCTACCAGATTATAGTTGAGCCCTGATAGCTTCTTTAATCACTGAAATAAAAAAGGCCCCGCTTAAAAAACGGGGCCTTGACTATATATAGGGGAATTGTTTTTTTACATCATTCCACCCATTCCACCCATGCCAGGATTCATTGGCATTTCGGGTTTGTCTTCCTTGATTTCGGCAAGTACACACTCAGTGGTGAGAAGCATACCTGCGATAGATGAAGCATTTTCAAGAGCTATACGTGTAACTTTGGTGGGGTCAATTACACCACTCTCATAAAGGTTTTCGTAGGTTTCTGTACGGGCATTGAAACCGTAGTCTTCTTTGCCTTCTTTTACTTTTTGTACCACGATAGAACCTTCAACACCTGCATTCTCAACGATCAAACGAAGGGGTTCTTCCAGTGCTCTGCGAACGATGGAAATACCTGTGGTTTCATCAGCATTGTCTCCTTCAAATTCGACGAGTGCTTCAAGAGCCCTGATGTATGCAATACCACCACCGGGAACAATACCTTCTTCCACAGCTGCACGGGTAGCATGCAATGCATCATCGAAACGATCTTTTTTCTCCTTCATTTCCACTTCGCTTGCAGCACCAACATAAAGAACAGCAACTCCACCGGCCAGTTTAGCCAGGCGTTCCTGCAGTTTTTCCCTGTCATAATCGCTGGTTGTATTTTCAATTTGCGATTTGATCTGGTTTACGCGGGCTTTGATCATATCGGGTTCGCCTTTACCGCTTACGATGGTTGTATTGTCTTTATCGATGGTAATTTTTTCGGCTTTACCAAGTTGTGAAAGATCAGCCTGCTCCAGTTTGTAGCCTTGTTCTTCGCTGATAACAGTACCACCGGTCAGAATAGCAATATCTTCAAGCATAGCTTTTCTGCGGTCGCCGAATCCTGGAGCTTTAACAGCTGCAATTTTCAACGATCCACGCAGTTTGTTTACAACCAGAGTTGCAAGAGCTTCTCCGTCAACATCTTCTGAGATTATGAGAAGGGGTTTGCCTGTTTGAACCACTTTTTCCAAAATAGGCAGGAAGTCCTTCATGGTACTGATTTTCTTATCATGGATCAGGACGTAAGGATCTTCAAAAACAGTTTCCATTTTTTCCGTATCGGTAACGAAATAGGGAGAAATGTAACCACGATCAAACTGCATACCTTCCACAACTTTCACTTCTGTTTCGGTACCTTTAGCTTCTTCGATGGTGATAACACCTTCTTTTTTTACCTTGCTCATAGCTTCGGCAATGAGTTTACCGATGCTGTGGTCGTTGTTGGCAGAAATAGTGGCAACCTGTTCGATTTTCTGAATGCTGTCGCCAACTTCTTTTGATTGTCTCTTAAGATCCTCAATAACCTTTTCAACTGCCTTGTCGATCCCGCGCTTGAGATCCATCGGATTGGCACCGGCAGTTACGTTTTTCAATCCGCTGGTAATAATGGCCTGTGCCAGAACGGTTGCAGTTGTAGTACCATCACCTGCCAAATCAGCAGTTTTGCTGGCTACTTCTTTCAACATCTGGGCGCCCATGTTTTCAATGGCGTCTTCCAGTTCAATTTCCTTAGCAACAGTAACACCGTCCTTTGTAATGATGGGTGCACCAAATTTCTTGTCGATAATTACATTGCGGCCTTTAGGTCCCAGTGTTACTTTAACTGCATTTGATAGTTTGTCAACACCTTTTTTCAGGGCGTTTCTTGCTTCAAGATTAAAGATTATATCTTTTGCCATAATTCTAAATTTTAAAATTTCGGTTTAACTTATATGATTTAAAACATCCTGATTAACCAATGACGGCGTATATGTCAGATTCGCGCATAATCAGGTAATCATTACCATCTACAGATATTTCAGTCCCTGCATATTTTCCGTAGAGAACTTTATCGCCGGATTTAACGGTCATGGGTTGTTCTTTGGTTCCATCGCCTACAGCAACAATGGTTCCTTTCATAGGTTTTTCTTTTGCAGTGTCGGGGATAATAATTCCGCCTGCAGTTTTTTCTTCTGCTGCAGCAGGTTCAACCAGTACTCGATCTGCTAAAGGCTTGATGTTTATATTCGCCATGTTTTCAATTTTTATTTGTTAAACAATAAATAAATTCGTTTTAAAAAATGCGCTTTTTGTTTAGCACGTCGTCCCTCTGTCATTTTCTATGCCAAAGGGGTTGTTTAAAGGTATTAAGGACAATTTTGCACACAATGCAGGGTAGGAATAAAAAAAGTGTCAGCCTGTATGACAAACTGACACTTTTCGATTGAGTAATCTGTAGGGTTACTCAAGAATAATTTCTTCCTGTTGGGTGGGTTGCTGGGGTTGTTCAACCGGCGATGTTTGAAAATCGGGGGTGGTCATAGGGATTCTGTCCCTGATTTCACTCTGACGGGTTTCAACAACCTGTCCGCGGGGAATAACAAAGGTTGATGTAAGTGTTAGGGCAAGCAATACAATTGCGAGTGTCCAGGTTGCTTTTTCAAGAAAGTCGGTGGTTTTTCTTACACCCATAATCTGATTGTTGGATGCAAAGTTCGATGCAAGGCCACCACCCTTCGAATTTTGAACCAACACGATAAGTATCAATAAAATACAAGTTATCAGGACTAAAACTGATATTAAAACATATATACCCATTATTTTTTTCTTTTAAGGATTGATTTCGTTTTTAATGTCTAATATTTTTTTTGCAAAGTAACTGCTTTTTTCGGGAAATTTCAAACATAATTTTTCATATACATCCAATGCTTCCTCCTTTTTTCCTTGTTTAAGATACACAAGTGCAAGGGTTTCTGTAGCCAGTTGGGGGTCTTCTGCAGTACTGGAGGCTGAAAGGTCTTCCTGCTCTTCCGGCAGATCCTTTTTTATTTGAATCCGAGGTTCCTCTTTCAGAAATTTTTCAATCAAATAATTAATATCTGGTTTTTTGGCATGTTTTCCATAAATAAAATCAGGGATTTTGTGTTTGGGTTTTTCCCTGTGTTGGGTTTCATAATCAACCGCATGTACCGGGGGAATTTTCTTTTCCGGAACCAGAATATCAACTTCGGTTTCTTCTTTTTTGATTTCGGGTTTGGCAGGCTGTTTTTCTTTTTCTCCGTTTTGAGCAGGTTTTTTATTTTTCGACTGGATTTCCAGCAGCCTTTTTTTAACTATTTCAAGTAACGAAAGTTTATCTTTCTTTTCTTCGGCAATAATCTTTTCAGCAGGTTTGCTTATACCAGACTCCTCATCTTTTTTCTCAGGTATGCTTTCCTGAAGTGTTTCTTCAACCTTATTGTCGGAAATATCTGAAGTAGTTTCGGCATCTTCAGGTATGATATTTTTTTCCTGCTTTTCAATCTGATCATCCGGAGAGGAAACTATGGTTTCCGCCTGGGTTTCCGGTTCCATCCCGGGTTCATCCCGGATGAATGTTTGATGTTCGGGTTTTTCTTTTTCTTCAGCCAGAATTTCAGCAGAAAGTATTGATGGTTTTTCAGTTTCAGGTACAGGTTTATCGCGATCAGAAATAAATCGCTGGAATTTTCTGCGGTTTACGGCATAGGCAGATGCTTTGTTAACCTGTTGTTCAAAATCAGGTTTGAAAAGTTGCTGAAGATTTTTTGCAAGTAATACCTGGGCACTTTGACAATATGGAAAAGTTTCTGTAAACTTTCTTAGAAAAGACAAAGTACCCCTGTCAATTTCGTAAGGGCTATTAATGATTTCCAGAAATTTTTGCTGGTTCTGCATATATGAAAAATTACCAGTTTACTACTGCTCTGTTAAAAATATCTTCAACCAATGCTTCTACAATTAAATCTATAGCTGTGGGTTCAATGGCAGCAAGGCTTTGCTGGCTGTCATAATCGTAATAGCGGGAGAAATTCTGTTCAAAATCATTTTCAGGTTGAAATTCATTGACAAAAGTAACCCTGACAGTGATTGTAAGCCTGTTTTGAGCAGCCCTGTCATCGGCACCAATTGCCTGGGGCTGAACATTGTATCCTGTAATGCTTCCTTCAAAATGCAGATCACCCTCCCCGTTGGTAAGACGCAGGTTGGTTTGGCGTGAAAACTTGTCTTTTAACGCATCTGTAAATACCTGGCTCAATGTAGGCTGAACCAGCGGTGCGTTATTGGGAAAAAAATCTACCGAAAAAGTAGTTGCCTGGGGGGGTATGGAAGCACCCGTAAAGGAATAAACACCACATCCCCACATGGAAAAGGCAATCAGCACAACTAATATTATGTATGACAGTCGCTGCATTTTAATGTATGTTTTTCAAAATATTGATAAAGTTACTCAATCAGAATGTTGTGGTTTTCAGAAATAAAATACTCAGGCATTAATATCGTATTCCTTGATCTTTCTGTACAAGGTGCGTTCACTGATTCCCAGTTCCTCTGCTGCCTTCTTTCTTCTTCCATTGTATTTCTGCAAGGCACGAATAATAAGATCTTTCTCCTTTTTCTGGATACTCAGGCTTTCTTCAATGTAATCTGTTGTATCTTCCTCGTAGCTGTCAATGATCTGATGGTGGTCATCTGTTGTGCTTTCTTCTTCAGGGTCATGATTTTTTATCAGGGAATGATTGCCAGCATCTTTGTAAAGGCTTTTCATCAAATGTGGATTTTCTTCATGGAAACTTCCACTCACCTGCCCGTTTTGGATCAGTTCCAGTACTATTTTTTTCAAATCCGTCATATCTTTTCGCATGTCGAACAACAGGCGGTAAAGAATATCCCTTTCACTCATATCTGGTTCATTTTTTCTGATATCACTCACCAGAACCGGCAGGTTAGACTCTTTGCTGCTGGGCAGATACTTATGTATAACGTCGGGGGAAATTATTCTGTTGCTTTCAATAACTGAAATTTGTTCTGCCATATTTTTCAGCTGCCTGATATTGCCCGGCCACCTGTAATTCATCAGGATGGTTTCGGCTTCCGCAGTAAGTTGAAGAGGTGGCATGCGGTATCTTTCAGCAAAATCGGCTGAAAACTTCCTGAAAAGCATTGTTATGTCATTTTGCCTGTCACGAAGCGATGGAACATAAATGGGTACGGTATTGAGCCTGTAATAGAGGTCTTCGCGAAATTTGCCTGTAGCAGTTGCTTCCAGCAGGTTGATATTGGTGGCAGCAACCACCCGCACGTTGGTTTTAAGCACTTTGGATGATCCTACTTTGATAAATTCGCCACTCTCAAGCACTCTCAGCAATCTAACCTGGGTAAGCAACGGCAATTCAGCAACTTCATCCAGAAAAATAGTTCCGTTATTGACTACTTCAAAATAACCTCTCCGTGCTTCATGTGCCCCGGTAAAGGAACCCTTTTCGTGCCCGAATAATTCCGAATCAATTGTACCCTCAGGTATGGCACCACAGTTAACTGCAATAAAAGGCCCATGTTTTCGCGGACTCAACTGGTGTATGATCTTCGGGAAGGCTTCTTTTCCAACACCGCTTTCGCCACTTATAAGCACACTAATGTCTGTAGGGGCTACCTGCATGGCCACATCAATTGCCCTGTCAAGTGCCGGAGCATGACCAATAATTCCAAAACGTTGTTTTATACTCTGAATGTCCATTTTTCAATCAGGGGATTTATGCCATAATGGCATACAAAGTTAACTGTTTATTTCGAGAAATTTTTCTTTAAAAACAACATCCGGGGGCTAAAACCAGTTATGCAAAAAAACATTCAAAAAAAATTTTAATTATTCCAAAAAATAAACAATTAATATGCAAAATCATTAATTTTATAGAGAGTCATGGCATTTAAAAAACAGGATGTTAAATGCTTGAATAACGAATAATAAAAGCTCAAATTATTTTGAGTATTTAAAATACATTCAAATTCTATGGGTAATAATTTTTCCGGCAGACTTCGGTCACTCATCCACAAGCTTGAAAAATCCAAAAATGTGGATATGGATGTGTTGATGGAACTGAAAAGATTAAGTATCGAAAACCAGTGGACAGATGATCAGGATGAAAAAGATAATGGTGATCATTTGCTGCGCTTGTCTGCTGCTTTTGAACAGAGTGCCAACTCTATTATGATCACTGACACAAATGGGGTCATTGAGTATGTAAATACCCGCTTTTGTCAGGTTACAGGCTTTACTCCCGAGGAAGCGATAGGAAAGACACCCCGAATAATCAAACATGAAAAATCACAAATCAATTATAAGGAGTTGTGGGATACCATTACTAGTGGGAAGACCTGGACCGGCGAGTTTTTAAACAGAACCAAAACCGGCGAGTTGTTCTGGGAGCTCGCTACAATCAGCCCCATAAGGAATTCGAAGGGAAAGATCACGAACTACCTGGCTATTAAGGAGAATATTACAATCAGGAAAGAAACAGAAAAGCAGTTGGAGGATGCAGAAGAGTTTTACCTTACAATGCTTGCAGATTTTCCTGTTATGGTATGGCACTGCGACCCGGAGGGGATCTTTAAGTTTTTCAACAAAACCTTCCTGAATTTTATTGGTGAGCCATTGGCCGGTACTGGTGAAATAAATTATGAAACACTTATATATCCGGATGATAAAAAAAAATTTTTTGATGCCCTGAGTCTTGGCCTTTCCCGAAAAAGTTCGTTCATTACAGAGTATCGAATCAAAGATCAGTTTGGAAATTTTCGCTGGGTATTGAATCATGCAAGAGATTTTTACGATCATGAAGGCAACTACATAGGTCTCCTGGGTACCTGCACTGATATTCATGACAGGATTTTGGCTGAAACCCGCCTGATGGAAAGTGAGAATAAATACAGAAGAATGTTTGAAGAAGCAGCCATGGGAATTTTCAGGCTTGACCGAAAATTCAGATTTATTGAAGGAAACAAAGCGTTAGCACTAATTCTTGGTTATGATGACCACACCCGGTTTGTATTGGATGCCAGCAATAATCCTCAACAATTCTTTCCGGATGTGAGAACGCAAAAGAGAATTATAAAAGAAATAATCCGAAGCAAAGACAATCATTTTGTTGTTGAAAAACAGCTTATTAATAAGCAAAAAGAGAAAATTTATGTGGTAATTCACCTGAGTAAAATTGACGACCATGAAAAGGAAGGCTTTTACCTGGAAGGATTTATCGAGAATATTACCCAGAGAAAAGAAGCAGAAAAACAGATTAAAAAAGCTAGGGATGATGCAGAAAAGGCAAGGATGGCTCAATCAGAGTTTCTTTCTCTTATGAGTCATGAAATCCGCACACCGCTCAACGCGGTTTTTTCACTTACGGATCTGATGCTCGACGACGATCTCAATACCGATCAACAGGAAAACCTGAATACCATAAAAATTTCTGCCAGTCACTTGCTGGGACTTATCGATGATCTTCTGGATTTTAATAAAATTGAAACAGGTAACCTGATCTTTGAGAAAACAGATTTCGAGATCCGCTCTTTGGTGGGAGATCTTTTTAAAGCCCTGGAATTAAAAGCCAAAGAAAAAAACATTCAATTATTTTCCCATATTGATAATGATGTACCACCTGTACTTCAATCAGATACATTGCGGCTAAGGCAAATTCTTTTTAATATGCTTTCCAATGCTATAAAATTTACAGAAAAAGGATTCGTCAGTTTAAAGGTTAAAAAAAAGCCGGATACCATTGCCACTGAAAACAGAATTTATTTTGAAATAGAAGATACTGGAATTGGCATTGCATCTGATAGGCTTGATGCCATTTTTGAGAAGTTTACCCAGGCTGAAACCAGTACTTCGCGCAAGTATGGGGGCAGCGGTCTGGGTTTAACCATTTGCAAAAGGCTGGTTGAACTGCAACATGGAGAAATATCTGCAAAGAGTAAACCTGGCCAGGGTTCCGTTTTCTCCTTCTGGTTACCTATGGAAACCGGCGAAAAGAAATTTCCCACTCCCCAGGCTGTTCAGGGAAAACCTTCGCACAAAACCCTGAAAGGATTTAAAATCCTGCTGGTTGAAGATGATAAAATGAACCAGTTTGTAGGAAGAAAGGTGCTGGAAAACAAGTGGAAGGCCAATCTTACCATCGTTTCAACCGGCGAAGAAGCATTGGATGTAATCAGGAAAGAGAGTTTTGACCTGGTGCTCATGGACCTTCTACTGCCGGGAATCAGCGGGTTTGAAGTAACACATAAAATCAGGCAAAATGATGGAGGGGATATCAGGGATCCTATGATTCCTGTAATTGCTTTTACTGCTGATGCTTTTGCCGAAACCCGCGCAAAAGCCTACGAAGCAGGAGTAGATGATTTTGTAAGCAAACCCTTTGATTACTTCAAGCTTTTTGAGAAAATCAGCCGGTATAAAACCTGAACGGATGAAATGAGGGTAGTATGTAATTCCTGTCCGGATTAACTCTTCAAAAAAATATCCTTATAGGTTTAAGTGTTTTTTTCCACCCCCTTTGGCGTGCAATATATTATGCTATTGGTGTTGTAGTATTTTATAACTTTGCATTTCAGTTTTTTTGCATGATATTAAATTTAATTTACTCAATTTCCAGTAGTTATGAATGAAACGGCCCACCATAAGTCAAAAGAATTTAAGAGATATACAGTAACATCTGCCCTTCCGTATGCCAACGGGCCGGTGCACATAGGTCATCTTGCCGGTGTTTATGTTCCTGCCGATATTTATGCCCGGTATCTCAGATCAAAGGGTCGCGATGTGGTTTTTATCGGCGGTAGTGATGAGCATGGAGTTCCCATCACCATCAAAGCAAGAATGGAAAATGTAACTCCCCAGGATATTGTAGATAAATACCACTTCATGATCAAGGATTCGTTTGAGAAATTTGGTATTTCGTTCGATGTTTACAGTCGTACCTCCGCGGCAATTCATCACGAAACAGCTTCTGCATTTTTTAAGAAGCTTTTTGATGAAGGTAAATTGCTGGAAAAGGAGAGTGAACAATTTTATGATGAGGCAAACCATCAGTTTCTGGCCGATCGTTACATTACCGGAACATGCCCCCACTGCAGCTATGAAAAAGCTTACGGCGATCAGTGTGAAAGTTGCGGTACATCGTTAAGTGCTACAGATCTTATCAATCCCAGATCGGTACTAAGCGGCAATAAGCCTGTAATGAAAAAAACCAAACATTGGTATCTTCCATTGCAGGATTACGAACCCATGTTGCGAAAGTGGATTCTCGAAGGCCATAAAAACGACTGGAAATCGAATGTATATGGACAATGTAAATCATGGATAGATCAGGGTTTGCAACCCAGGGCAGTTACCCGCGACCTTGACTGGGGAGTGAAGGTTCCGGTTGAAGGTGCCGAAGGCAAAGTGCTTTATGTGTGGTTTGATGCCCCCATCGGCTATATTTCTGCCACGCGCGAATGGGGCGAAGAAAATAACAGGGAATGGGAGCCTTACTGGAAAAGCAATGAATCCAAGCTTGTGCACTTTATAGGGAAAGATAATATTGTATTCCATTGCATAATCTTTCCTTCCATGCTTTATGCCGAGGGATCTTATATTTTGCCTGAAAATGTTCCCGCCAATGAATTTCTTAACCTTGAGGGTGATAAAATATCAACCAGCCGCAACTGGGCAGTATGGTTGCATGAATACCTTGAAGAATTTCCCGGGCAGCAGGATGTATTGAGATATGTATTGTGTGCAGCTGCGCCCGAAACGAAAGACAACGATTTTACCTGGAAGGATTTTCAGGCCCGCAATAACAGCGAGTTGCTGGCCATATACGGCAACTTTGTAAACCGAACACTGGTTCTTACCCAAAAATATTTCGACGGTAAGGTACCTGCACGCGGTCAGCTTACTGATAAAGATAAGGAAGTTATTGAGCAAATTGCCCGGTATCCGCAAATTATTGCCGATAGTCTTGAGAGCTATCGTTTCAGGGAAGCACTGGGAGAACTTATGAATCTCGCACGACTCGGAAACAAGTATCTTACCGACAATGAACCGTGGAAAATTTTCAAAACTGATCCTGAGAGGGTAAAGACCATTATGAATGTAAGCCTTCAGGTTTGTACCAGCCTGGCTATACTTTCTGAACCCTTCCTGCCATTTACAGCCGGCAAGCTCACGAATATGCTTGGAATAGAACATTTGAAGTGGGATGCAGCTGCCCAATCGGATAACATTTTAAAAGAAGGGCATATAATAAGCCAGCCTGATTTTCTTTTCACAAAAATTGAAGATGAAACCATTCAGCATCAGATAGATAAGCTGATCAATACCCGGAAATCAAATCAGGAAGCCCAAAGCAGCAAAACAGAACCCTTCAAGGATGATATCGGATTTGATGATTTTCTGAAGATGGACCTTCGTGTGGCAACCATTATTGAAGCCGAAAAGGTTGCCAAAACCAAAAAACTCCTGAAGCTCACTCTTGACACCGGCAATGAAAAAAGAACGGTGGTAAGCGGAATTGCAGAATTTTATCAGCCTGATGATATCAAAGGCAGACAGGTTGTGCTCCTGGCAAATCTTCAACCCAAAGTTATTAAAGGGATAGAATCTCACGGCATGATACTTATGGCTTCCAACCATGATGGAGAGCTCGCATTTGTGCAGCCCGACAAAGTTATTAACAATGGTGGGTTAATATCATGAGCGATATTTTTTGCCTGTTCAGCAATGTATTTAGGTAATCGGTATAATTATTGATTTTTTAGGTGTTCTTCTGTGGTAGACGATAAAAAAAAATCTTTATATTTGCGCCGATTAGGCCTCGTAGTTCAACGGATAGAATGGAAGTTTCCTAAACTTTAGATACAGGTTCGATTCCTGTCGAGGCTACAAAGAATGAATGACACACCCTTAAATTTAATAGCCCGTTTTTTAACGGCAGCACAAACCATCGATTTTAAAACATATTAAACCATGAACAGAAAAGACGAAAGACCAAGTAAAATATCGTACGAAAGATATTTAAATGAATTGGGAATTCCGGAGGACCTGAAAAAGTCCAACGATGGGCATATTCCGGATTATGTTAAATATGGTACCTGGCTTAGAGTTAATGAGGCAGAAAAATTTGAAAGTGATTATCAGGAGTGGAAGGCCAAGGTACGTGCTGAACAGAATCTTTGATCATAATATTCCGTTCTCATAAAACGAAAAGGCTCCCGGAAACTTGTCCGGGAGCCTTTTTCATTTTTTTCAATCTGTATATCAAATCACATTTAGTTCTTTTCCAACTTTTATGAATGCATCAATGGCTTTGTCGAGATGATGCCTTTCATGCGCGGCCGAAAGTTGAATCCTTATCCTGGCCTGACCTTTGGGTACAACAGGATAGTAAAAGCCAATTACATAAATTCCTTCCTCAAGCATACGTGCAGCAAACTTCTGTGACAGAGCTGCATCGTAAAGCATCAATGCAACAATTGCCGACTCTGATGGTTTCAGATCGAAACCGGCATCAGAAATTTTTTGCTTGAAATAGGCTGTATTTTCCATGAGCTTATCACGATAGCTGGTATCTTTTCCGATAAGGTCAAATACTGCCAGTGAAGCTCCAATGATTGCGGGGCTCAATGAGTTTGAGAATAGATACGGACGTGACCTCTGACGCAAAATGTCAATGATCTCTTTGCGGCCTGTTGTAAAACCGCCAAGTCCGCCTCCAAGAGCTTTGCCCAGTGTACCCGTAATGATATCTACTTTATTAAGAACCTTGTGATATTCCGGTGCACCGCGTCCGGTTTTGCCAATGAAGCCTGCCGAATGACACTCATCGGTCATTACAAGGGCATCGTATTTTTCGGCAAGGCGGCATATTTCGTCCATCCTGGCAATGTCACCATCCATGGAAAAAACTCCATCGGTTACAATGATCCGGTGACGTTGTGCCTGGGCAGCCTGAAGTTGTTTTTCAAGATCGTCCATATCGGCGTGGGCAAATCGGTATCTTACAGCTTTGCACAAACGAACTCCATCAATAATGGATGCATGGTTGAGTGCATCGGAAATTATGGCGTCATTTTCATCGAATAAGGGTTCAAAAACACCTCCATTGGCATCAAAACAAGCTGCATAAAGTATGGTGTCTTCCATACCGAAAAAATCGGCTATGGTTTTCTCCAGTTGTTTGTGAATATCCTGTGTACCGCAAATAAAGCGCACGGAAGATAATCCGTACCCATGACTTTCCAGTGCTTTGTTTGCTCCTTCAATTACTTTGGGATGATTAGATAACCCCAGGTAATTGTTGGCACAAAAGTTAAGTACCCTCTGGCCTGTATTGAGTTCAATCTCTGCTTCCTGCGGACTGGTAATAATTCTTTCACGTTTAAAAAGTCCGGCATCGTCAATTTCCTGTAGCTGTTGTTGTAAATGCTCTTTTATCTTTCCGTACATAGCATGAATAGTTTTTTTTTTGACAGTTTTTTGTTATTATTTTGATTTTAAGGATTTAAGATTGCATGATAAGTTTCGGGCGATTGGAAAACACGAAGTGCTTCACTGATATCGGGGTCATCATTTAATGATGATATTACCCTTCCCTTTTGTTTGTAATACCTTCCAACGATTTCATTTTTCAGCATCATTTCAATTTCAGGGCGGAAAGTGATAAGGTCGTCCTTTTTGGTTTCCTGTATTCTGGCCTTTATCAGATTTAACTCCTGCTCGATGGATTCGTGATATTTTTCATCTTTGGTCACCCTCTTCAATCGTTCAATATAAAGCTCACTTTCAGTTGTGTATGAATAATCTTTTCCTTCCAGAAATTTCATAAAATCATTGAATATTTCATCTGTTATCTCAAATTGGTCAGCCGGAAGTATTTCATTGTTGTTGCGATAATAATGATTGGCATAATCAAATATGTGGAAATTGGTAAGGAGAGCGATTGATAAATTGCTTAATGATAAGGGGTTAATGAATATGTCAGGTTCAATGCCACCGCCATCATAAACAGTTCTGCCGCTGAGGGTTTCAAAGGCCACTTTGAGTGAATCGGGTATGGCTGCCACACTTCCGTCTTCGTGTCTCTGGGCGTAGTCGATGGCCTGGATGCACCGCCCGCTTGGGATATAATACTTTGCAACCGTAATCTTTAGCTGGGTATTATAGCTGAGAGGAACAACATTTTGCACCAGTCCTTTGCCAAAAGTTCTTTGCCCGATAATTACACCCCGGTCAAAATCCTGGATGGCCCCAGCAACAATTTCCGATGCCGATGCACTGGCTCTGTCAACCAGCACCACAAGAGGTATTTCCTTATCAATAGGGTTATTAAGTGTGCGGTGTGTAGTGTTGCGTTCCCTTATTTTCCCCTTTGTTTCTACCACAATCTTATTCTTTTCCACAAAAAGATTGGTAATGTTTACGGCCTCATTGAGCAGACCCCCGCCATTGCCACGAAGGTCGAGAACCAGGTTTTCTATTTCATGCTCATTTCGCAAGCTGTTGAAAGCATCTCTTACTTCCCTTCCTGCATTTTGAGTAAAGCTGGTAAGTTTAATGTAGCCGGTTTTTTCGTCCAGCAAACCATACCAGGGAATATTGTCAATTCTTACCACTTCGCGCACAAGAACTTTTGTAAGAATTTCATCATGACCACTTCTTTGTATATCCATTACAACCTCGGTTCCGGGTTGCCCTTTGAGCAAAGAGCTGACCTCTTCCTGCGTGCGGTTTATAGCTTCCTGGTCGTTGATCTTTAAAATTTTGTCACCTGGTAACAATCCTGCTTTGTGGGCAGGAAATCCTTCATAGGTTTCCGAAATAAAAATATAATTTCCTCTCCTCATGATAAGGGCACCAATGCCACCGTACTGGCCGGTGGTCATAAACCGGTAATCTTCTATTTGCGATTCGGGAATGAAATTGGTATAAGGATCAAGCGATTCAAGCATTTCGTCAATCCCGGTTTTGATAAGCTCTGCTGTGTTTACTTCATCAACATAGTTGATAACCAGTTCACGGAACATGGTATTGAAAATGTCGAGGTTTTTAACAATTTCAAAATTGTTGCTTACGTATGCAGTAGAAAAAACCGTTGTAAGTGTTATGACGACAAAAGCAGCCACAGCAAGAGGTTTTCTGAAGTATTTCCTGATATTTTTAATCATAATAGAATGGTTTTATTGGGTAAACCAGAATTTTCATGCTTTTGAATGTATGATCATTCTGTTTATGTTTATTACATGAGTGTTTTATTAATACAATAAATTTTAAACAACTTTTCACGGCACCGGATCATAACCACTTCCGCCCCAGGGATGACATGATGCAATTCTTTTAATGGTATACCACCCGCCTTTAAAGGGCCCGTGCTTTTTTATTGCCTCAACACCATATTGTGAACAGGTTGGGGTATAACGACACGATGGAGGGAAAAGGGGTGATATTGCACCCTGGTAAAAACGTATAAGTATAATAAAGAACCACTCAAGGGCTTTTCTGATACCCTGCCAGATGGCTGCAATTAATCGCATGTGCCTTGTTGCTCTGATATTTTCTGAACTATTTTTTGTAAAGATACAACGATTTTTGCTTCTATATCCTGGTAAGATAATACAGGCCTGGCAATGTAAATAATGCCAATTATACAAAAGCAATTTCGCTCACTGAGAAACGAATAAAAGCTTTGTTTGTTATTGCGGTAAGCTTCTTTTATGAGTCTTTTGATTTTGTTGCGCTGAACGGCTGACTTATGCACCTTTGACGAAACACCTGTAAGGCATTTGGCCGGGCTGCTAAAAACTGCATTGGCCGGAATCTTCTTAAGCGGAAATGATGGGTTCTGGATTTTCAGAAGATCATTTTGCATTTCTTTATTTCCAAGGAACGATACCGGGCCTTCGCCGAAGAACACCTCTTCCAGATTCGGGTTTATGATCTTCCAGTAAACACGAAACGGATGTTCTCCAAACTGCTCACCCCGGTTAAACAGTATCTTTTTTAACGTAAAATTGCACAGCCTTTCATCTTTTGAAAAACTGTGCAATTTTTGTTTTGAAGAATGCTCAGCCATGATATTTCAGGCTTGTTATTTTTTCGCTTTATGATTTTGCAGGTATTGCTCAATGGCCATAGTCATGGATGGTGCTTCAGGCGAAGGTGCTTTTATTTGAACTTCAAATCCCGCACTTTCAATTGCACTTACTGTGGCTTGCCCGAAAGCAGCAAAGATTGTTTCGTCCTGCTTGTAGTCAGGGAAATTTTTTTGCAAAGATTCAATTCCAAACGGGCTGAAAAAAACAATCATATGATAACTGTCAATTTCTATATCATCAACAGTATCTGGAGCTGTATTATAAATAGGTACAATTACATGATTGATCTTATGAGCCTGAAGAAGGTCTGGAATCTCTTTTGTATGGTTTACTGCACATGGGAAGAAGAACTTCTCGTTCTTTTGTTTTTTAATCAATTCAAGAAGTTCGGGAAATTTACTCTTGCCAAAGAAGATCTTTCTTTTACGGTATTGAACATACTTCTGAAGGTACAAAGCAATAGCCTCCGAAACGCAAAAATATTTCATGCTTTCCGGGATGGTAACCCGTAATTCTTCGCAAAGGCTGAAAAAATGATCTACGGAATGGCGGCTGGTAAAAATAATTGCAGTATAATCCAGAATGTTAATTCGCAATTTTCTGAATTCCTTGTTATCAACACTCTCAATCTTAATCAGTTTCCTGAAAGTAATATTCAGGTTAAACTGTTTTGCGAGATCCGTGTAAGGTGATTTTTCATTCTCAGGTTGGGGCTGAGAGATTAAAACATTTTTGATTTTCAAGGTTGCTCTCCTTATTTTTGGTTTAACGATTCGTGGTTTTGGTTTTCCTTAAAAGGCAATTATGATTTTTGTTGTTTTTTTAAATTTTGAATTTCAGGGAGTTAGTCCGATTATTGTAAGTTTTATTATAAGGATTAAAGGTGCAAATTCAATGGCGCAAAGATACAAAATTAAATAATACGGCGAAAAGTCTAAAGTCTTATAACCCAGATATGCACCTCTTATGATTTTGAAAAGGTTTATTAAAATCAGTAAAACCCAGGCGGAAACCATCAGGTTTAATCCC
Organism: Bacteroidales bacterium; assembly: GCA_019429055.1. Classification (GTDB taxonomy): domain Bacteria; phylum Bacteroidota; class Bacteroidia; order Bacteroidales; family UBA7960; genus SKVR01. Next base: position 26,979 of record JAHYJP010000007.1, read on the forward strand.
GGATTGTATATGCTGATAACCAGTACGGGCAACAAAATTATACCTGTGGATTGGTTAATAAGCAGTATGTTGAGAAAATAGGATTCAGTTGCAGGCTTTGTTTTAAAAACCCATGCTATGAAAAAAACAAGAACGTATTTAATCAGATAAAATGTTGTTATGGCAATGAGTATGTAGCTAATAATAAGCATAAAAGGGATATTTTCAATAGCAGAAAAGTTGCCCCATTTTTCCATACTGAGATAAATAAGAAGCGAAAAAACCAATAAAAAATTCAGGAAGAGAAAAAATGACGCCCAGTTATTCATTAATCCGCCTTCTCTGTCCAGTTGGTTGAAGTACCTGCCTGTAAAAGATGCCAGGAAGTTTTCTTTAAATCGCAGGGGGAACAAATAACGGGTAATACCAATCATTATGAGAGAAAGTATTATCCACAAAGTCAAAATGTCTTTGGAAGGGGATCTGGAAATGTATGTCGGTTCAGGCTGGATTGTTGTTGGTTCGAGCGAATGTGGCCCGAAATGCTCACGTGCAGAAAACACCCTGCTTACAACTTGATCAGCGCGGGCAACAAGCAAGGAGTCCCATTCTACCCAATAGGCTTTTTTCCTGTCAAAGGCTGTACGGTAGGTTTCAGTTCTTACCGGTTGAACCGGCCGGGCAACAGGTGGAGGTGACGGAGCCTGCTGAGTTTCAGCCTGAATAGTATCAGGTTCAACTGTAAGTTCGGTTTCAACATCTGTTATTATCGTATCTGTTTCCGGTAGTATTGTATCGCGGATCAGGGTGTCCCTTTCCTGAACTGCATTTTGTGTTTGTACGGGTATAAGAGTGTCGGGAAGATTTTCAGGAACCGTATCAGTATGTTGCTGATTATAAAGCGAAGAGTGGTCATGGAAGTCGGAAACAGAAAAATTTTCAGCAGCAAAAGTGGCATTCAGAAACATCATATGCAGTATGATGAAAAAAGCGGACAGGATATACAGCCGTTGTTTCTTACTCATTGCCTCAGTTTTTCGCAAAGGTAAGTCAAATAATAAGTAAAACATTAGGGTTTTACCTAAAGGATATCACGGGAAATATTTTTTTATCAGGTTTTTTCATAAACAATCAGCTGTTAGCGAATTAACAATTTGATAATACAAAAAGATACCGTGTTGTGTAAAAAATCATTTTCCTGCTTTGAAGGGTCGTAAAATAATTCTAATTTTGTTGTCCCTTGAAATTCAATAAATTTTCACCACAAAATAAGGTCAGAAATGGATTTGCTAACGTCAATCAAAGCCAATGCAAAGAAGCATGATAAATGCATTGTATTGCCCGAAGGTACAGAAGAAAGAACTTTAAAGGCTGCTGATGAAATCATCAGAGATGGAATTGCCAGGATTATTTTACTTGGGAATAAGACCGAAATAGAAAACCTGTCAAGGCAATTCGGACTAGAGCATATTGCACAGGCCACTATAATTGACCCTGTAAATCATGAAAAAAAGCAATTTTATGCTGATTTACTTTTTGAGATCAGAAAAAATAAAGGTCTTACCCGGGAAGAAGCCTTAAAACTGGTTGAAGATCCCCTGTATCTGGCCACACTTCTGATTAAAAACGGTGATGCCGACGGCGAAGTTGCAGGTGCAGCCAATGCCACAGGAAATGTATTAAGACCGGCTTTTCAGATCGTTAAAACCTTGCCCGGTATCAACGTGGTTTCCGGAGCTTTCATAATGATCATGCCCGATAAAAAATGGGGAGAAGAGGGAATACTGGTATTTGCCGATTGTGCAGTACATCCTGATCCTACGGCAGAAGAACTTGCACAGATAGCAGTTATGACTGCTCAAACTACCCAGGCAATCGTTGGGGTTGAACCCAGAGTGGCTATGCTTAGCTTCTCAACCAAGGGAAGTGCAAACCATCCGATGTGCGACAAGGTAATTGAGGCTACTAACATTGCAAAACAAATGCAGCCCGACCTGAAAATTGACGGCGAACTGCAGGCTGATGCAGCCATTGTGGAAGCCATTGGTAAAAGCAAAGCACCCGGCAGCGAAATCGCCGGAAGAGCCAACGTTCTGGTATTCCCCACCCTTGAGGTTGGAAACATTGCTTACAAACTGGTTCAGCGACTGGCTGGTGCTGAAGCTGTAGGGCCGGTTCTTCAGGGAATGGCAGCTCCCATCAATGATCTGTCGAGAGGTTGCTCGGTTGAAGATATTGTAAATCTGGTGGCTATCACCGTTAACCAGGCTGCAGGAAAATAAACCATTCTATAATTTTTTAAATACATCATTTTTCTCATAACTCAATTAAGTAAAAAAATTCGAATGAAAATTTTAGTATTAAACTGCGGAAGTTCTTCCATTAAGTACCAGTTGATTAACATGGCAAATAATGCCGAGCTTCTGGCTAAAGGTTTGCTCGAAAGGGTAGGTTTGAAAGACAGCGAGCTCAAGCACCAGTCGAAAGGGAAAGACAAGTATTATCTTATCCAGGACGTGCCCAACCATGAAGTGGGTATCGATTTGATTTTGAAAGTTTTGCTCGATCAGGACTATGGAGTTATTGCAAGTGTTAATGACATACTTGCTGTTGGGCACAGGGTGGCTCACGGTGGTGAAAAATTTAGTGCAAGTGCACTTATAACATCTGAAGTGAAAAAAAATATTGAAGATGTTATTGAATTAGCACCTTTGCACAACCCGGCCAATCTCAATGGTATTGTCTCCATGGAGAAGCTCATGCCCAATGTGCCCCAGGTGGCAGTTTTTGATACTGCATATCATCAATCCATTCCGCAGCATGCTTATATGTATGCACTTCCCTATGAATTATACGAGAATGACAAGATACGTCGGTATGGGTTTCATGGAACAAGCCATAAATTTGTTTTTGAAACGGCTTGTGATGCACTTTTTATGCGTCGCGACAATATTAGGGCAATTACATGTCATCTCGGCAATGGTGCATCTATATGTGCCATCAAAAACGGCAAATCGGTAGATACTTCCATGGGGCTTACTCCTGTTGAAGGATTGGTGATGGGCACACGTACCGGTGATCTGGATCTGGGTGCATTGCTCTATATTATGAAAAAGAAGGAACTGGACCTCGAAGCAGCTAATAATTTAATAAATAAGAAAAGTGGTGTTCTCGGAATTTCCGGTATTTCATCCGATATGCGCGACATTGAAACAGCAGCGTGGAAAGAAGGCAACAAAAGAGCTGATCTGGCACTGGAAATGTACAATTACCGAATAAAGAAATATATTGGTGCTTATGCCGCAGCCATGGGTGGTGTAGAATTGATTGTGTTTACCGGAGGTGTGGGTGAAAACGGACCCGAAACCCGTGAGGCCATCTGCAAGGGGCTGGAATTTCTGGGTGTTGCGTTTGATGCTGAGAAGAATACAGGATTGCGGGGCAAACTTGATATGATATCAAAGCATGATTCCAAGGTAAAAGTAATGGTTGTGCCTACCAATGAAGAGCTCGTTATTGCACATGATACGCTACGTATTGTATCACATAAGGATGAAAATGAAGAAATATAGGTTTCTCATTTTCCTTTAACCGGAAAAGGTGCTCACTTCTTTAAAAGCGAGCACCTTTTTCATTAGTGGTGTCAGGGTTTTACCAGTTAACCAGTCTTATACCCACACTGAACGGAACCAGTTCCGGCCCTTTGTCATCTTTAAAGAGATTGTTGAGCGAGTAGGTAGCAAAGAGGTTTATGCTTCCCCAGCCGATCCGTCCTGTAAGGTCAAAGCGGAAAGGTGGAACATGAAAATCATGATAGTCTTTTTCTTTCCTTTTTTTCCCTGCATCATCGGTTACATATTTTGCATGGGTTCCGATTCTTGTACCAAGGATCATACCTCCGGCAATATGAAATTTCTCAAATCCTCTGCCTCGTGTCTGGAATTCCAGCAAAAGCGGTAAATTGATCCAGGTAAGAGTAAGTTTATTTTTGGTAATACTGTTGATGGTATCTTCATAAAAATCCAGTCCTTCTCTGTTGTATACAATACGGGTCTGGTTGTCGAAACGATAATTGTTGAACCCCAGTCCTAATCCGGTAACCAGCCCCAGGTTATTGGAAATAATAGGAAAACTTTGCTGCCAGAAGTTAAGGTTTACAACTACCGATTTATTATATCTCAGATCAATGTAATCAGCATCGCCGGTGAGAGTAAGACTGTTGTCAGGAGTCAGGTATCCGTTGATCCCCATCTCAAATCCTGACCAGTTCTTTCTGAAACCGGCACGGCGTTGTACAGTCTTGATTCTGGTCTGCTCATCATCAATGATCAGAAAATCGCGTCCGCCTAATCTGATACGTGTAGTATCTGCAGGGTCTCCAATCATAACAGCATTTCCGGATGTTCTTAAATCATTGATAGATGCCATTCCTGAAGTGGTAAATTTCTGAGATGCAGGCTGATGATCAAATCTGATACTGGAAGTACCGCTGGCATTGGCTTCAAGATATTCCTTTGCCATAATTCTTGCATTAGATGCACCACTGGTCTTTATAATGGTAGTTTCTGTCTCAAGGTCAAGGGCCCTGAGCTGAGATGCTCCGCTTACATTTGCAGAATGATGACCTGAAACTCCATCAATTCTCAGGTTTGAAGCACCGGAAATATTGGTTTTCAGTGTTTCAGTTATGACTGAAAGCTCAGCCCCGGTTGCACCTGAAAGGTTCAGTTCAAGATCATTGGATTCAATAACGGTAAGACCTTTGAGAGAAGAAGCACCGCTTAGGGTAATCTTTTCTATTACAGGGCTTATGATCCTGGCAATGATAGTTGCATTGCGCGTAGAGCCCTTGAAGTTGAGATGTAAAACTCCATTCTTTACTGCTGTTTCAACATTTTCCAGGAGTTTTTCTTCGGTTTCAATTTCCAGAAAATATGTTTCTCCTTGTGTAAGTTCGATCTTAAAAATGCTACCTGCATTAATAGCTGAAAACTCATCTGTGGTTCTTACTTCCGTAAAGGTTTGAGCCATCAGAATTGTTCCTGAAAATAGCATCAAAGTAAGGAAAATGCTGCTTGATTTTAAATAATTCATTGTTTTCATTGTTGTATGCTTTGTTAGGTTAGTAATCATGGTTGCTAAAGGGAAAACTTCTTGTTTTATGGTATAGATTTAGAATTCATCCTAAATGGGCTTTATAGATCCAAGGCCACTTTTACTTATGTTTGTTTTTTCGGGTTCGCCTGCATACTTTATGCTTCCCACCCCTGAAATACTGGCATCCAGGACTTCGCTTGCATACACATCAGCTGATCCGGCACCACTGAGTGAAATAACGGTTTTTCGGGTTATCAGATCAGCACATTTCATGGAAGCAGCACCGCTGAGTTTTACTTTGTGAGTATCTGCATTTCCACTTAATGAGATATTTCCTGCACCTGAAACAGTCGTTCTCAGATCTCCGGTTTCAATATCGAGATCCAGATCGCCGGCTCCGCTTATGTTAATTAAAAGATTGGGTGAAACCAGTTTATGATCTGCTTCAAGACTTGTAGCACCTGAAAGATCCAGTTTTTCAATAGTGCCGACAGTTACATAAACATGCAATCGTGTGGGGCGGTAAATCTGGTTATTTTCCATTGAAAGCTTGAGGGTATTCCGTCTTACTTCGAAACTGATGTATTCATGAATATTTTCATCTGTTTCAATTCGAATGTGAGGGTTGTCGCCTTCAAGCAGGAAGATTTTAAAAATGCCTGAAGCATCAAGAGTTGTGAATTCATCGAGATTGCTTTCAACAGAAATCACATTGCCGTCACCCCTGATAGCATTTGCATCAAAATTACACGACTGTATACCCATAATGAGTATGAGAAGTGGCAATAAGATGTTGAGTTTTTGTTTCTGAGTTTTCATTTTAATTTCATTTAATGATCAAAATTGTGAATTTGCTGGTAGGACGGATGTCTTGTTTAAAAGTTACAGGGGAGAAGGGAAAAAATAAAAAAAAGCGGTCGCATTTTAAAATACGACCGCTTTCTTGTTTTTTCAGGCTTAATCACCAGGCAGAACTAAATTGCCGGAGAAACCTCAGATCATTTTCAAAATATAACCTCAGGTCATTTACCATATATTTGAGCATGGTAATACGTTCAATTCCCATACCGAAGGCATAGCCTGTGTATACTGTACTGTCGATATTGCAGTTTTCGAGCACATTGGGGTCAACCATGCCACAGCCCATGATCTCAACCCAGCCTGTTCCTTTGCAGATATTGCAACCTTTACCTTTGCAGAAGGGGCAGGAGACATCAACCTCAGCACTGGGTTCAGTGAAGGGGAAGTAGGATGGTCTGAGTCTGATCTTTGTTTCGGGACCGAAAAATTCCCGTGCAAAATGGTCGAGCACATGCTTCAGATCGGCAAAAGAAACACCTTTGTCAATATACAGTCCTTCGACCTGGTGAAAAATACAGTGTGCCCTGGCCGATATGGCTTCATTTCGAAACACTCTGCCAGGTGAAATGGTTCTTATGGGAGGTTTCTGATTATTCATTACCCTTACCTGCACCGATGAAGTGTGTGTGCGTAAAGCAACATCAGGGTTCTTTTCCACAAAAAAGGTGTCCTGCATGTCTCTGGCAGGATGATCTTCTGCAAAGTTCAAAGCCGAAAAGTTATGCCAGTCGTTTTCAATTTCAGGTCCTTCAGAAATAACAAACCCGATTTTCTCAAAAATACCATTGATCTGGTTCCTTACTATTGAAATGGGGTGACGACTTCCGGCTTCTGCAAAATCAACCGGGAGAGTAAGATCGGGATATTTATCGGAGCCTGAAGTTTGCTGTTTTTGCTCCTCGATACGCTGCTTAATTTCATTTACCTTATTCAGGGCAGACTCCTTGAGCGTGTTGAGCTGTTGACCCACAAGCTTCTTTTCTTCGGGAGGCAGGGCTTTGAAATCATTGAAAAGCAGACTTATCTGCCCTTTTTTTGATAAAAGCCGGATGCGAAATTCTTCAGCTTCGTCGAAAGAGTCGGTGGCGAATTCTTCAACCTCTTTCAGTAATTCATTTATTTTTTTTATCATAAACTTTCTCAATCAAAAATTTAAAACTTATTCAAGAATCCGCACAGATATAGCAATGTCTTCAATGGGCCTGTTGGAGCGATCGGTTTCAATTGCGGCAATTTTATCAACTACATCAAATCCTTCCACAACTCTGCCAAATACGGTGTATTCGCCATCAAGATGGGGTGTTCCACCGATAGTGGTGTAAATTCTTTTTTGCTCGTCTGTAAGGGTTCTGCCGGTTCGTTGTTCAAGAACGCCCAGTTCCTCATGGCTGAATACCCTTCCCTGCACGATATAAAATTGCGATCCGGACGATTCTTTCTGCGGATTTACCTGGTCGCCCTGCCTTGCGGCAGCAACAGCGCCCTTTTCATGGTACTTGCCTTCTGCAAACTCTGCAGGGATTGTATAACCGGGGCCACCCATTCCCAGTTGCTGACCGGGTTGTGCATTTTTCGAATCGGGATCACCGCCCTGGATCATAAATGCATTGATAACCCTGTGAAAAAGTGTTCCATCATAAACCCCATCTTCGGTGAGCCTGAGAAAATTATCCCTGTGCAATGGTGTTTCATCAAAAAGTTCAATAATTATTTCACCGTGTGGCGTGCTGATAGCAACCTTGGCAAGATCTTCAGCAACTTCCTGTTCCTGGTCACTGCCGGTACTGCCTTGTCCGCAGGATTGAAGGGCCAGGGCTAATCCCAGTAAAAAAACTATATTTCTCTTCATAGCAAATTAACTTTTAAGGTGAATATGTGGTATCGGAATATTTTTTTCCCAACAACTTTAGGCTCTTTTGTTGCCCTGGAAATTTACAAACATCAAATTCTATCCTGTTTTTAATGATAATTTATCCAGCTTTAAGCTGAATTATAAAAACAAGCCTCAAAGTTAAAAAAAATATGCCCTTGTACATTGTGTTTTTTCAATGCAAGGGCATAAAGGTTTCAGCGTATTGGGATTGATTGTTTATGGTCTACTGCAGGTGATATACATTGCCTGAGCCGGAAATATTCAGATTTACAGACGGATTTCCCCTGTAATATACCTTTCCGCTACCCGAAATTCTTGCATCAAGTTTCTCTACAGCAAATACACAAGCTTCACCCGATCCGCTGATTCGTACATCAACAATCTGAGATTCCATTTGCAATGCATCAATTCTTCCCGAACCGGAAATCTGGGAGTTCTGAACACGAGAGCTACCTGCCATATCAACTACACCGGAGCCTGATACAGAAGAGTTAATATGATCAAACTCACCCGAAAAATAGATCTTTCCTGAACCGGAAACTTCAGCAGCGATGCTTTCACCATAAATGAAGTTGTCTACCACGATGTTGCCTGATCCGGCAACCCTGAGAAGACTGATTTCGGGCATGGTGATAAAAATTCTGACATCATTATTTCGGGTTCTTAAGCAACGTGAACTATCTATAATGAGTGTTTTTCCCGAAGATTTGGTTTCAATGACTTCAAGAATATTTTCGGCTGCAAGTATAGTTATTGAGTAATCCTGCCCGATATTCACGAAAACATTAGCCTGTATACGAAGGTTGATACCGTCAAAAGTACCTGTATATCTGGATTCTTCAACACCTTCACCTCTGGGACTCACGCATGGAAAATAATCCATTTTCCAGCAGGAAGACAGGCTTAGCGAAGTAATTAAAAAAAATACTGAAAATAGAATTCGGCGTTTCATTTTTATGGAAATTTTGTGGTTAGTAATCTGATAATGAATATTGCCATACTTGTATCAAAAGACAGGCCATTGTTTGTAAACGTCACAAATACAGCGATATACATAAAGAACAGGAGATTTTTAACTGCGGAAAATGTACGTCAACAAACAAAAATGTTCATTTTTGTACACCTTAAAAAGTTTTCCGGTTGAATAAAATATATCCGAAATTGATCATAAATACCCATGGATCGGATTCACCCTGGAAGTAGGTTGCACTGATGCTTAATGGGCCCGGAGGGGTGTGAAATACCAGGGCAGCATTATGCATGAAAACAGGTTTGGCCAGCCAATCCTTATAATCGGCACTGTGGTTAATTCCGGGAACGATCTCCCTCATGGCTCTGAATACGTGACTTTCTACCTGGAAGTGAGAATTGCGTCCAAGCATGTACAAAGCTTTTAAACCACCTGCAGCATAGTGGTTTGCTCTGAAAGAATCAAGATACCTGGTTTCAGACAGTGGAAAAGGATTAAATTGCCGGGCCAGGATTTTGGTGGCACTATAATTGGCAAGGAGAGGCCTTCCAGATAAAAATAATTCGGTTGAGAAGGCAAGACGTATTTGATGTTTGGATGTGAAAAAATTCTCCCATCTCAGGAGTATTTCCCACCAGTTTAAAATGTTTTCAACACGGTTGGGGTTGAATGAAGTATTTCCCGGTTCATAAGTTTCATCAGCCGAAATTATCCTTGCTCCGGCATTGAAATATGATCCACTGGTGGCGTATTGAAGTCTGTTTCTGCGATCATGTGTGTAATTCAGATAGATACCGCGGGGTTGAAGTCGGGTCAGATCTGTTGTATCGGTCCGGGCAAAAACAGTTGTATTGTAGTACCTGTCAGCATGACCGGAGATAAAAATACCGGTTTCGACAATCCCTTTAAATTTTGCAGGAAATGCAAATCGGAGATCTGTCAGGAATTCACTTTGAATAATAAAAGAGGGTTTTTGTTCCTCAAAAATAAATACATTCTCTGTGGCATAGTTCCATCGGCTGAGTGAAGTTTCCAGTTGCAGGTAAAACGGAACCTGCCTGAAAAAATTTAATCTTGTACCAAGCTTCCCGCTATTATAATAATTACCAATATAAGTATTTATGTACACTGAAAACATATTGCGTCCCAGTCGTTCATACGAGAGATAACCAAAAAGCTGGTTTATGGATTTCGATGACAGATTTCCTCCTATTTTCCGCGTAATCGGATTGTTTTTAATGAGTTCCAGTTGAAGCTCATAATCATTACTTTCCCGGTTAAATATCATACGGGGATAGATATGGTTGAATTTATTGATTGAAAGCAACCGGAAATAGTTTTCCCGGAGTGTTTCGAATGATATACTATCAGATTCTGACATAATAAATGATCGCGCAAATTCTCCCTCATCCGATTCACCTGATAAAATTTTAATTTCAGAAACAATTTCATGTGGAAATCTTTGCCTGAACTGAAATCTTCTGTATTGAACTTCCTGCCTGAATCTTTTTTCAGCAAGCATGGATTTAATATAACCCATTTTGTCGAGGGCTTCTTCATAACCTGCCAGAAAAACCTCATCATTCCGGCTGAAATCCGTTACACTCAGGTCGGGTACTTTGGGATATAAAATAACACCCGGACCTGAGGGTATTGTGTAACTGGAAGTTGCCATCAGCATATTTTCAAGCTGAGAAAAAACATCATGAATACATGGATCTCCGGGGTTCGATGCCACAACACTGCCTATGATAAAATCCGGATCAAAATCATCCATTACCACATCAGCAGGAAAATTGTTATACATACCCCCATCCAGCATCAATACGCCATTTATGGTAATGGGTTTGAAGTACAGTGGGAATGTCATAGATGCTCTTACCGCATCTGCCAGCGATCCGTTTCTCAGTACAACAGGGTTTTTGTTTGCAATATCTGTTGCGATACAGCGGAAGGGAACAAAAAGACTGTCGAAATTATTCCCGGCCACTGCCGATGCGGGGCTTAGATATTTCATAAACAAGAAATCCATCACACCAGGTGAGATCATGTTGGTGGGGATGTTCTCCCGGATAACATCCTGAAAGCGGGCAAATTGCTCCGGACGGTATTTAACAGTAAACCAGCCGGGCGAAGGTTCGCTTCGGTAAAACGGGAAATCGTATTTTTTATCCATTTTGCCCATGGACGCTTGCAGAAATTCATCAGAAGTAATAATATCTTCTATCTCGTCAGGAGAATAACCCGCTGCATAAAGTCCGCCCACAATAGCACCCATGGAAGTTCCTGCGATATAATCGATGGGTACATTGTTTTCTTCCAGTGCCCTGAGCACACCTACATGAGCTACTCCCTTGGCACCACCACCACTCAGAACGACAGCAATTTTTTGTTGATGGGTTTTATTGCCTGAGTTTTCTGCCGTAGTCTCCGGAACGAAAAACAAAAGAATGAAAATGATAACCAGGCGAATAATGGCCTGAAAGATTTTACTTTTTTTATTCTTCCCGGTAGTTTTAATTTGCTGATCGGATTGCTCAGGCCATCGTTTTTTCCCTGTATTTGCAATTGTGGAATTCATTTTTAATGGAATGTAATGTGGTTAAGTGTTTTTTTGACTCAGAAAGAATACTTCAGGGCCATATACCAGGCCGAACCCGCTTCCCTGAAAATGGTATTCTCACCGCCCATAAAGATCTGGGAAATGATATCCATATCCAGATTGGTCATCAAAGACCATCCTGCCCTGGGCATCAGAAAAAACGATTCCTGATCCGGTAAAGCCATCAAAGCAATGCTTCCGTTGAAAATCGGGGAGAACGCATGCTGTAGGCTCATGGTAACGGCATATTCAGAAAACATGATGTTGTCGGGCGATAAAGGCTGATCCAGCATGAGAAAAATATTTTCCATGGGTTGATAGCCTGGGTTGTAAAGAAATTCAAGCAGTGCAAAAGTTCCGGTCCCAAACATATAATCCAGTCCTGCGGCAGCAACCAGGTTGCTGTTGCGGTTGCCATTGGTTTCTTCAAGATCATAAAACCAGGTGGCTTCTCCCTTAAAGCCAGCGCCTCCGATATTACCTGCCCAGCCCATACCCAGTGCCGAACGGTTTTTATAATAACCGGCTATTGCCTGCAGATCATATCCTTTGTAATTGGTTGACCAGAGGAAGGCCGCAACACTGTTGCGTGATCTTTTTGCAGGGCTGTAAGCAAACTCCATCCGGCCGGCAAATCCTGTATGATATTGTAGTCTTACGGCATCAGCACCTGGCCTTTCTTCATAATCAAAATCAAAGAAAGAATAGGTATTGAATAAATCATTGGGATTGGAAACCAGGTTGATGCCCCAGTTGATCCGTTGACGACCTGCCCTCACCTGCCAGTTGTTATCCCTGAAATCAAGATAAAGACGGTCAATTTCCGAGTGGCCGATCCAGGCACCTTTGTTCAGCCAAACCCATGACAGGTCGATGAGTCCGTCGTCAATATCAAGTATATCAGCAAACATGGGGAAATCATCAAACATGGTGTTATAAAAAACCCGGTTGCGGCCCTCAGCAACAAATCTCAGGTTATCAGTAATACTCCATCTGTAATTGAGCCGGTTGTGCAAAAGATTGTCAAAATTGGAATCTGAGAAGTCCCTGTTGAAACGCAAACCCGGCATGGCCTTGATGTAACCGCGCAGGGACATATTTTCGAAAATATTGTCCTGTTGTGATGCATAAACCGGCAGGACACTCCAGAGTCCGGTAAAAAATACAACCAGCAGTTTTTTTAAATGCTTATTTCGTGTTAATTTCATAATATCAGGAACATTTGTACAGAGTGAATAAATTTTTTCCATGTAAATTTTATTCAGTTCTTGCTGCTTCGGCAGGTTTCAGTCTTATGGCTTTGAGTGCAGGATAAATTCCGGTTGCCACAGCCGTAATGATAACCAGTATAGTTAGAAAAAAATACATGGAATAATCGAGCTGGGGATATACAATTGTTTCGAAGCCGTACTGGTTGAGCGAATCGCCTCCAACTGAGGCAAAATTAATTCCATTGTTTTTTAACAGATTGATTGTAAGATGACCGGCAAGCATACCACATACTGCTCCTGAAAGGGTAAGGAAGATGGTCTCAAAAAGAATCATCGAAAAGATCCTTTTTTTATTCATACCGATTGACATGAGTATACCCAGTTCCCTGATTCTTTCAAAAACCGACATGAGCATGGTATTAAGCAGGCCAAATGCAAGGGCAAGCAGAATGATGATCAGAATGATCATGAACATCGCCATCCCCATTTCATAATAAAATCCCATTTGCGGTGATATTTCAAGCCATGGCCTGATGGTTAGCTCTGGAAATCTTTCACTGTAATGATCTGAAAATTCCTGGCTAAGTTCGTAGTCATTCAAAATGATCGCAATTTGATTTACAATGTTCTGCTTGCCAAGCAAATGATTCAGCTCGTTTTCAGTCATGTAAATATGACTCTCGTCGAACATGGTGTTTGCTGTCCGGAAAATGCCTGACACCCTGCCTGCCACTGAAACGATTTCATTGTGGATGTCCTGGAATGTCAGTACTACTCTTGAACCGGGTCTGGCTTTCAACTTTTCAGCCAATCGCTGACCAATTAATATGTTGGGCTGGTTACTAATTGAAAAATATTCGCCTTCAATAACATTGTTTTCCAGACCGGAAGTATTAGCTTCCCTTACAGGATCAACACCCATTATGGTTATACCTCTTGTTAAATTGGCTGAACCGATCATACCGTTAACCAGGCTGCGGCCTGAATAATGCCTTACAACATCGTCTGAGTCGAGCAGGTCATAGATCTCTTCCCGGTTGGCAATATAATATTGGGGATTCCTTTCCGTAATATAATCAGGGTTGTGTATCTGAACATGCGATATTTCCTGCTCGATGCCGGTTTGAAAACGTTGATTCATTAACCCCATGGCTATGGATGCAGCAAAAAGCCCTCCCCATAAACCAGCCGTAATGGCCAGGATCATTGTAATGCTCCGCTGACGGTTACGCCAAACGTTGCGCCATGATATTTTAAGCAGTGTCTTCATTTTTTAGTGTTTTACCTCTGTTATTTTTAATCTGAAAACTTTGTAAACAGGAAATAACCCTATAAACAATGCAAGTATAAACACATATAATCCCTGGGTGTAAAATACTGAAAGCTCGGGCGAAAAGGGTACAATAGGTTCAAAGCCATACTCGGCAATAGCCTCTGCCATACTACCTGTAAGCCTGATTGGGAAATGGTAAAAGAAAGCTACTACTGGTATGGAAACGGCAATTCCGGCCATAATCCCTGAAAAGGTTATTACCATTGACTCAATAAAACACACCAGTGCAAGACGGGAGCGTTTCATACCCAGAGAGAAAAGCAGAATAAATTCCTTTTTTCTTTCAATGAGCATCATAAGGATGGTTCCAAATAAGCCGAATGCAATTACAATATATAAGATAATCATTAAAGCCATGGAGCCGGCTGCATCAAATTGCATAAGAGAGAGCAGGTCTTCGAGCAGTTCTTCCCAGGTTAGTACATTATACCATTCTCTGTCAATCTCGCCCAAAAGTATATTTGCCAGTTGTTGTGTCCGGCCCGTGTTTTCCGGCATTATGATCAATGCGGTTAGTCTGTCCTCAGCAGCAAAAAACCATTGTGCAGCTTCCAGTGACATATAAATTGTATTATCGTTAAGTTCAGGGACTTTCAAATCCACGATTCCCTGTACATGGTATTTTCCTGCAGCCGTTGAACCCTGAAATCCCTGCCCAAGCAACACAAGTGTGTCGTTGACTGATACGTTCAGAATTCCTGCCAGTCCAAGAGAAAGCAAAAGCCCTTCTTTCGTTTATATTCGGCATATGAGTTTTATTTAAAGTTCGTTAACTAAAGAACCAAAAGAACTAATGGGTGTTTTTGAGTTATTTGTTAAAAGATTGAATAAGAACTAATTGGAAACTTTCTTTGTTAGCAAAAAAGGAATCAAAGGGTGTTCCAAATTCTATATAAAATTGATAAACAGTTTATTAATGTTTTTTAGATACAGAACCAACAGTTTTTAGTGTACGCTCATGTACATTAAGTGTACGCTCGTGTACATAAAACAAAAAAGCCCGGTAAGCTATGCCTACCGGGCTTTTCAGTTACTCTATCCGGAACAATGCCGGCTTAGAGTTTTTATGAGACGTTACTTCTGAATCTGCAGTTTTCTTACGAATACTCCTTCATCAGTGTAAATGCGTACGATATAGATGCCTGTTTCGAAGACATTGTAGATACGGGTTTGTGTATCGTTGATGATATCGTTATAAACTACCTTACCTGTAATATCGGCAATTACAATACTGCGGATCACAGAACCGGCAGTAATGTTGAAATTGTCGCTTGCAGGGTTGGGGAATACATTGATTTGTGAAGCATTGAAATCGTCAACATTAACGAGATCGCGCCATACGTTATCAACAACCATATCTCCGGTAACTTCTACAACACGGTCAGGAGCTCCGTCCCATTCACCGCCATTCCATCCGGCATTGATGAAGTACTTGTATTCATAAGTACCTGCTTCAAGTACCAGTGTTTTGGTCCAGATCATGGAGTTATCAACGCGGGTCATAGTTTGGTTTTCGGGTTGAGTACCAGGCTCGGCCCAACCGAACATAGAACCGGTAATGTAAACCACATCGTTATCGGGATCGAAGTCTCCGGCAGGAGTCATATCTACATTGAAGGTTACGTTGAAGCCTGATGGCTCTGTGTATTCTTCAATATCAGCTGCGAAGCGCGGAACAAGCTGCAGAGTTTCAAAGAATGTAATTACCACACCGCTTATGTTCACAGGATCTGTGGGTATCTCGGTACCAATGTAATCAACATTCCAGAAGTCTGTCCTTACAACGAATTCATTTTCGCCATCGGTAAGGGTGTAATTGGTTCCGTTGACAAACTCTTGTCCGTCATCAATATTCATAAATGTAACATTCATGAACTGGATGAGCTTGGCCTGATCGCCCTGTGTAACTTCATCGAGCATAAATACTGTTGGGTCAACAGGGGTATTGGCTGTTGACGGATCAGTATTTTCAGCAGGTTTAAACTGTACCATATCCCTGAAGATGACAATTTCACCGGTAACATTGGTAATTACATCATACAGGTCATACTCAGTGGTTATTGTACCGTCGACGTCATCAATCATAATGGCTGCAGTAGCGTCCTGCAGGAACTTACGGTTACGATGTCCGTCCATGGCAACAATAACAGCATCTCCGGTATAGCGATACAGTGTACCATCAGCCGGTTTGGCACGGAGTTCAAGCAGCGTAGCTACATCTTCAATAACAACTGTTTCGAAGTTAGCTACAAGAGTAGTTTCAGCACCGGGCATAGTAAAGTGGAATTCAGCTTCTGTGCTGACTTCAGTACCACCAACGGTCCAGTTCACAAACTCATAACCACCTGCGGGAACAGCAGCAACAGGAACGGTTGCACCTTCGTAATAGTCGCCCCCACCATCAACAGTACCGCCTTCTGCTGGGTTAGCTTCTACAGTTAAAGCATAAGTTGCCGGCAATGCACCTGTTGTTTCCACAATGAAACCACGATTGGTTACAAAGGCCATAAACATAATGTCTCCATCATCGTTTTTGCTTACATCTGTAACAGCCGGGAAGAAAGCACCTGAACCTGAACCTAAAGCAAAAGTAGCAGCTTTGATATTGTTCAGAACTTCAATACTGGTTACAGCATTCATCGCATCAGTAATATTGTCAGCGAAACTCAGGTCAAGAATTTCATATCTTGCTCCCTGGTCGGTTTCGTCAACAAAGTTTACTGCATAAGCAAGGTAGCGCTTACCATCATATACAAATGATTGCGGATCCATAGCTCTCGTAGAAACTACATCTGATGGAATATAGGCATGGACTTCTCCGGTGAGGTCAACCAATGCTATTCCTATTCCATTTCCTGTTAACAGGTAAAGGTCATCTTCGCCTTCAACTGTATTAACTACTCCGAAGGAGTTAATATTGAATGTTGCGTCAATAACAATGGTTTCAGGATCGCTCAGGTTTTGTACTTCACCGTTTATAAAGTTCCATTTACGGAAGATTCTTTGCCCTTCACCACCACTGTTAACATGAGCAATGATAGAACCATCTGCAGAAGGATCACCAATAATTGAGAAAGCATCTCCCAGGCGACCAAATCCACCATCTGCGGAAAGAACAATCTCAGGCTCAGCATCCAGACCATCCCATCGATAAACACGGAAAGGATGTTCTGCATTTGAGCCAAATGATAGATTTGAAACATAGATATGTTCGCCTACAGTATGTGCATAGTTGATAAGAAAACCACCAAATTCTATGATACCATCACCCTTATCTAACATCATCGGTCCGAGATGCGGGCTTAACATGTCCCATACATATATATTCGCCTGTTCATTATAGCGAGAAGGAACAACCACATAGCGATCCATATATAATGCAGCACCTCTGGCTAAACCACCTTCAGCAATTTCAACAGGAATGTTAGCTCCTGTTTTATCAAGGAAAGTATTCATTACCAGCGGATCAACCGGTCCGGGGATAAAGTTGGCTGTAAGTGTAAGGTCACTGCCAGGCATTGTAATGATGTTATCGGGTTCAGTAGAAACTACTTCGCCCTCTATGTCAGTCCAGTTCAGGAATGCATATCCCGGGTTGGCAGTGGCAGTAACTTCAACCTGTGATCCTTCGATGTGTTCACCGGCGCCGGTTACAGTACCCCAGCCTTCGGGATTAACATTCAGAGTAAGATTGTAGAACTGCAGATCTTTGATCTCAACATTGTCAATGGCCCAGTACCATGCCCATGAACCACCATCGGTGTAGTGGAAACGTACCCTAAGGTTGGCATTTGCATATTCTGTAATATCAAACATGGCCATATCGGGGGCAGCCCAGCTGCCAACAGTTGCAGTATAATTTGCCAGCTCAATCCATGCACTTCCATCCCAAACTTCGACTTTACCAAATGCGTTTGCACCCAAATGGCGGTAGTACTGTTCAAATGAAAGCATGAGAACACCGTCTACTGTAGATGCATCGATAGCAGGGGTATAAAGCATAGCGTTAAGAGTACCTCCACCGGAACCGGCAGCATCGCTGTTAATAATTGCGAAGGCTGTGCCGTCAATCGTGCTGGTTCCCAGTGCTCCAATAAACTCCCATGTTCTGATAGCGGTATGTTCGGGCTGATCAACAATGATCCAGTCCAAAGGCAATATCGTATCGTTGAAGTTCTCCACAAATGGCAGTGTCATTGGATCGGGACCTGTTAGAACTACTGATATAGATAGATCCTGATCAACGATAGTGAAAGTTTGATCTTCCAGAAGGTCATAACCTACGGCAAATACATCGTAAGTAAATGTACCGTCTGACAGAAGGACACTAGCTTCACCATCTGCATCTGTAATCAATGCACCTACCTGCATATCACTTGCATCGAAGATGTTAATGTTAGCTTCACTAATCGGGTTGGTTCCGTCGGTAACAGTAAAGTCAACAGTAAATGCATCCAGGAGTACCACGGTCATAACTACATCGTCATCTTCAACGGTGATTGTACCTGCAACGGTCAGGTATCCCATTTTACTGACTTCATAATCATAATTACCTGCAAGTATGTCTTCAAATATATACGGGGCAGCAGTAAGCGTTTCACCGTCGAATACAACTGTTGCATCGGTAATGGGGTTACCCTGCGAATCTTCAACGTTAAAGGTAATGGTGTTGTAAATGATCTCTCTTACCTGAACATTGGTTACGTGAAGGTCAACATCACCTCCTGGTCTTGAACGGGCGTAGAAACCGATCAGTACCTTATCGGTATAATCAGTAAGCTCAAGACTTACCTGTTCACCCGTGTTGGATATTTCATCTTCAGATGTCCATTGTCTGATGATATTTTCAGGTACCCAGGTTTCACCGTTGTCGTTTGAAACAACAACTGAGAATGATTGTTCCGCTCCGAGTGTAGCAGGGTTCTGGTTATTCCATCCGGTAAGTGCCAGGTCGAAGGTCAACATATATTCTGTTGTACCATCACCTAACTGCACAGGTGGCGTTACTAACCAGAAATCGCGTGTGCTCCAGATGTTAACCTTGGTGGCATTGTTTTCCGGTAAAGTGGCAACATTACCAAATTTTGAATGCACCCATCCTCCTGTTGTTGGCACCAGAACAGTAGTATCGGCAAGCTCACCGCTAAACCTTCTCCAGTGCAACGGTGGGAAATCACCCACGAAGTCATAGAGAACCGGAGGTGTAACAGTTGGATCAATGGATCCACCGGTAAGCGGCAAAAGCTTGGTTTGATCACCGGCAACAAGGCTTATGTCTGCAAAGAAAGTACCACCTTCCACAGGGCTGAAAGTAGCCTGGATCTGGAATGTTTCATCGGGTGCAAGAGTCAATGGGAACTCGAGGTCGTCGGAAATGATCAGATCGAAAAGATCTGCATCATCACCGGTAATGGTAAGACCGGTTTCTTCAAAGACCAGGTCTGCAACACCGAAGTTTCCGACAGTAAAGGTAGCCGGTAGAGATGTTTCATCAACAAATATTCCTTCCCACTCAAATTCATCCGGATTAACACCGATGATACCTGTTGTTGGTTTGGTTTCCCAGGTAATATCGTCAAGGAACAGGTTTTTGAATGTTGCGGAGAACAGGGCCTTAAATACTATATGATACTCATCAGTATCAAGCAGGGTTTCAGGGAATTCATATACCACTCTTGAGTATACGTTTCCTGCAACAGTTAAAGTATCAAGTGGTACAAATACATCGGGGTCGTTACGATCGTTTGTATATCCAATAACCAGGCTCTCAGTGTGAGTGCCCAGGCTCATTTTGGTAAAGAAGGTGAGCCAGTTGGATTCAAAACTGTCTACTTTGGGACCCACCAGCATCAGCAGGGCAGCAAGATCGCCACTGTTGGCAAGGCGTGCATGATTTGGCAGACTGTAGGGACTGGTTATGGTTGTAGTAATAACACCTGCATTAACATTGTCGGTTTGAACAATTGCAGTCCATCCTCCCGGCAAAGCGGGTTGAGTTACGCCATCAAAGTCCTC
>JAHYJP010000195.1 GCA_019429055.1 Bacteroidales bacterium
CTGCTATTAAAGTTTCAATTTGCCTGTCGATAACAGAAGAAAATAAATGATTAAATACAAAACCACTATGTGCTATATTATCCTTGCATCTTACAACCGAAAAACCTGTTGAACAAATCCAATTAGATATGTCTCTTTTTATTAATAAATGAGATTTTAAGTTGGGTCTTACAGTTGAGAGTAAAATATCATCTTTTCTTATCTTTCTCCTTGCTCTTGAAGGTGCATCCTTGAATATCAATTCTGTAGTATTCCTCAATGTTCCATAGTCAACATCTTCAAGTGAAATATATTGAAAATAATACTCAGGATTTGTTGAGTTGCTTAAATTATCTGGGTCAATATCAGCAATGACCTCTAACTTCTTCACCTCCCACTCCTCAGGAATAACACCCACCTCGCTCATCCTATACCCCTCAGGCACATCACTCATCGCCGCTTTCCTCCTGATGTAAGCCTGGCAGATATCCCCTCAGCTGTTCTGTCATCTTTATCCTCAGGAGTCTCACTATCCACTCCCACTACACCGGCCCAGTGTTTATCAGTATAACAGAAAGATTGAGGTGGAACAAAATTAAGGATATGATCTTTTGGATTAA
Organism: Bacteroidales bacterium; assembly: GCA_019429055.1. Lineage (GTDB taxonomy): Bacteria > Bacteroidota > Bacteroidia > Bacteroidales > UBA7960 > SKVR01. The sequence continues at coordinate 600 of JAHYJP010000195.1, forward strand.
TGGGGTCAAATGCTTCAACATCTCCAATCTCAATAGCAAAGCCCGTTTCTTTGCCTCTGAAATAACTGAAAAAATCCTCTTTCTCGATTCCCGAAAAATCCTTACATTCATTCCATAGCTGAACAGGGTGTTTTTCAATGATGCTTTTAATCGCAAAGGCACCCACAATTCTTTTTACAGGGGACGAAGAATAAATATAAACCATATCTAAATCACGATGATTAAAAACAGATTTACGAAATTCATATCGTTTATTTCCATTTAGGATTTGACTCGCATATTTCGGTTTAATTGACAGCAAAACGTTCATCGATTCCACCTCTGGTTTTTATTTGTAAATACTTTTCATCCGAAATTTGTGCAATTGATTGCGGGACAGAAATCCCCATTGTTTTCAAATCTTTCAGGTTTAACATGATCGTCTTCTCTGCCAATGAAAATATTCGTGTCAATTAGAATACGCATACCTGACCCTCCAACTTTTTCCAATCAACCGAGAGCGCATCCACATTTATCATCTTAAACCCATCAAGAATTACACCCACCTCGCTCTTCCTATACCCTTGCAGCACATCACTCATCGCCGCCATCCTCCTGACATATCCCGCTCAGTTCAGCTTCAAGTTCCTCAATGCTGGGCAGGCTGGATTTGAGGTTATCTGGAAGAGCGCGGGTCAGTTTGCAATCGTATGGCAATTTTGCAACATGCTGTGGCAAAAATAAATTGATGTCTTGATAATTGCGAAAAAAAGCAAGCATACGCCCGAGGTTGCGCTCAGAAAAGCTCTTAACTTCCGGCAATTCGTTCTTTATATCTCTTGGAAGTTTATGAATAATCGCAGCAGACCACCCCTCCTGTTGCTGCCGTTGATGTACCATCTGTTCATATTTGCCAGATATATTACTCATAATCACACTCCGATCCCTGGTAGGAGCCACTTTGCTCAAGCAGTTTTTTTATATGCTTGTCAAAATCTGATTCATAAAGCCGATCTTGTTTAATACGGTATTTTTCAAATTCACTTTCAGCAAAAGCTTTGGCAATTTCTGCTGTCACCTTGCCTGGATTATCCAGAATCTCCCTTTCATTAAACTGCAAAAAGGCATTTATTTTTTTTACCCAATCTTTCATTGTCATGGGAATGCTTCTTTCTGCCTGATCTTCCGCATAGTCCAGATACATCGTTACAAAACGATCAAGAGAGCGAATCTCTTTTTCAGTTAGATAATTTTTGGCAATCGAGACATCTGATCGTATTATTTTGCCATGAGGCGCTTTTTTCCAGGTAGTAAGCCCCATGTATTCTTTTTCACTGTCTGCTCTATTTACGATCAATTCAGCTGCGGTATTACCATGAATGGCAAAGTGAAGTTTATTCTGGACTGTGGCAAAGAAAGCCCGGGTTATTTCGGAATCTTTGTTATAATCCATTGCGGTGGAGTAAATGTCAGTAATTTTCTGATAGAAGTTTCGCTCACTTGCCCTGATCTCACGAATTTCTTCAAGCAGATCGTCAAAATATTCTTTGGTAAAATATACCCCATTTTTTAAACGCTCTTTATCAAGCACATATCCACGGATCGAAAAATCCCTCAGAATTGCGATAGCCCATTGACGGAACTGAGTTGCCCGCTCTGAATTGACCCGAAAACCAACGGCAATTATAGCATCAAGATTATAAAAGTCAATTTCACGATTTACCTGCCGCATGCCCTCGGTTTGAACTATTCGGAATTTCCGAATAGTTGCAGACTCCCTTAATTCACATGATTTGAAAATATTGGAAAGATGTTCATTTATAGTTGGAACTGAAACCTCAAAAAGAATACTCATCAGCTTTTGAGAAAGCCAGACTGTTTCATCTTCGATTCTAACTTCAATAGTGTTCTCACCAGCCTGCTTCGAAAAAATCAGAAATTCTGCAGTACTATTACGTATCTGGAATTTTTTTTCTTTACTCATGGCTAAAACCCATCTTCCCAAGATGCCCATTCACCTTCACTTCCAGCTCATCCACCTTTGCATTTAACTCCGGCATAGGCGCAGCATAACGCTGTGCCAGTTCATTAATGCGCCTGGCAAGCCGCTGGGAGATGCGCTCAAGCTCAGAACTGACATCCCGGCTGATGGTCTCCAGCCATTTATCATCCACAACCAGGGTCTTGACCTCGTCCTCTGTGAGCGTTTGGTACCTGTCTGTTACCTGTCTTTCCAGTGCTTTCTGAGCATCTTTGACGTTCTTATTGGCATCTGCTTCTTTTTCCATCAACCTCACATACGCCTTTAATACCTTCAGTTCTTCACCAGCATCCGCATCATTCATGATCTCTTTAATACGCTTTTGCACAGTACCCTTACTTATTTTGCCCTTGTCAGACCTTACTTCTTCAAGCAAACCTTCTTCGCCACTGTGCTCTTCCTCCATTTCCTCTTTCTGGCGACTGATGGCATCACGGTCAGCTTCCAGTTGTTCAATGCCTTTTTTGTCATCAGCAAAATACCGGTTGATCACCAATTGCTTGGGCACCAGTTCACAGTCCCATTCATCCTTCTTTCCGTTAACATGAGATAATTCAGCCTTCCAGCCATCTGCAGCGATCAGGTAAGCATCGTCCTGCATAGTCTCCATCCAGTAGGTCATAAGATGCTGATAATTGTCGTATTGGTCGATCAGGTCTTTATCTGCAAACGATGCAAGAATGGATTCCGATAAATCGTGTATCACTTCTTTTGGCTTTACATCCACATCCAGACTTTTCAATACAGGAATGTATTCATCTTTCCACGTTTTAAAAGCTGATTCTATCTCCTGAGTATAGCCTGTAAATTCAGGGTGCGAAAAAATGGTATGCTTGATCTCTTCTGGCGATATTTTCAACGTGACATATCCTTCCCTCGTACTGGTGGCAAACAGCGCATCTTTAAGCGTTGGATACACCTGCCAGTAGTCATCAAGATCATCAATATCCTGCCTGGGTATATCACCCAGCAAGTGCGCCTCAATATCCTGTATGTCCTCGGCTTCCTGACTATCAATATAACGGGGGATGTTCAGATTGTACTCGTTTCGTTCAATCTCCTCCACTGAAACCATGCGGGCATATTTGGGAACTTCAGCTTGCTTGTTGAACACATCTACAATCTTATGGAGATCCTGCTCACGCAGGCGGTTCTTGTTACCATCTTTTAAAAAACCCTTACTGGCGTCTATCATGAAAATACCTTTGCGGCCATCGGCATTTTCTTTATCGATCACAACGATGCAGGCAGGAATACCTGTGCCATAAAAGAGGTTTGCAGGCAGGCCGATAATACCCCTGATAAAGCCTTTACGAATAATATTTTTGCGTATTTCAGCCTCGGCATTACCACGAAACAGCACGCCATGTGGCAAAATAATCGCACCCTTACCTTTGCTTTTCAGTGACCGGATGAGATGCAATAAAAATGCATAATCACCATTCTTAGCCGGTGGTATACCATAACCTTTGAACCGTTCATAGAGATCATTTTTAGGATCAAAGCCACTGCTCCACGCTTTGGAAGAGAAGGGAGGATTGGCAACAGCGAAATCAAAGGTTTTCAGTGTTCCGTCCGGATTCTTAAAATAAGGAGTTGAAAGTGTATTATCCTGCCAGATCTCTGCTGTTGGATTATTATGCAGGATCATGTTCATTTTAGCCAGTGCAGCCGTGGCATTATCCATCTCCTGTCCATAGATGGTAACACCATGAAGTGCCTCGTCGGCTGCTTTTAGCAACAATGAACCACTACCACAGGTAGGGTCGTAAATGGTTTGATCCTGGCTTTTTGCCTGGTTGATACCAATGACTTTTGCTATTATCCTTGACACTTCAGCAGGAGTATAAAACTGCCCCTTGCTTTTCCCCGATTCGGTGGCAAAATGCCTCATCAGATATTCGTAGGCATCGCCCAGGATATCGTCACCTTCGGCTTTGTTCTTAGAGAAATCAAGGCTTTCATTTTGAAAAATGCCAACGAGATTCGAGAGCCTGTCAACCTTTTCTTTTCCTTTGCCAAGCTTATCTGAGTTATCGAAATCAGCGACATCGATTACTCCTTTCAAGTTGTTGGCTTCTGCAAGTTCGGCTATGATCGTATTGATGCCCTCGCCGATGTCTTTTTTACCTTTAAGGGTTACCATGTCCTTGAAACTCCCGCCCTCGGGAATTACAATCGAGGCATACTTTTCACCTGCGTATTTGTCTGATACATATTTTACAAATAATAATACCAGTACATAGTCTTTGTATTGCGAGGCGTCCATCCCACCTCTTAGCTCGTCACAGCTTTTCCACAGAGAGCTGTATAATTCACTTTTCTTAATAGCCATTTTTGATTCCTTTACTATGTAAATTCTTGAATTGTATTTAAAAATTAGGTTTTACACACGAGTTTTTGGTTCTGAATTTTTCAAGCTGTTTTAATGTTCATTGTTGAATTTTTCTTCATCGTATATCTTTTTTCTGGATATTTAGCCTTATCATATTTTCAAAATGAATTCACCGAAGTATTACCGATATAGAACCGATAAGTAACCGAAGAAATACCGAACATCCACCGAAAAACCACCGAACCCAAAAACCATGTTTCTCAATAAATTCCTAAAAAAAGAAACCATTTCCATCCTCCCCCAGCCGGCCTGATCACCGACATCACCGACCTGGACGAGTTCAAACAAAGACTGGGCATAAAATCCAGAGCAAAAACCCTCTCAGACCTCATCAAGTACCTTGACACCCTCCCCGAACAGTCCTGGAACGTGAACAAAACCTTCCGCTCCAACTCAGGCAAGATCCGGACCGTCGGCATCTACGACAGCTTTCCCACGTATGAAGACGCCACAGAACTGTTCGAACAATTCGGCGGCGGCAAGTACACCATTCTGTGCATCTCACCCAGACGGATGAAAGTAGGATATTATGAATTCGAAGGTGAGGACAGGTATCCCGAAGAGGAGGAAACACCTGTCAAGCCAAAAAGAATCAAGCTCAAATACAAACCCAGGGACTTCAAGGAAGCCCTCCTCCTCAAACGGCTGGAAGAAGGGGATGAGCAGCTCATCCGCCAGATCACTGATGCAGAGCTCTCCAGCCAGGGCATCCTGCGAAATGATGGTGAGATGCCTGTTATCAGCAGCAGGGAGTGGATCTGAAAGAGCATTTCGATAAGATCGAGGAACTGAAGGAAGAGATCCACAAACGTGATATGCAGATCATAGAGGAGCGGTTCAGAGGAGGGCTCCGCCTGAAATATTAATGTTATTTAAATGAGCCAGCCCCCACTCCTTCTTCCGCTCTTCTACTGGCCCCTTTCGGTTCACTTATACAGGGTGCCACTCTCGGTATGCTCCGCCTGCCCTTGTGGTGTGGGGGGCTGGCAGGCGCTTTTCGATTATTTCAGCGGTCTTTGGGTGCGATGTGGGGGGCTCGAATTGCATTAAGAAACAAGCATTTGGTGGGCTATTCAACTTTCCCTGCCACCGCTGCCCTTTAGGGCGGCATGGTGGCAGCCAACATTATTGATTCATGTTGCCTGGGTTTGGTGAGTCAGGAATGAGAAACAGGTGCCGATTATGAATGTGATTCCTGCTGCCCCTTCGGTTCACTTATGCAGGGTGCCCCTCTCGGTATGCTCCGCCTGCCCTTGTGGTGAGGGGGGCTGGCAGGCTCGCTTTTCGATTAATCTGGCTGTCAGGGTGTGCAGTATTGTATATCTGACGCTGCCATCACTGCCCGAAAGGGCAGCAGGTAGCAGCCAACCTTGTATAAAGGCAAATGGTTGCTCGGGTGAGTGTTAAGTACGATTTTTAAATATCAAAATAAGAACTGTTATTAATCATAAAGATTTCAAATGTTTATTGATCAATGGAGTAGATAAATGAACATCATCTTTTCCGAGCATGCTATTTTTGAAATAAACAGGCGTAAAATCAAAAAAGAAAATATTGAAAATCTTGTAAAATATCCACCACAAAAATTGGATGGAAAGAATAATCGAATCATTATCCAGGGGAAATATTTAGACTTGACTTTCAAAGATGTGGTTAAAAACAATAGCAATCAACCCACTTAATGTATGGCCTACCAAAAGATAAGCCCTATTGCTGCCGATTTATCTAATTATCCAGAAATTTCCCCAAATCCAGCAAG
>JAHYJP010000378.1 GCA_019429055.1 Bacteroidales bacterium
CACCCAATGGGTCTCCGACCCATTACCTGCGACTGAAGTCGCAGGCTATTATATGTCACCCGTCGCTACGCTCAGGGTTGTTTAATGTGGCAAAGCAAGATATAAAAATCCATGCCCCGAAGGGGTAGGAAATATGATAGCCAGACATTTCAATGTCTGGATAAAGATGATCTAAACCCGCCCGCCACCCAATGGGTCTCCGACCCATTACCTGGCACTGAAGTGCCAGGCTATTATATGTCACCCGTCGCTACGCTCAGGGTTTGAGCGGTGAAGCAGAGCAGGAAAAGTAGTTATTAGTGAAAGCCGGAAGAAGAGCAAGCAAGACCATGGGGAGCATAAAAACCGTGATCTGTGATCAGTGATCTGTGAACGGAGAAAAACCAAAGGATGCAAAGCAAGACCATGGGGAGCATAAAAACCGTGATCTGTGATCAGTGATCTGTGAACGGAGAAAAACCAAAGGATGCCAAGCAAGTCCATGGGGAGTGGAGCAAGCAAAGATGGAGGTATCAGTTATTTGTCAAAACAAGGGGTTAAGTAATTATTAGATAGCAAATTATAGTAGATTAATTGATATTTGCCTTATTTAAATTCAACAGAAAATGACTGGGTAATTGAGAAAAAACTTGACATAAACATTGCTGGAATTGCTTCTAGTACTGTAGAAAATTTTGTTGATAGTTTTTTTATTCTTTGCAACTATGTTCAACACTGCGTGAATGTCTGTAAGAGACATATTTTGGTATTGAAGGAGTATTTGGCAAAAAGTGAAAACTGGAGTTGGATAAGAACTGAAAAGTCTGGCAGTATTTACAGTTTTATTCCATATCTGCCCTTTCCTGCTCGAAAAGTATCTGATTTAGGATATTATTAGAACATACCATCATTGGAACAGCCAATCAATGGTTTAGATAGAATTTAAATTTAAGAATATAGGAGTAGAAAGATGAAAAAGTTAATATTAGTTTTATTTGTGATGATCTTATTAGGCAGTGGGTTACTGGCTCAGACGGCGACACCACCCGCGACAGGAAACGGAACAGAAATTAACCCTTACGAGATTGCTAATCTGGAGAACCTTTTTTGGATCACTCAGAGCACGGTGAGATGGGATAAGCACTATGTGCAAACTGCCGATATTG
>JAHYJP010000008.1 GCA_019429055.1 Bacteroidales bacterium
ACCAGTACACAGCCAGGGTAGTGATAGTAACCGGACATATTGCCGCAAGGTATTCATCAACCATTGATCTGTATGCTGATAAAGACCCCGATGACATTACTCCTTCCTGGAAAATACTTAAGGAGTTGAATGAGCTTGTTCATTACATAAAAAATAATCCTTTCTGGGATGCATGGATTGATCAGATCTATGTTACCCGCAGGGGTGATTTTGAGCTTATGCCCAAAAATGGCGCTCATGTTATTGAATTCGGAAAGGCAGAAGATATTGATAAGAAATTCGAAAAACTCCTGATGTTTTATCAAAACGGTCTTACCCATGTGGGTTGGAGTAGTTACAACAGGCTCAATTTAAAATTCAAAAATCAGATAATTTGTTCTAAATAAATGCTGCTATGGTACCAAATGAAATTATTGTAGGTCTTGACATTGGTTCAACAAAAATTGCTTGTATTGTTGGACGTAAAAATGAATACGGAAAAGTAGAAATCCTTGGATTGGGCAAAAGTCCTTCGCTTGGCGTGAGCCGCGGTGTGGTGGCCAATATCCAGCATACGGTTGACTCCATCCGGGCTGCTGTTGATGAGGCGGAGCAAAAATCCGGGGTTGAGATCCGGGTGGTAAATGTTGGAATTGCCGGCCAGCACATCAGAAGTCTTCAGCATCGGGGTAGTATAATGAGAAATACCATCGAAGAGGAGATCGATCAGAAGGATGTGGATAACCTCATTGATAATATGTACAAACTTGTACTGCCTCCCGGCCAGGAGATCATACACGTAATCCCGCAGGATTATATTATTGACAACGAACAGGGCATCAGAGCCCCTATTGGTATGTCAGGTATTTGTCTGGAAGCCAACTTTCACATCATAACAGGTCAGTTAGCAGCAGCCCGCAATATAGAAAAATGCGTTTCCAAGGCAGGACTTGAAATATCAGAACTGATCCTTGAACCACTGGCATCGTCAGAAGCAGTTCTGAGTGCCGAAGAAAAAGAAGCCGGGGTAGCATTGGTAGATATTGGCGGTGGTACAACTGATATTGCCATTTTTCAGGATAACATCATCAGGCATACAGCGGTTATTCCTTTGGGTGGTAATGTAATTACCGAAGATATCCGCGAAGGTTGTTCCATCATCAAAACCCAGGCAGAAGCGCTTAAAGTAAATTTCGGATCGGCACTTGCAAGCGAAAACCGCGATGAAGAGATCGTGTCAATCCCCGGATTAAAGGGAAGAGACCCCAAGGAGATATCCCTGAAAAACCTGGCCAATATCATTCAGGCTCGCACCGAGGACATCATTGAGCAGGTTTATTACGAAATCCGTAATTCGGGCTTTGAAAACAAACTCATTGCAGGAATCGTACTTACCGGTGGGGGTAGCCAGCTTAAGCATATAGCGCAGTTGACATCCTTTATGACCGGCATGGATACACGCATCGGCTATCCGGGAGAACATCTTGGAAAGGCTCCATCTGATGAAGTTGCCAAGCCTATGCATGCTACAGGTGTGGGTTTAGTGTTGCAGGGGTTTATGAGTGCAGAGAAAAAGAACAGAAAAGACAATTCGAAAGTTTCTACACACTCTGAAAAAACCAAAGGTAATTTCTTTGATGCAATCCTGCAGAGAGGAAAACAATTTTTCGAGAATGACAGCTCTGATTAGTCCGGAATTATTAACAATTTCGCTTAAAAAGCTGTTAATAAATTATTAAGTCATCGCAAGTCCAATTTTTCTTAAATAACTACCTTAGAACCATAAATATGAATACAGATATGATAAATTTCGATTTACCCAAAAACCAATCTTCAGACATTAAAGTTCTGGGTGTAGGGGGAGGAGGTAGTAATGCTGTCAATTACATGTTCAGTCAAGGTATTGAAGGTGTAGATTTTATAGTATGCAATACTGATTCCCAGGCACTCGAAAACAGTCCTGTACCCAATAAAATCCAGCTTGGTGTAAGCCTTACCGAGGGCCGCGGTGCCGGAAGCATTCCGGCAGTTGGCAAAAATGCTGCTATTGAGGATATTGACAGAATTAAGGAAATACTTGAGAAGAATACCAAAATGCTCTTCATTACTGCCGGTATGGGTGGCGGCACAGGTACCGGTGCAGCTCCTGTTATTGCCAAAGCATCTAAAGAGGCTGGCATACTTACGGTAGGTATCGTAACTATTCCCTTTGCCTTTGAAGGCCGCAAAAGGAGAATGCAGGCCGAAGAGGGACTAAAAGAACTGAAAGAAAATGTAGATGCACTGATTGTGATCTCTAACGATAAGCTTCGCGAACTTTATGGAAATCTTTCTGTAACTGACGCATTTTCAAAAGCCGATAATGTTTTAACCACTGCTGCAAAAGGCATTGCTGAAATTATTACTCTCACAGGTGGTGTAAATGTCGATTTTGCCGATGTAAAAACCGTTATGTCGCAAAGCGGTGTGGCAATAATGGGCAGCGGAAGCGCCGAAGGCGAAAACCGCGCCGGCAAAGCAGTGGAAATGGCTCTTGCTTCTCCGTTGCTCAACGATAATAACATCAGAGGTGCCAGCAATGTATTGCTTAATATTGTCAGTGGTAAGGATGAGATCCTTATGGATGAGATTACCGAAATAACCGATTACATTCAGATGGAAGCCGGTTCTACAGCAGATATCATCTGGGGATATGGCAAAGATGAAAGCCTGGGTAACAAGATCAATGTAATTATTGTGGCAACCGGTTTTGGAGAAAACTCTGATCTGGGCTTTAACTTTGATGTAAAGCCTGCCAAAAAAGTGGTTCGAAATCTGGATGAGAGTTTCCCTGCCAATGAGCAAAAGGAGGAAAAAGACTCAGATGAGATGAAACTCATTACCCGTAAATCAGCTGCCGGTCAATCCGGATCATCCCGCACCGAGAATCCATCCGGCAATTCATCATATTCTTTCAACTTTGATGTGGATACCGATGCAGAGAAAGAATCGCTGGAACCCCGCATTATTAAACAGGAAAGCCCTGAGTTTTCCCGCGGGAAAACTTTATCTCCAAAGCCCGATAAGGATTCTGGCGAAAGAGATGACTCTCACCTGGATAATTTTGACCTCAGGAAAAAGGCCATTGAACGCGAGCAAAGACTCAGGGACCTGAGTATAAAGCTTAAAACACCGGAAGGTTTGCAGGATCTGGAGAAGGAACCTGCCTATGTAAGAAGGAATGTGGCACTTAATAAAGTTCCCGCTAGTTCTGAATCACATGTTTCAAGATATACCCTTATTGATGAGGAAGGAAAAACACAGATAAAATCCAATAATTCCTTCCTCCATGATAATGTTGATTGATTTGTTTAGTTAAAAAATCCTATCTGTAAAGTCCTCCTGGCAACAGGAGGACTTTATTTTTCAGGCATTTTCGTAATCTGAATTTTGGTAGCTTCAACTGCAGGTTCTTATCCCTAAGGCTGTGCTGAAAAATTTCGTAACTTTGCCAAAATATTTTAACCACTATAATAATAAAAATCTTACATAGCTGCTTGTTATGTCTCCCTATTTAAACTCCCTGTTTTTTATGCGTAAGATTGCTTTTTTCCCGCTTTTGTTGGTTTTTGCCTTTGTCTTTTGGGGTTGCCAATCTGATGATCCTGAGAAAATTGCCGAGCGTGATCGTCAAAAACTCCTGAAATATATCGAAGAAAATGAACTTGATGCTATTGAACATTCATCAGGCTTGTTTTATGTTGTGGAGCGGGAAGGTTCAGGTTCGGTTCATCCTGATCTTAACTCATTGATACTTATAAGATACACCGGCACTCTTCTTGACGGCACTGTATTTGACTCAAGCAATGGTGCTCAACTGCGACTGGGCGGTACCATCAGGGGTTGGCAAATTGGTATTCCTTTGTTCCGCGAAGGTGGGAAAGGAATGCTGCTGATACCCTCGGCATTGGGTTACGGTACATGGGCACAATGGGGCATACCCCGCAATTCATGCCTTATATTCGAGTTTGAATTACTCGGAATTCTCTGAAAACATTAATTTTCTTTTTATGTCTAAATGGAACACCCTAAGGGCCAGACTTAACCATATCAAAGATTGGCCCCAAAAATATATGTTTAAGTTTATTGTGCCTGCCGATATGGACAAGATTGCCAGGGTTGAAGCACTTTTTCATGAATCAGCTGTTATTTACAGAAAAGAATCTCATAAGGGAAACTTTATCAGTATAACCGCAAAACAAAATATGAGCGATCCTGAACAGATTATCAACATTTATAAGCAGGCAACAAAAATTGAAAAAATTGTAAGTCTTTAAGTTTAAACCTTCCCTTGCAATTTAGTATCTTTGCACTCAATTTTAAAACAAAACAATAATGGCAAATATCAGATACCTGAAAAAAGATATTAATTTTCTCATGGAAGAAGTGATTGAAACATGCTTCCTGCACTACCATTTAAGAGGTGAGACCCCTGAAAAAAGAGAAGAAATAGACCAGATTATTGATGAAATCATTGTTACAAGGAATAATTTAATCCAAAAGATCAATAATCCGGAAGTTGACGGCAAAAAAGGCCCGGGTAAAAAATTTTACAATGAAATTCTTAATGAGATGATGCAGAAGGCTGATGAAGCTTTTGAGAAATTAGGGGTTGCTGAGAAATAAACTAATATCAAACAGAACAAGGAGGGACATTTCTTTCGTAATGTCCCTTTTTTTGTTCGGAAATTTGACTTCATCCTTATTTAAAAGTACTTTTAAATTGCCTTTTGGAAAAATGATTCCCACCCGAAAATGATTTCAGGCAACACCAACATTTTATTTAGTAAATTATGAGAGAAAAATCATCATTCAACAAAGGGAAAGGACGCAGTGAAAACTCCCGGTTTCCTGATAAAGGAAGAAACAAAGAACGCAGCGATGGCTTTCGGTCCAGGGACAGGGATACCCGAAAAGAAAGCAATGATGGCGCAAAGCCGGCAGGGAAGAGATCGGGGTCATATCCGGAGAAATCGGCTGACAGAGGCTTTAAACGCGGAGATCAGGATAAACCAGGAAAATACCAGGGTGGCCCTAGACCATTTGATAAAAAGAAAAGCTTTAAGCCCCGGTATAAAGATGCACCGGCTGCTCCCAAAGCTTCATCCGACGGTAAAATAAGACTTAATAAGTACATCGCAAATTCAGGAGTGTGCTCACGGCGCGAGGCTGATTTACTTATCAAGGCAGGTGTTGTAACTGTAAATGGAAAAATAGTTAACGAACTGGGTACGAAAATAAATCCCGGCGACGTTGTAGTTTACGATGGTAACAAACTTACGGCCGAAAAGAAAGTATATGTACTTCTCAATAAGCCCAAAGATTTTATTACCACATCTGACGATCCGCAAGGCAGAAAAACTGTGATGGACCTTGTGAAAAACGCAGGAGATCAAAGGCTTTATCCCGTTGGAAGGCTTGACAGAAATACCACCGGTTTGTTGCTGATGACCAATGACGGAGAGCTTGCCAAAAAACTTACGCATCCTAAATATGGTGCACGTAAGATTTATCATGTGTTTCTTGACAAACCGCTTACCAGGGCAGATATGCAGAAAGTAACAGAAGGAGTGCTTATTGACGGTGAAAAAGTTATACCCGATGAAGTACAATATGCCGGAAAAAATGATGATAAATCGCAGGTAGGCATTGAGTTACATTCAGGACAAAACAGGGTCGTCAGACGGATTTTTGAATCACTTGAATATAAGGTTTTGAAACTGGATCGTGTGGTTTTTGCCGGTCTTACCAAAAAAGACCTTCCCCGCGGACAGTGGCGTTATCTGACTGATAAAGAACTCAATTTTCTCAGGATGATCAAATAGACGCATTTCAAAACCCAAAAAATGCAAATTCCGCAACCTGAAGGTTGTTATTACGTATGAATTGTAAACCGGGTTTTGAACGTGTCTCATGCTTGAATTATTAAAGAATAATAAACAGAATATACTGCAATTTAGCCGTCTGGCACTCATATCCGGACTGGTGTTTGCATTGTTCATGACCATTGTACTGAGTATTCTGGTGTGGGTATACCAGGACAGGGTTAAGGACAGTTTTGTTGAAAGGATCAACGAAAGCTTAAAAACTGAGATTTACGTTGATGATATTTCCCTGAACGTTTTCAGAAATTTTCCTTTGGTATCTCTTACCCTCAGTGAGGTAACAATGCTGGGCTCCGAAGAACCCCGTGATACTTTACTCTCTGCCCGGAATATTTATTTCAGGTTCAGCCTGATGGATCTGGTAAGGCAAAACTATTCGGTGAGGCAGATTGAAGTTGCAAGGGCAAAGTTTGACATGCGACTCTTTGATGATGGGTCCAATAACTATACATTCTGGGAGGTAACTGATGAATTTGATCGCGAAGAAAACGATTTTAAATTTAAGCTTCAGAGCGTTGTTTTTAACCAGGTTGAATACCGCTTCCAGGATTATACCAATAATCATAAAATCAGTCTTTTGCTTAAAAAAGCCAGGATGAAGGGCGATTTCTCACGCGATAATTACCAAATGGAATTTGGCGGTGATATCTATCTTGATCATCTTATCATTGGCGATGCCTTTCTGGCAGGAGAACGAAACATGAACCTTGATTTTGACTTCAATGTTTTTAATAACAATGCACTGCGTGTGACAAAAGGTGACTTTACTTTTGGTAATCATGCTTTTTCTACTGAGGGTATACTTGATTTTTCATCAGAAAATAGTTACATCGATATCAGTGTTTCGGGCAGGCAGTTAAAACTGGATGATTTTATAAAAGATCTTCCTCCATTATATGCCAGATATTTTGATGGTTATCGCAGCAAAGGTGAATTTTATTTTGATGCACTTATAAAAGGTGATTTTCCCAAACCACAACTGGATGCTAAGTTTGGAATCAAGAAAGGTGAAATGTATCACCGAAAGGCAAATCTGCGATTTGAGAATGTAGCATTTGATGCATCCTTTTCAAACGGAAGTAAAAGAGATCTGACCACATCAAGACTCGAGTTTTCAGGTCTTAATGCAAAGCTTAACAATGGTGAAATAGCAGGTAGCGGAACATGGCTGAACTTTGAAGAACCCAGTCTGGACTTTAAATTATACTCCAATATAAGTGCGGGGGAATGGGTACGCTTCCTGCAATTTGATGCTATTTCAAGCGCATCCGGTGATTTACTTGTGGATATCGAATTCAGGGGTAATCTGGGTATTGGAAATTCATTCACAACCCAAAACTTTCTTCAAAGCAGGGTAAAGGGAGAAATCAAAGCAAATAACCTGAGTTTAAGACTCAAAAACGATCCTCTTGATTATAATTCCATTTATGCTGATTTTCTTTTCAATAACAATGACATACTGGTTGAAAGATTTTCGGGGAATGCATCGGAAAGTAACTTCGATATGAATGGCTATTTCAGAAATGTTCTTCCCTGGCTGTTTCTTAATGATGAAAAATTATTGGTAGATGCAAGTCTGAAATCAAATAATCTCAATTTCAACCAATTACTGCAACATAACGTTAGTGAGAGTGATACAACCTACAGATTGAGCCTTTCCGAAAAAATTGAATTTAACCTGAAGGCAGATATCGGCAAGCTCAGCTTTCGGAAATTTGATGCAGAGAGCGTTACGGGTACTCTGAGCATGCGCGATAAAGTTTTTTTTGCTGAAAATGTGTCAGTTTCAACCATGAAAGGAACTATCCAGGCATCGGGGTATATAAACGGTAAAAACGATGACTTCCTTATAATGGGTTGTGATGCAAGCTTTAACAGGGTTGATGTGCATGACCTTTTTTACCAGATGGGTAACTTCGGACAACAAAGTATTGTTGATGAAAATCTGCAGGGAAGAATAACAGCCCAGGCCAGTTTTGTTTCCAGGTGGTCGCCGTATCTCGAAATCGACTGGAATTCCCTTGAAACCACAGCCGATATTAAAGTAGAAGACGGGGAACTGATTAACTATAAACCTATGCTGGCATTATCAAGGTTTATCAGGGTGGGAGATTTGAACCAGGTAAAATTTTCAACCCTTGAAAACCAGATACGTATAAAGGATCAGAAAATCTTCATTCCAGACATGGAAATCAAATCAAATGCTATCAATATTAAGTTGTCGGGCGAACATACCTTTAACAACGAAATTGAATACCGTCTGCAAGTGCTGCTCTCAGATCTGCTTGCCCGTAACAACCGGCAAAACCGTAATCCACAGGAGCAATATGGCGACATAATCGATGATGGGCTGGGGCGCACAACTCTCTTTTTGCTGGTTTCCGGAAACATTGATGATCCGGTATTCAGGTACGACGGGCAGGGTGTAAGGGAAAAACTCAGAGAAGATTTTCGGCAGGAACGTCAGAATTTACGCGATGCATTCAGATCTGAATTCGGATTCAAAGGTTCAGAAACATCGCCCGATGAAGCTACATTGCCTCCCACGCAACGCCAGAAAGAACAGGACGACATCCGCAAAAGAGAAAAAGGAAAGTTTGTAATTGAATGGGATGATGATTAATTTAGAGACCGCGCAAATCCTAATGCTAATCTTATGATCGAAACTAAAAGATTTCTCTATAAATCGGGTAATGGGCTGTCCGGGTTTAGTCCTTCTTTTTCTGAACATTATACTTCCAAAAAAGATACTCAGGAAGAATTTCAGGACCAGATAACTACTCTGCGAAAACTTCAGAGTATGCTTTATGCCCAGGGCAGCCATGGCATCCTTATTATTTTGCAGGCCATGGATGCCGGTGGAAAAGATGGGGTGATCAAACATGTAATGTCGGGTGTAAATCCTCAGGGATGCCAGGTTAAAAGCTTTAAAGCCCCCTCCAGTGCAGAGCTGGCGCATGATTTTATGTGGCGTTGTTTTAAAGCCATGCCCGAAAGAGGCAACATCGGAATATTTAACCGCTCATACTATGAAGAGGTGCTTATTGCCAAAATTCATCCCAGGCTGCTTGCCAATCAAAGCTTACCGTTTTATCATAGTAAACTGCATAAGGATCCTGAATTCTGGAATACACGCTACAAGGATATTGTAAATATTGAGAAATATTTTGTACACAATGGCTATATGGTACTGAAGTTTTTTCTCAATGTTTCGCATGAAGAACAAAAACAGCGATTTCTCTCCCGAATAGAAAATGCAGCAAAAAACTGGAAATTTTTAATGAGCGATGTAGTTGAGCGGCAACACTGGCAAGAATACCAGCAGGCTTACAGCGATATGCTGGAAAATACTTCGCACGAACTTGCTCCCTGGTATGTAATACCTGCTGATAAAAAATGGTATATGCGTTTGGTGATCAGTAAAATAATTGTTGATAAACTTAAGGGTCTGAATCTAAGCTATCCGGAAGTCAATGAGAAACATATGCAGGATATAATTAAGGCAAGGGAAATTCTGAAGAACGAATAGGTTTATTCTTGTTTTAAAGGGAAGGACTCCATTAAGTTATAATATTGCATAAGTGAGTTCGTTAAAACTTCATGAAGAATGATTTTCGCTTTATGTGGATTGATAGTAAAAATGAAGGCATGTTGTTTCAGAGGATTTTATTCGATTGCTGAGAAACCTGTCAATATAAAAATTTTTTACCTTGGATATTTATACTAAAAAGCAACGCTGGAAAATTTACCTGCTTGGATTTGCTGCTGCTATTGTTGGTCTTTCGCTTTATTACACCAATATTATTGTAAACAAAATTGCTGAGGATGAACTTCAGAAAGTTCGTATCTGGGCCGATGCTGTGCAAAACCGGGCCAATCTTGTTCTTGTAACGGAGCAGTTTTTTGAAGAAATGCGAACAGAAGACCGCAAAAGGGTGACCTTGTGGGCAGAAGCTACGCGCAGGTTCATTGAAGACGAAGGTGGCGATATTTCCTTCTATGCAAGGATAATTGTAGAAAATACCACTATCCCCGTTTTACTTGTCAACTCGCAGAATGTTATTGCTTCTCATCTGAATCTGACTGAAACCGGCGACGATTCTGTTCAGCTGGAAGGTCAGCCTTTTGAAGGTGAGATCAGGGAGCAGTTTTCAGTTTACGAACCCATTCCCATTGCGTACGAAGGTCAGGTCGATTACCTTTATTACCAGGATTCATGGCTTTTTACCAATATGCGAAAGGTAATGGACGATCTTATTGATTCATTTCTCAGTGAGGTGGTTATCAACTCTGCCAATGTTCCTGTAATTATTACAGATAGTGCTAAAACCCGCATTATTGCTGCCGGAAATATTGGTAATGGCGATCTTGATGACAGCACTTATGTTCAGCAGACCATCGATGCCATGGCAGACCGAAACCAGCCGTTGGTTATAGAACTTCCATTGCACGGTACCTGTCATGTTTTTTATACGCACTCTTTTCTGCTCACGCAATTACGTTATTATCCGGTTGCACAGTTTCTGGCCATAGGAATTTTTCTCCTGGCAGCTTATATTCTTTTCAGTACTGCACGTAATGCAGAGCAGAATCAGGTTTGGGTAGGAATGTCCAAAGAAACAGCACACCAGCTGGGAACACCCATTTCATCATTGATTGCCTGGGTTGAATTGCTAAAAGGACAAGGTGTTGACGAAACTACCATCAAAGAAATACAGAAAGATGTGGGGCGACTGGAAAATATTACCGAAAGGTTTTCTAAAATTGGTTCTGCTCCAAAACTTACTCCTTACCCCATAGCAGATGCAGTAAAAGAAAGCATCGACTACATGAAAACACGCACTACAAAAAAGGTGAATTTTTTTCTGAATGACCATACTGAAGAAAACCCTGCTGTGCCCCTGAATCTGAATCTTTTTGGCTGGGTACTTGAAAACATTTGCAAAAATGCAGTGGATGCTATGTCGGGCAATGGTACAATAACAGTTGATATTTATAAAAACACCCGAAAAGTTTATATTGATATTACCGATACAGGCAAAGGTATTCCCAAGGGTAAATTCAAGGATATATTCCAGCCCGGATATACCAGTAAAAAACGCGGATGGGGCCTGGGGCTTTCACTCAGCAGGCGCATCATCGAAAATTACCACCGGGGCAAAATCTTTGTAAAATCATCATCCCCCGAAGGCACTACATTCAGGATCGCTCTGAAAATTTAGACGGCATCCTGCATTTGATCCCCGTAAGAACGGGATTTCAAAGCTTTGGTTCTCTCCATCTTACATTTGACATTACACATTTGACATCATACATTTGACATAACCTCTCTGTCTCATTATTATTCTTATTTTTGTATCTGAAGTTAAATGTATGTTATGAATATGTTTATGCGAAACCACTTTCCACTGCCCACCATCGTTATTTTTCTGTTATTCATCCTGGTGTCATTTGATCAGATGTCGGTTGACAAAATCATGATGCATATGGAGAGCCAAAGTCTTCATGGGGGAAAAGTAGTAAAAATTGAAGCAGAACTGTTTTTTCAAGTGGTGGATGGCAGGATGATCACCCGTTATATTCAACCGGCTAATCAGGTAATGATTACCAATAATAAAGGCGAAGTTGCACTGTATAATGAAAAAGAAAAAACAGTTGTATACAGGCAGGGACATGAATACTCCACTGAAACCGGATTGATACAGTTCTTTTTGCAGGGAAAGACCCTGGACCTGGGCTTATCTGGCTTTGGATTTCAGCAAATGAGTACCGAGTTTAAGGACAATCTTGTGATTACTGAGTGGTTTCCGCCTTCATCATTGTATCATTTGTATAACAGAATAGAACTGGTACATGAAGATTTCATGCCCATTTTTGTTGCCTATTATGATGCCACCCGAAAACTTGCCAAGAAAGTATATTATTCAGATTTTCAATATTTTGGAGATGTGTATCTTCCGGGTCTGGTAACTGAATTCAATTACATTGGCAATGATTCTATTATTAACAGGATCAGATTTTCGGAAATAAAAGTAAATCACCAGGCTGTAAGCCCCTGGTTTAATTTTGAAATTCCTTCAGATGCAAAACTTCGCAATTAAAATTACAATACTTTTTTCTGTGATATTGATCTCAACTGACTTTTCAGAAGCTTCTCCGCCCAGATCAGATCTTGAATTGCTACAGCTAAAAGAAGTAGATGAAAATGCGCATATTCACAGCCATGACATCCGGTTTATGCGCAGCCGATCCGGCAATGTATTTATTCGTTATAACCCGGTAAGCTTTGTGTTTGGGGGTTTAATGTACACCTACCAGCGATTTGTTTCGCCCCAGTTGCCCTCCGAATGTTTATACGTTCATAACTGTTCAAATTTCAGCAAGGATTTGTTTTATGAATATGGTATTGTTAAAGGACTGTTTACCACATCCGACCGACTTTTGCGGTGCAATCGCCTGTCGGCCCTGGATATTCATCCATTAATGATAGACGAGAAAAGCGGTAAAGTAATGGAGTCAATTGATATTTACAAATCAGATGACAGATGAACCTTGCCGGAAAGTGTATCTTTATATTTGCTGTTTTTAATCTGGTATTCTCTTCTATGATTGCTGCGCAGGAGAATGTTTCCTACGAGTTAAGATTCATCAATCACATGCTTGGCAGGCAAAATTACAATGAAGCGCTTTTCCTGCTCGAAAACCTGCAACCCGAAACACTGGCTCAGAAGGATACCGTTAACTATCTGATCGGTTGGACACTCTATGGTCGAAAGGAACTTAATTCTTCGGCATTTTACCTTTCATTGGTAACTGAAGAAAGTCCGTGGTTTGAAAAGTCAAGGTTCTTTGCAGCTTACAATCACGCTTATCTGAGGGAAACCAATACATCACGTGAGCTACTTGGGATTTTCAACGGAAGATCCCCGGATCAGATTGATTTAATGAAGAATTTCCAGTTGGCTGGTATGGCTTTGCTGGACAGGAAATTGGATGAGTTTGAGCATCATGCTGAAAAATTCACTGGAAATTTCAGTATCACTGCATCTGAAGAAAGAAAATTAAATGAATATTATAACCGGATTTCTGAACAGCCAGCAAGATCGCCTTTTGTTGCAGGAATCATGTCGGCAGCAATTCCGGGTCTGGGGCGGATTTATGCAGGTAAAACTGCTGAAGGTATTTCCAGCTTTTTATATGTAGGTGCTCTGATTGCCACCTCATGGGATTTATATAACAGATTAGGCGGAAACAGTCCTTTCTTTATAATTTCGGCAAGCCTCTCAGGAGTTTTCTATATCGGAAATATATGGGGGAGTGCTGTTTCTGTGAAAAGAGTTCAAAGAGAATTTAACTATGAAATGGATCAACGCATTCTGCTTGATATGCATATTCCTCTGCGTAAGCTTTTTCCCTGATAAAGCTTATGCACAAAAAGACAGTAATGTGTTTCTTGAAGAGGGTCGCGACCTTTTCAGGCAGGGAAACTATTTTGAAGCAGGAATTGCATTTGAAAGAGCCTACTTCTTTACAACCGACAGCAGATTAAGGATGGAAGCTAATCTGGGAAGGGCACAGGCTCTTAAGCAAACAGGTGATTTTCTGAAGGCCCGCAACGATTTGCAAAGAACCCTACATTTACGGCAATTTCCCGAACTTCATTTTCAGGTAATGTACGAACTGGCTTTGTGTGAATACATGCTGGGGAACTATCCCAATGCGTCAGGTAGTTTAATGCAGCTTAAACATTTTTATCCCGAAGAGTATTTCTCAAATGAAATCCTTACCCTTCATGCGTTATCCGGAGTTATGGCCGAAGATTTTTCGCTGGCACAGGAAATAACACTTGAACTGATAATCCATAAGGGACATGAAGCAAATATAACAGATAGCCTTGTAAAACGAACAATGGTTTTGTTTTGCGAATGTGCAGCCCCTGTCCTGAAATCAGAAAAGACTGCAGCCCGATGGTCAACATTTGTGCCCGGAGCCGGTCATTTATATGCAGGCTATCCCGGGAAAGGGTTGCTGAATGCCGGCTCCCAGCTGGTTTCCCTGGGTCTGGCAGCCTATATGGGATGGAATAATCTTTACATAAGCGGCTTTGTGGTGGGTTTGGGAATGTTTCAGTCCTTCTATTTTGGAGGGATCAGACAGGCTGCTTATCTTGCAGGACAAAGAAATCTGGAAGAAATGGCCGGCTATAAAGAAATACTGAAAGAATTTATTCTGAATTTGAATGAAAACCAGAAATTTTACTAGTGCCTTTATTCCCAGAGGTTTGATCATGGGATTGATCATCCTGATAAGGGTGTCAACCCTTAATGCATCAGGCCTTAATTCTCTTTCGCAGGAGGCAATTCTGGCCATTAACGATTTTCGGTTTCTTCATGCAGATTCTTTGATTCAAACCCTGGAAAAAACTTTTCCTGATCATTATCTGCCTTACCTTACCAGGGCAAACTATTACTGGTGGAAAATCATTAGTGAAAATCCAGGACCTGATCAACAGCAACTTTATCTTAATAATTTAAATAACGCTGAAAATATCATCAGACAAATGGTGCATACCAGGGAGTATTACTATGCCGATGTTTTTCACTTTATTAATCTTTATGCGCTCAGAGCCCGGCTTGACTTGCTCAATGGAGAGTATACCAAAGCTATGCGGCACCTGAAAAACTGCGTGGACTATATCGGGCTATCTCTTGGGAGAGAAGAATTTCATGAGAATTTCTATCTTACATCCGGTTTGTATAATTACATGACTGATTATGGCAGTAAAAGATACCCCTTTTTGCGATTGTATGCATTAATGTACCCCAGGGGAAATATGAATCTGGGATTAAGCCAGCTTGAAACAGCAGCCAGAAGCCAGAACCTGATTCTGCAAACCGAAGCCCACTATTTTCTCATGAAAATATTTCTTGAACTGGAGCAGGATCATCAAAAAGCATTGGATCATGCAAAGTGGTTAACAGAAAAATATCCCGGTAATCTGATTTATCTTTATCATTATCATGAGTTACTTTCCTTAAACCATCAGGACGAAAAAGCAAATGCCATCAGAGAATTGTATTTTGAAAGGATTCAGAACAACATACACCTGAGTCCCGGTCAGCGTATGTATCTCGAAGATTTGTTATAAAAAAAGCCTCGTGCTGATAACACAAGGCTTTTGAGTGATTTACGAAAAAAGTCTTACCACATAAAGAATTTCGGATTATCGATATATTGACTTATATCATTATTTACAAGCCCTATCAATAGCATGATCCAGTCAATGGTTGCAACTATACCACATCCTCCAAGTGTAAGTATGTAGCCGATTATTGTGCCTGTAGAAGTTCCCAGATAAGCTCTGTGTATACCCAGGTAACCCAGGAACCAGCTTAAAAGAAAAGCCACCAGAGGATCTTTGTTACTTTCAAAAAACGCTTGGTTTTCATAACCCATATCTGCCAAAGGTGCCATGGGTTCCATGTGATTGAATTCAACTACTTCTGCCCTGGCAAACATATCGTCAATGGCTGCATTGTCCAGGTGATAGGATGTGTGGGCATGTGTGGCAAACACTCCTATGAAAAGCATAATCATTAACGTCAGAAATTTTTTCATACGCAATAGTTTTTGTTGATTTAGTACTTATTAATTAAGAAATCTCTACAAAAATAAAAAATAATATATCAATTACAACTTAATTGTTGATAAAATGATGTTGTGATTATTAATTTATGTTTAATATTTGGATGTAATTGGGATGCCCCTTCGTCGCCCGGCTGCCAGTTGGCAGGGGTGGCAATTTGTTGCTTCTTACAAAGTAGGATAAAAAGCATCTTCTATATGATGCACCTTATGTTGATCTCCCTTGATCAGAACAGAAATAATATCGAACCGCGTTTCAACATCCAGATTATTTAACTGGATGTAAATGTTTGCCGCTTTTATCAGGTTCTTTTGCTTTGCTTTGGTAACAAACTCTTCGGGTTCTCCGAAATAATTGGTGCTGCGGGTTTTTACCTCGGCAATAACAAGGATGTCATCCTTTTGGGCTATGATATCCACCTCAAGTGAACCTTTTCTCCAGTTGGTTTCCAGTATTTTATACCCATTATTGCGAAGATACCCAACTGCCATATCTTCTCCCTTTTCTCCAAGTTCATGAAATTCAGCCATAATTCATTTAAATTGGTTCAAAACAAATATCTATTTCAGCATCCGGTTTATTGGCTGCCGGAAATCTTTCCGACCGGATATTTCAAGCGTTCGGTTTGCCTGCCAGAAAATCAGCCATTGATAAAGTTATATAAAAAATCATAATCAAAGGAACTGCATGCCAGCAGAAGATGATCAGCAGCAGCGCAGATCCGGCAAGAAAAACATAGCGAACAATATTGTCGGCAAGTTTAAGATTTTTAAATTTCAGTGAAAATAAAGAAACATTTGCCACCAGAAAATAAGACAAGAACAATGTAATTCCGATCAACATCCATTCGTTTGCAAGTATCCAGGCGAACAGGGGATGCCAGATTGATGAATCCGATCCATAATGCACCGCAAAAGGAAGTGAAAGTATAAAAATAGCATTGGCAGGAGTTGGCAAACCAATAAACTTTTCGCTTTGCCTGGTGTCAATATTGAATATTGCCAGCCGAAGGGCTGAAAAAACGGTAATGGCAAAAGCAATGAAGGGCAATACATTCATATTGGAAATCCAGATTGCCGAAGCTGAAGATGCATCCTGTAACAGTCGAAAAAGCACAACTGCAGGTGTAAAGCCAAAGCTTACCATATCAGCCATCGAATCAAGTTCTTTGCCCATTTCGCTGTAGGATTTTAAAATCCTTGCTGCAAAACCGTCGGTAAAATCAAAAAATGCTGCTACGCCAACAAAAATGGCAGCCAGATGGAATAAACCTTCAAAGGCAAATACTATGGCAATACTTCCTGAAAATAAATTTAGCAGGGTAAGTATATTGGGGATGTGTTTTTTTACTTGCATAAAATAAAATTTATTTCAGGATTTTTGTTTTTATCAGTGTCAGGTTTTAATTATATTTGATTCATTTTTAAAGCGTGTTATGGATGCACCCGAATTTAATAAATATCCTTTAAAGGAAAAGGTATACCTTGTATTTGAGCATGGTAATGAAATTGCATCCAGGCAATTTTTGTATTTCAATATCAAACTGTATACACTTTTCGGATTTTTTGCTGAAGTATGGTATGTGCCCAACAGCAATAAAATTGAAAAGGTTGAAACTTTGAATACCGATGAAATATTAAGTCTTTATAAAAATGAATTTGATATTTCCGAATTGTTAAAATAAACAACCGTAAAATTAGGATTTTTAGTCCAATTAAAATATCTCCCTGTGTTTGGATTTTCATAATATCAAAAGATCTGAACATTTAATTTTTCCCGCATACCTTTCTGTTCTGTTATCTCTTTATCAAAATTGTTTTATTTTTGGCCTCGCGCTATTTTGATTCATAGTGAAAGAATCCGATTTTAATAATCCGGC
This sequence comes from Bacteroidales bacterium, assembly GCA_019429055.1. Lineage (GTDB taxonomy): Bacteria > Bacteroidota > Bacteroidia > Bacteroidales > UBA7960 > SKVR01. The sequence goes on from JAHYJP010000008.1 coordinate 17,429, forward strand.
AACATAAAGAAAAGATGAAAAAGGTATTCTGCTTTAGAAATGTATTATTGATCCTGACAGTAAGTATATTATTTGTTCACTATCAGCCGTCCTTTGCCCAGATAACCCTTGAAAATATATGGAAAGAACGCACTTTTGTGCCACGAACCATTCGCCTGGGGAAGAGCATGCTCGACGGTGAACACTACACAAGGGTGGAAAATAATTATAAGATCAATATTTACTCATACAGTACGGGAGAATTTGTCCGCACTTTGCTGGATATTGAAGGACAATTGGCAGACGAATCCGGAAGCACACCCCGCATCGATAATTATTTTTTCAGTCAGCAGGAAGATAAGCTTCTTCTTGCATTCAATACAGAATCTATTTACAGATATTCATCTATCTCCGATTTTTTTGTATATGATATTTCGGAAGAAACCTTCACCCCCCTTTCTGAGAATGGAAGGCAAAGACTTCCTCAATTTTCCCCCGATGGAAGTAAAGTTGCTTTTGTTAGAGATAACAATATTTTTATTAAAGATCTTATTTCAGGAAATGAATATCAGATTACAATCGATGGCAAATACAATCAAGTAATTAATGGTACCACAGACTGGGTTTATGAAGAGGAATTTGGCTTTACTCAGGGGTTTGAGTGGTCGCCCGATGGTAAAAAAATTGCTTATTACCGATTTGATGAAACGCATGTAAAAGAGTATAACATGTTATTGTACAGCAGCCTGTATCCTTATGAATACCGGTTTAAGTACCCCAAAGCAGGGGAAGAAAATGCTAATGTTGCCATTCTTATTTATCATCTGCAGACAGGAGAACACACCCAGATTGATACGGGTAACGAGACCAATCAGTACATACCCCGGATTAAATGGTCAAATGATCCTGAAAAACTTGCCGTTTTCCGAATGAACCGGCACCAGAACCACCTTGAAATTCTTTTGGCTGATGCTGCAACCGGAGAAACAGAGCTTATGTATGATGAAAAAAACAAATATTATATTGATATAACCGACGATCTTAACTTTTTAAAAAATGGCAAATCCTTTATTATTTCAAGTGAGAAAAGCGGATTTAATCACTTATATCATTACAGTACTGATGGTACTCAGATCCGACAAATTACGCACGGTGAATGGGATGTAAATAATTTCATGGGTATAGATGAAGAAAATGGTATACTATATTTTACTTCTTTTGAAGAAAGCCCGATGGAGAATCATTTGTATGCTATTGATCTGGCCGGCCAAAACAAAACAAAACTTACACATAAGCCCGGATGGCATTCGCCATCTTTCTCAAAAAACTTCAATTATTTTATAAACAATTTTTCAACCATCTCCACCCCTCCGGTTTATACCATCAACAGAGCAGATGGATCATTGCTCCGGTTGCTTGAAGACAATGTGCAGCTTAAAAAAACCATTTCTGATTTCAATTTTGCAGAACCGGTGTTTTTTACCATTTCTGGTGAAGATGGAACTGAACTTTATGCATGGATGTTGAAGCCTGCCGATTTTGACCCTTCCCGGGAATATCCTTTATTTATGTACGTTTACGGCGGACCCGGCTCGCAAACAGTTACCCATCGGTGGAATACTTTTAACGGAGCCTGGTTTCAGATGCTCACCCAAATGGGATACATTGTGGTTTCCGTTGATAACCGCGGAACCGGTGGTAGGGGAGAAGAGTTTAAAAAAATGACATATCTGCAACTGGGCAAATATGAAACCCTTGACCAGATAGAAGCAGCCAGACAATTATCAGAACGCAGTTATATTGACGGAGACCGTATTGCAATTTTTGGCTGGAGCTATGGCGGTTATCTCACATCGCTTTGCCTGGCATGGGGTGCAGATGTATTTAATGCCGCCATTGCAGTGGCACCGGTTACAACCTGGCGATTTTATGATACCATATATACCGAAAGGTATATGCGCACACCTCAGGAAAACCCCGATGGTTATGACAACAACTCGCCTATAAACTTCGTAGATCAAATAAAAGGCGCTTATTTACTGGTGCATGGCTCGGCTGATGATAATGTTCACTACCAGAATACCATGGAAATGGCGAGGGAGCTTATTAATGCCAATATTGATTTTGAAATGATGATCTACCCCAATCATAATCATGGAATCTCCGGCGGAAATGCGCGCATACATCTTTATCGGTTAATGACTGATTTTCTTGGAAACCATATCCTTGACCCGGTCATTCAATAATTTTTAATTTTTTGTTTGATTAATAGAAATCTATTTGTAATTTTGCAACCCGTTTTAAGTAAAATTCTGAGAATAAAAATAAGATAGTTTCAAAAATATATATTAAAGAAAGAGGTAAACATGATCATCGTTCCCATGAAAGAAGGCGAAAATATTGACAGAGCCTTGAAGAAACTGAAAAGAAAGTTTGAGAAAACCGGTATCTTAAAAGAACTCCGTGAAAGGCAGAAATTTACAAAGCCTTCTGTAATTAATCGTGAACAGAAAATTAAAGCAAAATATATTCAGAAACTGAGAGATCAGGCTGACGCATAATAACGCTTTTCTCGGGAAAGATTTTTCAGGGAGAAACTTTTGTTTTTTCAATATCAATTATTGGTACATTAGCAAAAGTTTCTTCTTTTTTTATGGAGTTAGCAGAGTTCTATAAATATCTGGAGTACGAAAAGCGCTACTCACCCAATACGTTGATAAGTTATCAGAACGATTTACAACAATTTGCCGGTTTTATCAGTTCTGAATACGAATCAAAACCTTCTACTGCAAGTTCATCTCAAATAAGATCCTGGTTGTCAGACCTTATGGCCAGGGGGATATCTCCAAAAAGTGTAAACAGGAAAATTTCTTCGCTGAAGTCTTTTTACAGGTTTCTGGAAAGCAATAATAAGATTTCAGTTAATCCAATGCAAAAAGTTACATCGCCCAAAACGGGAAAAAAACTACCTGTATTTGTTTCAGAAGAAAAGATGCAAATGTTGTTTGATGAGATAGAATTTGAAGAGGATTTTCCTGGTGTAAGAAACCGACTGATCCTTGAAATGTTTTATGCAACAGGCATGCGATTGGCCGAATTGATTTCCCTGAAACACAAAGATGTGGATATTGCATCGGCACAAATCAAAGTTAAAGGCAAAGGGAACAAGGAAAGAGTAATTCCAATGCTAATACCTCTTGTGAATACCTATAAAAAGTATCTTTCGCTGAAACAGAATATTTTTGGATATAATTATACAGACGATGTTTTTGTTACCGATGAAGGTAAAAAAATATACCGCAAATTTGCTTATCGCGTAGTAAATTTTTACCTTAGCACTCATACTACCGTAGGCAAGCGGAGCCCTCATGTTCTTCGTCATAGTTTTGCCACTCATATGTTAAATCAAGGGGCAGATATAAATGCGATTAAAGAACTTCTGGGGCACTCCAGCCTGAGTGCCACTGAGGTTTACACGCACAATACGGTAGAAAAGTTAAAAACAGTTTATAAACAAGCCCACCCAAAGGCTTAAACCTGGAGGATTTCTTATGAAAGTTAAAATTAGTTCATTGCATTTCAAGTCAGATGTTAAACTGGAAAACTTCATTCGAGAAAAAGTGACTAAAGTAAGTGGCTTATTCGATGGTGTTATCAGCAGCGAGGTAACCCTCAAACTGGACCAGTCTTCCAACAATGAAAATAAGATTGCAGAGATCCGTATTAATATTCCCGGCAATGATCTTTTTGCGAAAAAACAGGCAAAAAGTTTCGAAGAAGCAATTGATAGTGCCGCTGATGCATTAAAAAAACAAATTAAAAAACGAAAAGAAAAAGTTAAAGGGCTGTAAAAGCCCAATCAATACTGATTTTTTCAATTTGCTAAAAAAAAGAAATAAATTTTTGGTAGTTTTTAAATCTTTCGTACATTTGCAGACCTTTTTAAAGGGTCTGCTTTTTTCATGTTCTTTGAATACTTTTAAGCAGAAAAATCCCTGAAAAAACTGATAAAGGGAATTGCCGATGTAGCTCAGTTGGCCAGAGCATCTGATTTGTAATCAGACGGTCGGGGGTTCGAATCCCTCCATCGGCTCGTTCATAAAAATGTTGTAAGCAAACCGGGGGGGTTCCAGAGCGGTCAAATGGGGCAGACTGTAAATCTGTTGGCTTTCGCCTTCGGAGGTTCGAATCCTTCCCCCCCCACACAATGCGGAAATAGCTCATCCGGTAGAGCGACAGCCTTCCAAGCTGTAGGTGGCGGGTTCGAGTCCCGTTTTCCGCTCAAAAGGTAATATTTTTAAGTATTGCCGACGTAGCTCAGGGGTAGAGCGCTTCCTTGGTAAGGAAGAGGTCACGGGTTCAATTCCCGTCGTTGGCTCTAGAAAAAGAAGAAACTGTTTAACATAAAATTCGAAAATTTATAGAATCCCTTTTTTAAAATTTAAACATCCAGTTAGATATGGCAAAAGAAAAATTCGTACGTAGTAAACCGCACGTGAATATTGGAACCATTGGTCACGTTGACCACGGTAAAACCACTCTCACCGCTGCTATTACCCAGGTGTTGGCCGAAAAAGGTCTCTCCGAAATCAGAAGTTTTGATTCAATCGACAATGCACCTGAAGAAAAAGAAAGAGGTATTACTATTAATACTGCTCACGTAGAGTATCAAACGGAAAACCGTCACTATGCTCACGTTGACTGCCCCGGACACGCCGACTATGTGAAGAACATGGTTACCGGTGCCGCTCAGATGGACGGTGCCATCCTGGTAGTTGCTGCAACTGACGGTCCTATGCCCCAAACCCGCGAGCATATCCTTCTCGCACGTCAGGTTGGTGTTCCTCAGCTTGTGGTATTTATGAACAAAGTTGACCTTGTTGACGACGAAGAGCTTCTTGAGCTTGTTGAAATGGAAATCCGTGAGCTGCTTTCATTCTATGAATTTGATGGCGACAATATTCCTGTAATTCAAGGTTCTGCTCTTGGCGGACTTAACAATGAACCTAAGTGGGTTGAAAAAATCATGGAACTGATGGATGCTGTTGATAGCTATATCCCGGAACCAGTTCGTGATGTTGACAAGCCGTTCCTTATGCCGGTTGAAGACGTATTTTCTATCACCGGCCGTGGTACTGTTGCAACAGGTAGAATTGAATCAGGTATTATTAAAACCGGTGACCCTGTTGAAATCATTGGTATGGGTGCTGAAAAGCTTAAGTCAGTTGTTACTGGTGTGGAAATGTTCCGTAAGATCCTTGATAGTGGCGAAGCTGGTGACAATGCCGGTCTGCTCCTCAGAGGTATCGACAAGAAAGAAATTACCCGTGGTATGGTTATCGTGAAGCCCGGTTCAGTAACCCCTCACCATAAATTTAAGGCTGAGGTTTATATCCTGAAGAAAGAAGAAGGTGGTCGTCATACTCCATTCCATGACAAATACCGTCCTCAGTTCTTCTTCAGAACTACTGACGTTACCGGTGAGATTTTCCTGCCCGAAGGAGTTGAAATGTGTATGCCTGGTGATAACCTTACCATTACTGTTAACCTTATCAGCGATATCGCAATGGACAAAGGTCTCAGATTTGCAATCCGCGAAGGTGGTAGAACAGTAGGTGCAGGTCAGGTAACTGAAATCCTGGAATAATACTGATTATTTATTCCCAGAATATTAAAAAAGGGAGGGCCCCCGGTGGGCCTCCCTTTTCCACACGGGTGTAGCTCAATTGGTAGAGTAGCGGTCTCCAAAACCGTTGGTTGTGGGTTCGATTCCTACCACCCGTGCAAAGTATTAGAATGTTTAGTGCTATGCAGGTTTTGATGTGAGCGAGACCTGTAAAAATGAGAAATCGTTAAATTATTTGACACTGATGAAAAAAGTTGTGAACTATTTCAAGGAAACCTACGACGAACTTATCTATAAAGTTTCCTGGCCAACCTGGAATGAACTGCAAAGTAGCGCAGTAGTTGTATCCATTGCTTCCCTCATAATCGCAGCCGTGGTTTATCTGATGGATATGGCTTTCAGCACAGTGTTACAGCAATTTTACCGTCTCTTTCTCTAATTTAATTTATTAAGAACGGTTATTTGCTTACTGAATATTCTAATATTCATTCTTCATAAATCAGTAGCAAAAAAACGGGAAATCAATTCCTAATTTTTAGTATGAGCGAACAATTAAAAAAGTGGTATGTAGTCAGGGCGGTTAGCGGCAGTGAGAAGAAAGTGAAACATTATATTGAAAGCGAAATCAGCCGCCTTGGATTAGAAGAGTACGTATCGCAAGTACTAATTCCGATGGAAAAAGTCTATCAGGTACGCAAAGGGAAAAAGATCAGCGCCGAGCGCAACTATTTCCCGGGATATGTATTGATAGAAGCTATCTTAACGGGTGAGGTACCTCATATTATCAGGGCAGTTCCCGGTGTACTTGGTTTTTTGGGTTCGGGCGGCGAAGCCGTTCCCCTCAGAGAACATGAAGTAAACCGGATACTTGGAAAAGTAGATGAACTTTCTGAAAAAGATGAGGAACTCAATATACCTTTTATAGTAGGTGAAACTGTTAAGGTAACCGACGGTCCATTCAGCAGCTTTACCGGAGTCATTGAAGAGATCAACGAAGAGAAGAAAAAACTCAAGGTAATGGTTAAGATCTTCGGGCGTAAAACACCCCTGGAACTTAGTTTTATGCAAGTGGAGAAGGAATAGATTTTTCAAGGTTATTGGTTAGTCTTGATCCCCTTTACACTAAAAATTAATTTAAAATGGCAAAAGAAGTTAGTGCTCTTATAAAACTGCAAATCAAAGGAGGAGCTGCCAATCCATCACCACCCGTAGGCCCCGCATTAGGTGCCAAAGGTGTGAATATCATGGAGTTTTGCAAGCAGTTCAATGCCCGTACGCAGGATAAAGCAGGGAAAGTTATTCCTGTAATTATTACTGTTTACAGGGACAAATCCTTTGTGTTTATTATTAAGACACCCCCTGTTGCAGTGCAACTGAGAGAAGCTGCCAAAATCAAATCGGGTTCGGCTGAACCAAACCGTACCAAAGTTGCCACAATTACCTGGGATCAGGTACGTGTGATCGCCGAAGATAAAATGCCGGATTTGAACTGCTTCACAGTTGAGTCGGCCATGAGAATGGTTGCCGGAACTGCACGCAGTATGGGTATAAGGATCAAAGGAACTGCTCCTTTTTAAAACCTTTATTCCTGAAAAGGCAATTGAAAGGTTATTATTTAAATCAAAGCTTAACGGAATCTGAAAATGGCTAAATTAAAGAAAAACCAAAAAGAAGCTTTAGCTAAATTTGATAAGAATACTGTTTATTCTCTGTCTGAAGCAGCTGATGTTGTCAAAAAAATTACTTATACCAAATTTGATGCTTCAGTAGATCTGGATATCAGACTGGGTGTTGACCCTCGAAAAGCCAATCAAATGGTGCGTGGTGTTGTTGCCCTGCCTCACGGAACAGGAAAAACAGTTCGGGTTCTTGTACTCTGTACACCCGACAAAGAAGAAGAAGCCAAAGCTGCCGGAGCTGATTACGTTGGTTTGGATGAATACATCGATAAAATCAAAGGAGGATGGACAGACGTTGACGTGGTAATTACCATGCCCAGTGTTATGCCTAAAGTAGGTGCACTGGGTCGTGTGCTTGGTCCCCGCGGCCTTATGCCTAACCCCAAAGCCGGTACCGTAACTATGGATATCGGTAAGGCGGTTGAGGATGTTAAAGGTGGTAAAATTGATTTTAAAGTGGATAAATATGGTATTGTTCACGCTTCCATCGGTAAAGTGTCCTTCGAGAAGGAAAAACTGATTGACAATGCCAAAGAACTTATCCAAACTATAATCAAGCTTAAGCCTGCTGCTGCCAAAGGTACTTATGTGAGAAGTATTTTTATTTCGAGCACTATGAGTCCCGGTATTGCAGTAGAACCCAAATCAGTAACATTATAAACCCTTAGGCTCCGCCTTGATAAGGCATCGCCTATAAGACGGTGAAACGTATGAAAAAAGAAGATAAATTTCAGGTTATTGAGTCGCTCACCGAAAAGCTGGCAAACAACGAAATTTTTTATCTGACAGACACTTCTGAACTGAATGTTGAAACCATCAACAGACTCAGAAGACTCTGCTTCAAAAGGAATGTTTCCATGCAGGTGGTTAAAAACACCTTGCTCAGAAAAGCCATGGAGAAATCCGGAAAGGATTTTGAGCGCCTTTATGATATCATGAAAGGTGCAACATCTCTGATGATTTCTGATACAGGAAATGTACCCGCAAAGCTTATAAAAGAATTTCGTAAAACCAGCCCAAAGCCCATCCTTAAAGGAGCTTACGTTCAAGAATCAATCTATATTGGTGATAACCAACTGGATATACTTGAAAGCATCAAATCTAAGGAAGAGCTTATCGGTGATATTATTGGCTTGCTTCAATCTCCTGCCAAAAATGTTATTTCTGCGCTTCAATCGGGCGGTAATACCATTGCAGGTGTATTAAAAACCCTTTCTGAAAAAGAAGGGTAACCTTAAAATTTAAAGTATTAAAGTAAACAGATTAGAAACCTTATTAAAATTCAATAAAGATGGCAGATTTAAAATCTTTCGCAGAACAATTAGTTAATCTTACTGTTAAAGAGGTTAATGAATTGGCTCAAATTCTAAAAGACGAGTATGGTATTGAACCCGCAGCTGCTCCTGTAGCTGTTGCTGCTGCTGCAGGTGGTGCTGAAGGCGCTGCTGCTGTAGAAGAACAAACTGAGTTCGATGTTATACTTAAAGCAGCCGGTTCTTCCAAACTGGCCGTGGTTAAACTGGTAAAAGAACTTACCAGCCTCGGTCTTAAGGAAGCAAAAGAATTGGTTGACAGTGCTCCAAAACCCGTTAAAGAGCAAATCACCAAAGATGAAGCTGAATCCCTGAAAAAACAACTGGAAGAAGCTGGCGCAGAGGTTGAGATAAAGTAACTTTATTCAAGCCCTTAAGGATTAGACTTCTGCCGAATGTTTATTCGTTGTAGAGGTCTAATCTTTATTGCAATATTTTTTTTTTGGTGAATATTGTTTTTTACTAACAACAAACTTTCATACCTTGGCCGCAACAAAAATTAACAATCAAAGAATTAACTTCGGTTCAGTCACCCGGCACTTCCCGTATCCCGACTTTCTCGAAGTTCAAGTCAAATCGTTTCAGGATTTCTTCCAACTGGAAACCACTCCTGAAAACAGAAAAAATGAAGGCCTCTTTAAGGTTTTCGCAGAAAATTTCCCAATCTCCGATGCAAGAAACAATTTTGTTCTTGAGTTCCTGGATTATTTTATAGATCCCCCGAAATATACCATCCAGGAATGTATCGAAAGAGGGCTTACCTATAGTGTTCCCCTTAAGGCTAAGCTTAAACTTTATTGTACCGATCCTGAACATGAGGATTTTGAAACCATCATACAGGATGTATACCTGGGAACTATTCCCTATATGACCCCCAAAGGAACCTTTGTTATCAATGGTGCCGAGAGGGTTGTGGTTTCCCAGTTGCACAGATCTCCGGGCGTTTTCTTCGGTACAAGTGTACATGCCAATGGTACTCAACTTTACAGTGCCAGAATCATACCTTTTAAAGGTTCCTGGATTGAATTTGCTACTGACATAAATAGTGTCATGTACGCCTATATTGACAGAAAGAAAAAGCTTCCTGTTACAACCCTGCTCAGGGCCATCGGTTTTGAAAGCGACAAAGAGATACTTGAAATATTTGACCTTGCTGATGAAGTTAAGGTTAGCAAAACCGGACTTAAAAAATATGTTGGCCGTAAACTGGCCGCACGTGTTCTCAGATCGTGGATAGAAGACTTCGTGGATGAAGATACCGGTGAAGTTGTTTCTATTGAAAGAACGGAAGTTATTATTGACCGGGAAACAGTTCTTGAAAATGAACATATAGAACCTATTATCGACTCGGGTGTCAAAACTATTATCCTTCACAAAGAGGATATTAACCTGAGTGATTACGATTTGATATACAATACGCTGCAAAAAGATACTACCAACTCTGAAAAAGAAGCAGTAGAGTTTATTTACCGCCTGTTGCGTAATGCCGATCCACCCGATGATGAAACAGCACGGGGGATGATCGAGAAACTCTTCTTCTCTGATAAAAGATATGACCTTGGTGATGTTGGACGTTACCGTATCAACAAAAAGCTGAACCTTGAAACTGATATGGATATCAGGGTTCTTACCAAGGAAGATATTATCAGTATTGTAAAATATCTCATCGAGCTGGTTAATGCCAAAGCTGATGTTGATGATATTGACCACCTGAGTAACCGTCGTGTAAGAACTGTTGGTGAACAGCTCTATGCACAGTTTGGTGTAGGTCTTGCCCGTATGGCACGTACCATCAGGGAAAGAATGAATGTACGTGATAATGAAGTTTTTGCTCCTACCGACCTTATCAATGCAAAAACCCTGTCATCTGTTATCAATTCTTTCTTCGGAACCAACCAGCTTTCTCAGTTTATGGATCAAACCAATCCGCTGGCAGAGCTTACTCACAAGCGTCGTATGTCTGCTCTCGGACCCGGAGGTCTTTCAAGAGAAAGAGCCGGTTTTGAAGTGCGCGACGTACACTTTACACATTATGGAAGGCTTTGTACCATTGAAACACCCGAAGGGCCCAATATTGGTCTTATTTCTTCACTTTGTGTGTATGCTAAGGTAAATGATCTGGGTTTCATTGAAACTCCCTATTTCCCTGTAGAAAACGGTAAAGTAGATTTCAAAAAGGAACCTGTTTATTTATCTGCAGAAGAGGAAGAAGAGCATATTATCAGCCAGGCTAATGTTGCCATGAATGACGATGGCTCATTTAAGCAAGATGTGGTGAAGGCACGTTTTCAGGCCGATTATCCTATTGTAGAGCCTGGAAAACTCAAACTTATGGATGTTGCTCCTAACCAGATTGCATCCATTGCAGCATCACTCATTCCATTCCTTGAGCACGACGATGCAAACCGTGCTTTGATGGGAAGTAACATGATGCGCCAGGCAGTACCGCTTCTAAACCCTGAAACTCCGATTGTGGGTACAGGTCTCGAAGCCAAGGTTGCTGAAGATTCAAGAGTACTGCTTCATGCCGAAGGCGATGGTATTGTTGAAGCTGTTGATGCTGATGAGATCGTTATTCGCTATTCGAGAAGCGATGAGGAGAAACTCGTTAGCTTTGATGATGATGTAAGGGTGTATCGGTTAACCAAGTTTGCCAAAACCAACCAGAGTACATGTATCAATCTGCGTCCTATAGTTTACAGAGGACAAAAGGTTGTTAAAGGTCAGCTTCTGAGTGAAGGTTATGCAACCAAAGATGGTGAACTTGCCATAGGTCGTAACCTTAAAGTGGCATTCATGCCATGGAAAGGTTACAATTTTGAGGATGCAATCGTGGTTTCTGAAAAGATTGTTCGCGATGATATCTTTACATCCATCCACATTGAAGAGTTTTCACTGGACGTTAGAGATACCAAAAGAGGTGTTGAAGAGCTTACCAGCGATATTCCCAACGTAAGTTCAGAAGCTATTAAAGATCTTGATGAGTATGGTTTGATCAGAATAGGTGCCGAAGTTAATGAAGGCGATATCCTGATTGGCAAGATCACACCCAAAGGTGAAACTGATCCCACTCCTGAAGAAAAACTTCTCAGGGCCATCTTCGGTGATAAAGCCGGCGATGTTAAGGATGCATCTTTGAAAGCGCCACCATCAACCAAAGGTGTTGTTATCAATAAAAAACTTTTCTCAAGAGTTTTCAAAGATAAAAAAGCGAAAACCAAAGAAAAGATCATTATTGACAAGCTGGACGAAGAATTTAACCGTGAAATAGCTGATCTGAAAGCTAAACTGGTTGACAAGCTGATTGTACTGGTTAGTGGTAAAACTTCCCAGGGGGTTAGCAATAGTCTTAAGGAAGTTGTTGTTCCGAAAGGAACCAAATTTACCCAGAAGATTCTTCAGACCATTGATTATTCTATCATTAATCCAAACAACTGGACAACGGACAAGCAGAAGAATGATCTGATCAAGGAACTTCTGCACAATTACTCTATCAAGTATAAGGATATTCTTGGTACTTACAACCGCAGGAAATTTACTGCTACTGTTGGTGATGAGCTTCCTGCCGGTATTGTTCAGCTTGCCAAGATTTACCTTGCCAAGAAGCGTAAGCTCAAGGTGGGTGATAAAATGGCCGGTCGTCACGGTAACAAGGGTATCGTAGCCCGTATAGTAAGACAGGAAGATATGCCGTTCCTTGAGGATGGTTCACCTGTTGACATTGTGCTGAATCCCCTGGGTGTGCCCTCAAGGATGAACCTGGGTCAGATTTACGAAACCGTATTGGGATGGGCCGGACAAGTGCTTGGTGAGAAATATGCCACCCCTATTTTTGACGGTGCCAATATTGACCAGATCAACGAACTTATGCGTAAAGCCAGTCTGCCCGAAAACGGCAAGGTATATCTTTACGATGGCGGAACCGGTGAAAGATTTGACCAGACCGCAACAGTTGGTATTATTTACATGCTGAAACTGGGTCACATGGTTGATGATAAGATGCACGCACGTTCTATTGGTCCATACTCACTCATTACACAGCAGCCTTTGGGTGGTAAAGCCCAGTTTGGTGGCCAGCGTTTTGGTGAAATGGAAGTTTGGGCACTGGAAGCATTTGGTGCTGCCAATATCCTTCAGGAAATTCTCACCGTTAAATCAGACGATGTTATCGGACGTGCAAAAGCTTACGAAACCATCGTTAAAGGTGATAATATGCCAACCCCGGGTATACCTGAATCATTTAATGTTTTAGTACATGAGCTCAGGGGGCTGGGTCTCGATATTAAATTTGATTAGTATATTTTTAAATTCAGTCAGGGAGAATCGTATCTCCCTGTCTGAATTACTCTCACAGAGATTAGCTCTTGACTTTTTTTGACCTTCATTTTTCATCAATATCAACTTTCTTTCTATGGCTTTCAGAAAAGAATCCAATGTAAAAAGTAATTTCTCCCAGATCACCATCAGCCTGGCTTCTCCCGAGTCGGTTCTGGAAAGGTCGCATGGTGAAGTACTAAAACCCGAAACGATTAACTATCGTACCTACAAACCTGAACGCGATGGTTTGTTCTGCGAAAGAATTTTCGGACCTGTAAAGGACTGGGAATGTCATTGCGGTAAATACAAACGTATACGCTATAAAGGTATAGTTTGCGACCGTTGTGGTGTTGAGGTTACCGAGAAAAAGGTAAGAAGGGAAAGAATGGGACACATTAAACTTGTAGTGCCGGTAGCGCATATCTGGTTTTTCCGTTCACTTCCCAATAAAATTGGTTACCTGCTTGGGTTACCATCAAAAAAACTTGATCAGATTATTTACTACGAGAGGTATGTTATTGTAAACCCCGGAGTAAAATCTGATGAATTCAATTACCTTGATTTCCTTACCGAAGAAGAATATTTCAGTATTCTGGAAACGCTTCCCAAGGACAATCAATTGCTTGAAGACGACGATCCCAACAAATTTATTGCAATGATGGGTGCCGAGGCACTTAAAGAGTTGCTCATCCGTTTGGATCTTGACCAGTTATCATATGATTTGAGGCATAAAGCCAATACCGAAACTTCACAGCAAAGAAAAGCAGATGCATTGAAGCGTTTGCAGGTTGTGGAAGCTTTTCGCGATGCCAATTCACGTATGGAAAACAAACCTGAGTGGATGATTGTGGATGTGGTGCCCGTAATTCCACCCGAATTGCGACCGCTCGTTCCCCTGGATGGAGGAAGGTTTGCAACCAGTGACCTCAATGACCTGTATCGCAGGGTAATTATCAGAAATAACCGTCTTAAAAGACTTATAGAGATCAAAGCTCCCGATGTTATTTTACGTAACGAAAAACGTATGCTTCAGGAAGCTGTTGACTCATTGTTCGACAACTCACGCAAAACCAATGCAGTAAAAACCGAATCCAATCGTCCGCTGAAATCTTTGAGCGATAGCTTAAAAGGTAAGCAGGGGCGTTTTCGTCAGAACCTGCTGGGTAAAAGGGTTGACTATTCTGCCCGTTCAGTTATTGTAGTGGGGCCTGAATTAAAATTGCATGAGTGCGGGTTGCCTAAAGAAATGGCATCGGAGCTTTTCAAACCCTTTATCATCAGAAAGATGCTTGAAAGAGGTATTGTTAAGACTGTAAAATCTGCGAAAAAGATCGTTGACCGCAAGGATCCTGTAGTCTGGGATATTCTGGAGAATGTACTTAAGGGTCACCCTGTGCTTCTCAACCGTGCTCCTACATTGCACCGTCTGGGTATCCAGGCTTTTCAGCCTAAACTTATTGAGGGTAAAGCCATTCAGTTGCACCCGCTGGTGTGTACAGCATTCAACGCCGACTTCGACGGCGACCAGATGGCTGTTCACGTTCCTCTGGGTAATGCAGCAATCCTCGAAGCACAGCTATTAATGCTGGCTTCACATAATATTCTTAACCCCGCCAATGGTGCTCCCATTGCGGTTCCATCGCAGGACATGGTTTTGGGTCTGTATTATATGACCAAGGCGAGAAAAAATACTCCTGAGTTCCCCATGAAAGGTGAAGGACTTACCTTCTACGGACCGGAAGAAGTTATGATCGCATACAACGAGAGAGCAATTGACCTGCATACCATCATAAAGGTTAAAGCCAAGGTTATTGAAAAAGGACAATTGGTTGAACAGATCATTGAAACCACTACCGGAAGAGTTATCTTTAATGAAGTGGTTCCTGAAGAATACGGATATATCAACCAGCTTCTTACCAAGAAAGCGCTCAGGGATATTATTGGTGGAATTATGAAAACTACCGGTATTGCCCGTACATCGCAGTTCCTGGATGATATAAAGGACCTTGGGTTTTACATGGCGTTTAAAGGTGGACTTTCTTTCAACCTGGGTGATATCCTTGTTCCGGAAGAAAAGAAAATTCTTATCGATGCAGCCAACGATCAGGTAAATGAGGTAAGAGGTAACTATAGTATGGGTTTCATTACCAATAATGAAAGATACAATCAGATCATTGATATCTGGACGCATACCAATGCCAAGCTTACCAAAGTTTTGATTGATAAAACCACGGCCGATAACCAGGGATTCAATCCTGTTTATATGATGCTTGACTCAGGTGCAAGGGGATCTAAAGAACAGATCCGTCAGCTCTCCGGTATGAGGGGTCTTATGGCCAAACCGCAAAAATCAGGTGCCAAAGGTGGTGAAATTATTGAGAACCCGATTCTTTCTAACTTCAAAGAAGGTTTGTCGGTTCTTGAGTATTTTATTTCAACACACGGTGCCCGTAAAGGTCTTGCCGATACCGCTCTTAAAACTGCCGACGCCGGTTATCTTACACGTAGGCTGGTTGACGTATCACAGGATGTTATCATTACAGAACCAGATTGCGGTACCTTGCGTGGTCTTACTGCTACAGCTCTCAAGAATAACGAAGAAACCGTGGAAACCCTTTATGATCGTATTCTGGGTCGTACCACACTACAGGATATTCTGCATCCTACAACCGGTGAACAGATTGCTGTTTCCGGTGATGAACTTACTGAGGAAATCTGTCAGATCATCGAGGATTCACCGATTGAAGCGGTTGAAATCCGTTCAGTACTTACGTGTGAATCCAAACACGGGGTATGTGCGAAATGTTATGGACGGAATCTCGCAACAGGCCGTATGGTTCAGGCCGGTGAAGCTGTAGGTGTTATTGCTGCACAGTCAATTGGTGAACCGGGTACGCAGCTTACACTTCGTACTTTCCACGTGGGTGGTACTGCAAGTAATATTGCAACTGCATCTAAAATCAATGCAAAATATGGCGGTATCATTGAGATCGATGAACTCAGAGCCGTACCCTATTCTTCATCCGACGGACGTAATTACTTCGTGGTAATCGGACGCTCTGCCGAAATGCGTATTGTTGACAAAAACACGCGCATGGTTCTTACCACACAGAATATTCCGTATGGTGCCAATCTTTATGTTGAGCATGGATCTGAAGTGGAAAGCGGACAGCTGATCTGTGAGTGGGATCCCTACAATGCCGTTATTATTTCGGAACTCAGCGGTAAAGTAGTTTTCAACAATATGGCTGAAGGCGCTACTTATCGTACTGATTCTGATGAGCAAACAGGGTACTACGAAAAAGTTATCATTGAAAGTAAAGATAAGACCCGCAACCCGTCAATCAGTATCGTTACCGATGATGGTGAAGTACTTAAGACATATGATATGCCAGTGGGTGCTCACATTGTAGTAAACGAGAAAAAGGATATTACTACAGGATCTATTATTGCCAAGATACCAAGAGCCATCGGAAAATCAGGTGACATCACAGGGGGTCTGCCCCGGATCACGGAGCTCTTTGAAGCCCGTAACCCTTCTGATCCTGCTGTTGTTTCTGAGATCGATGGTGTGGTTTCTTTCGGTAAGAAGATCAAACGTGGTAACCGTGAAGTAATCATTACTTCAAAAACCGGTGATGAGAAACGTTACCTGGTGCCATTGTCAAAACAGATCCTTGCACAGGAGAATGACTTTGTTAAGGCAGGAACTCCCTTGTCCGACGGTCCTACTACTCCAGCTGATATTCTTGCCATTAAAGGACCTACTGCTGTACAGGAATATATTGTGAACGAAGTTCAGGAAGTATATCGTATGCAGGGTGTTAAGATCAATGACAAGCATTTTGAGGTGATTGTACGTCAGATGATGCGTAAAGTAACTATCGAAGATCCGGGTGATACCCGATTCCTTGAAAACGAGATTGTTAACAAGATCGATTTTATGGAAGAAAATGATGAGATCTTCGGTAAAAAAGTTGTTGAAGATCCGGGTGATTCAATCCTGAAACCAGGTCAGATCATTACTGCACGGAAACTCAGGGATGAAAACTCTATGCTCAAGCGTAAAGACAAAAAAGTTGTTGTTTCGCGCGATGCAAGAGGTGCCACGGCAAGGCAGCAGCTACAGGGTATTACCCGTGCTTCGCTGCAAACCAAGAGCTTTATCTCTGCAGCTTCATTCCAGGAAACTACAAAAGTACTCACAGATGCGGCAGTTAATGCCAAGGTTGACACATTGATGGGTCTCAAGGAGAACGTTATTGTAGGACACCTTATTCCTGCCGGAACCGGTCTTCGTGAATACGAAAATATCATTGTAGGCTCTATGGAAGAGTATAATCTGCTTATGGCTTCAAAACAAAAAGTTGAAGCTGAAGAAGAATAGATCACAGATTTTAAGAATCGTAAAATGTAAGTATTATGTCTGAAAAGAAAATGCCGCCCGCCGGCCAGCAACTGAATATTGAATTGGGTGAAGATGTTGCCGATGGAACTTATTCCAACCTGGTTATCATTACCCATTCCAATACAGAGTTTGTTCTGGACTTTTTAAGGCTTATGCCAGGGGTTCCCAAGGCAAAGGTGAAATCAAGGATCGTTATGACTCCGCAGCATGCCAAGCGCCTGCTCAGGGCTCTTAACGAGAATATTTCAAAATATGAGGAAAAGCATGGCACTATAAAGGAAAGTCCTGAAGGTACCAAGCTTCCTATGAATTTTGGAGGACCTACTGCACAGGCGTAATAGCTTAAAAGTTCTATAAAAAAGAAAGGCCATGGTTGAATTTTCAGCCATGGCCTTTTTATCTTAAGTAATTTTATTCGGGAATTCCTTTATGGTTTGATTATTTTGATGTTATGAATTTGTCTTTCAGAGTTTTCCGATTGAATTTGTATGATATAAATTCCGGAGTAAAACTGCGAAAAGTCGAGCCGGAAATTATCCAGGATGATATTTCTCTGCTCGGCGAGAAGCCGGCCACTGATGTCAAATATCCTGATATCGCCGGCTATGTTTCTGTAATCAATATTCAGAATGTTACCATTGCCGGAGAAATATAATACTGGTTTAATCTCCCGGTCGTTAACTATATCTATGCCCGTTGATTCTGTAATAGTGATATAGTTATGCCTTATGAGTGAATCAACCCCTGCTGCATTGGTGGCAACGAGTTTTACCGAATAGCTGCCCGGAACTGTAAATGTTACTACCGGTTCGGTACTCCCTGAATGTGTTTGATTTGCATAGCTGACATGATCAGGTTCAAAAGACCACTGATAAGTGTTAACTTCATGAGAAGGCGTGCTGGAATTAAAAAAGATAACCTCTTCATCAGCCTGTGCCAGTGTTTGGCTTGCATTGAAATTGGCCGCCGGGGGATCATCATCCGATGGTTCCCTGTAAATATCGCGATATTTGATGGTAACTGAAGGATTATCTTCAAATCCTTCGAATGCCACATAGCTAACCTGGAGTATGGGAATCCTTTCATTTTTTGCCAGCCACGAATACCGGGTAGTGGTTCTTTTGAAAACAAAGGGATCTCCCAGTGACTGCCAATAAAGGCTATCCGATTCATGGATTGTGCTTTTCAGACGTAAAACGTCAAACTCACCAAAGGGAGTAATAATGTTTCCCCATCCGTCAACTTCATTAACACGATAGCCTTCTCTTGTCAGGCTTAAAGTATCACCCAAGCTGGTATTACCAAAAAAAGTGGTGCTATCCTGATCAGCATAATTCAATGGGAAGGAATATATTTTATCTGCTTCGGAATATTTAAGGGGCAAAGCAATCCCATCTATTAGTACAAAAAAGCCGTCGAGTGTATATTGGGCAGTTGATTTACTGAAAACGCTGTACACCCCATCTACATCAAGGTTAAATTCATCCAGTGGAAGATCGCCGATTGCATCGGTAGCTATGGCGTTCATTCCGAAAATTAGCAGTGCCATAAGAAAGTTTATGTTGCTTACCAGTTGATATTCTTCCAGACCCTGGGTCTGATGTTTCAATCCGGAAAAGTCCCATTGCGAATCTTCTCCCGATTGAGTGAAGTCATATTGCTGGGGATTAATGGTAAGACTGTACCGCAGGGTATCGCCTGCGGAGGGCATATCATTGTTGTTTATAGTGATCTGGCCAGAAAGCCCGGTCGAAATCAGTTTAAACAGAATGAACAGAAAAATGATCTTTTTCATAATGTAAAAGTTTGTTCGTGAAAAAAGCAGTCATCTCACAATTCTGATTATCCGGGCAATTTCAGGATGACTTTTATAAACAATATCAGATATTTTTTATCAATTCTCTGAAAATGAGAGTCATCTTGGGTTGAGCTTCACCGGCTGCATTC
This sequence comes from Bacteroidales bacterium, assembly GCA_019429055.1. Lineage (GTDB taxonomy): Bacteria > Bacteroidota > Bacteroidia > Bacteroidales > UBA7960 > SKVR01. The sequence continues at coordinate 36,698 of JAHYJP010000008.1, forward strand.
TGAACTTCATCATGTGAAGTTCCGATTTCACCTTCATCAAAGACCGCCATGTTGGTGATAACAGAAATACCGAAACATGTTAATCCCATGTGTCGGGCTGCTATTACTTCAGGAACGGTAGACATGCCGGTTGAGTCTGCACCCAAAATGCGGAACATACGGTATTCAGCAGGAGTCTCCAGAGTGGGTCCGGAACTTCCCACATAAACACCGGTATGGTATTTAATGTTGTTTTTTTCTGCAATCTTTTTTGCTTTTTCAATCAATTCACGGCTGAATGCTTCTCCCATCTCCGGGAAACGTGTACCCAGCTCATCCATATTTTTCCCTATCAGCGGGTTGTCAGGAAACATATTAATGTGATCTTTGATGATCATCAGGTCTCCTGCACTGAATGATGGATTAAGACCACCGGCGGCATTGGAAAGGAAAAGATGGGTAATGCCCAGTATCTTCATTACACGAATGGGAAAAACTACCTGTTGCATGCTGTAGCCTTCATAATAATGAAATCGCCCCTGCATGGCAACAACTTTTTTCCCTTCAAGAAATCCGAAAATCAGTTTTCCATCATGGCCTTCAACAGTTGATACCGGGAAGTTGGGTATATCGCTGTAATCAAAACTGTGTTGCACATCAATTGATTTAACCAGTCCGCCAAGTCCCGAACCCAGAATGATACCTGTCTCAGGAGTAAATCCTGTTTTTTCTTTCAAATACGCTGCTGTTTCTTTGATCTTTTCCATAACTGTAATGCTTCTTTTTTTAATATTTATAAATGCTAAGTTAATAAATTTGCTTTTTACTTTGATAAATGGAGTGTGAAAGGGATTTTATGCTCTAAACATAATAAATTTCAATCCCGATACCGTTATGGTATTATTATGTAAATTTGTATGTTTTTAAATGGAGTTTATTATATCAAAGAACTTTTATAACCTCTTGTTGTTCACAAGTTAACCCTTTGGTATTTTACCTTTCCTGAGAAAAACTGAGCCCTTCGGGGTTTTTAAATAGCATGAAATTTAATAATAATACACAGAAAAGAAAATATTTTTGAAGAACATGGCAAATCCGGCACAAAGCATAAAAAATGCAGATCATACACCTGACCTGATAATTCACGATGCAATGATCCTTACCATGAACCCTGAATTTAAGGTTTATGTGGATGGTGCGATAGTGATTAAAAATGACCGGATACTGGCCATAGGTGAAACGTATGAAATTCTTAAAAAATATACTGCCCGTGAAATAATGGATGGATCTGGTAAATTGATCATGCCGGGCCTTATCAATACTCACACTCATGTACCCATGTCTATTTTCAGGGGTTATGCCGACGATATGCCCTTGCACGAGTGGTTGTACGATTATATTTTTCCGGTTGAATCGGAGTTTGTAAATTCTGAAAATGTTACCCTGGGAACAAAACTGGCAATGGCAGAAATGATCCGGAGTGGTACCACCACATTCAATGATATGTATTATCATATCGAGGATATTGCCACAGTGGTTGATCAGGTTGGAATGCGGGCTGTACTTTCGGAAAGTGTTATTGACTTCCCTGCGCCCAATAGTCCGACTCCTGCCGACGGTTTAAAAACTGCCGAAGCGCTTATCAAGAAATGGAATAATCATCCTCGTATCAGGATATCAGTATCTGCCCATGCCCCTTATAGTTGTTCATCTGAACTGATTCAAAGTGCCAAGGCACTTGCTGACAAGTACCAGGTTCCCTTTAACATTCACGTGGCTGAAACCCGTAAGGAATTTGATCAAACCATGAAAGACTATAACCTTACACCGGTTGGCTACCTGGATCAGCTGGGAGTACTGGGTCCCAATGTTATTGCGGCCCATGGGGTGCATCTTACCCCAGAAGACATTGATATTCTTGCTGAGCGTGGAGTTTCAGTTGCACATAATCCTGAGTGCAATATGAAACTTGCCAGTGGCGTAGCTCCCATTCCGGAGCTTATGAAGGCCGGGGTTAAAGTAGGACTGGGCACCGACGGTGTAGCCAGCAATAATGACCTTGACCTTTTTGACGAAATGAATACCGCTGCCATTCTGCACAAACTCAACAGCGGTGACCCTACGGTACTGGATGCGCAAAGTGTTGTGGAAATGGTTACCATGGGAGGAGCAAGGGTGTTGGGCATGGAAAAGGACATTGGTTCGCTGGAGCCAGGCAAAAAGGCTGATATGATTTTACTGGATATGCTCCAGCCACATGCGCATCCCATCTATAATATTTACTCACTACTGGTTTACAGCATGAAAGCAGCCGATGTGGAAACGGTTATTGTTGACGGCAAGTTTATCATGCGCGACAGAAAACTAATCCACCTGGATGAAAAATCCATTTTCAGCAAGATTGAAGAAGTTGCATTGAGGATCAGGGAAAAAAACAATTTATTATCACCTGTAAAGCCTCCGAAGCACTAGCCAGTGTGCGGGTTCAGCCGCATCGCCATCTGCCGGTCAATAACCGCGAAGAGCTGATTTGGTAAGTATTTGCGCCAGTTCAGGTCGTTGAAATGTTTGCCGAAGGCGATGTAATAATCAATGTTTGCTGATTCAAACTCGCGGATCACAAAATCCCTGAAATTGATGCCCACAATCCATCCGTCCTCAATTTCATTAAACCATTCTTCATAATAGCAATCATCGGAATAGTGAAAGTTCAGAATATTTTCCCCCATCAGGATAAACTTTGTGATGCCCTGATCTATCATAGGCTCGATGATATTGCGTTTCAGATACATGATGTCGTTATGCAGACAGTCGTTCCATTCGCCGATCATCTCAATTATGGTATATTGCAGCTCATAATCGGTGTAAAGGATTTTGATAAAAAGCGTGGGCGACCCGATCTCATCCCACTGCGGATGTATCAGGTGATTATAAATGGCATGGGTGAATTCAAATTCGCTGTAATCCCTTCCGAAAAAGGGTGAGCGCTCATCCTCAGAAGCGATGTAAACGTTTCTCCATGAGTAGAAAGGCTCAATATCGTGCATAAAGACAATTTTTTCAGGTCAAATAAAAATAAAACCGTACCCGTCAAGAGTAAAATAAATTTAGCCATTTTTCGCCCAACGACAAAGCTTTTTGTCCTTTTTGGGATAATTTGGTAATGGGTGAATTTTTTAAGAAATCTATAGTTTTCAGTACACCTTTTTGGTTTCAAAATCAATCCATTTCTGAAAAGGCGAGAAGAAGTTGTCGGGTTTTATATTGATGGCAGGAATACTTCTTTCATCAACGGGCAGCGAAACTTCGCGGTAAATGAATGAATCGTCGAAACCGGCTTTGGCAGCATCAGTATTTTCGGCGGCGTAAATCAGCATTTTAGGTCTTGCCCAGTAAATGGCACCCAGGCACATGGGGCAGGGTTCGCAACTGGCATAAATTACACAGCCGGTTAACTGATAGGAATTCAGGTTTTTGCAGGCATCACGTATGGCTACTACCTCAGCATGTGCTGTAGGATCATTGGTTGATGTAACCTTATTGACTCCGCGGCCTACAATTTTTCCGTCTTTTACTACCAAAGCACCAAAGGGGCCCCCGATACCTGTGTTTATATTTTCTGCAGCCATATTAACTGCTTCCCTGATAAACTTTTCATGCTCCTGCATCGCGATCTTTTTTTGAGTTCGGTATTGCTAAATTAATGAATTCCCCGGTTTGATGTATGACCTGTAATGCAATGTTTGCTAATCTTATTAACTTTGACCCGAAAGTTTTATTATTATTGAGAATGGAGAACACAAAAACCTTTATGAAGCTATCAATTCAGATTTTAATTTCAGCAACATTCATATAAAGACCCTTTTGACATGAACTGGAAAGCACTTCTTTCAACCCGGCGTTTTGGACAAGCACAAAAGACAGAAAAGGGCAGTGGTGATATCCGCTCTGAGTTTCAGCGTGATTATGACAGATTGATCTTTTCATCACCTTTTCGCCGGTTGCAGAACAAAACACAGGTTTTCCCCCTGCCGGGAAGTGTTTTTGTGCATAACCGCCTTACCCATAGCCTTGAAGTTGCCAGTGTGGGAAGATCTCTCGGAAACCTGGTTTATGAAAAAATCAACCCCATGCTTTCACCTGATGAGAAGCATCTTGTACGCGAAATTGATACTGTTGTGGCAACAGCCTGCCTGGCGCATGATCTGGGAAATCCGCCCTTTGGACATAGTGGTGAAAAAGCTATTTCGCACTTCTTTGCTGAAGGGGATGGAAAGAAGCTAAAGGATATGATATCACAGGTTGAATATGGTGATCTTGTGAATTTTGAAGGGAATGCCAATCTTTTACGGCTGCTTACCCATCAGTTTCAGGGTCGCAGAAAGGGTGGATATGCTCTCACTTATGCATCATTGGGTACCATGATCAAATATCCCTATGATTCATCGCAATCAGGCAAAAAGAAAAAATTCGGTTATTTCCAAACTGAGAAGGAAACCTTTGCAGAGCTTATGAATGAGCTGGAAATACCTATTACAAACAGGCAAAATGGTATTTATGCCAGGCACCCCCTGGTTTACCTGGTTGAAGCAGCCGATGATATTTCCTACCAGATCATGGACCTTGAAGATGCTCAAAAACTCGACATTCTGAGCCTTGAAACCGTGAAGCAGCTTTTCCTGAATTTTTTTGAAGGTGATAATGACCAGGAGACCAGGATTGCACGCACCCTCACCGAAGTTACCGATCCTAACGAACAGATCGCATTTCTGAGGGCCATGGTTATTGGTAAACTTGTCAATGCCGCTGCAGAGGTGTTTGCTGAAAACTATGAAAGTATTATGACCGGCAGTTTTGACAGTAAATTGCTTAAGTTGATTGAGCCAACACTGGCTTCTTCTATGAAGAAATGCGAAGAAATATCCTTTCAGCAGGTTTACAGGCATCCTTCGGTTGTTAAGGTTGAGATTTCAGGTTATAACATTCTCGGTGCATTGCTACATGAATTTTATCATGCTATCACCCATCCAACTGAAGATTATTCGCAAAAAATTCTATCACTGATGCCAGATCAGTATCATCCCCAGGGCGATCATCCCTATTCACTGGCCCGGGCTGTAACAGACTTTATTTCTGGAATGACCGATGTTTATGCAGTGGATCTGTATAAACAGATCCGGGGCCTGGAGCTGCGATATGGTGCATAATCTGACAAAAGAATTTTTCATATTATAATCACAAACCTATTTGAAATATTATTAAAGAAAACTTATGAGAAGACTTGCTGTGTTAATTCTGGTTATAATTTCAGGGCTTTTTACAGCCTGTTCTGAAAAAGAATCCAAAATGGAAGAACCTGATGAATTACTCCCTGTAATTAACGGTTATTTTGCCCGCAATGAGGCTGGTGAATCCATGGGAATAATAGGAAATATGAATCCTAATGTAAATCTTGGAACAAATACCAATCTTGTGGACTCTGATTATTTCATAACTTTTTTTCCTAACCCTGCAATAAATTTCGCATCTGTATATATGAAAAGCCCGGGACAGGATGAAATTAAGAAAATATGGATTGTCCCAGCTGTATTTGATCCGGAGTATGAGCCTTCTGATGATGAAACATACGAGCCGGAAATCAATATTCTTAATGAAATTGCCGTATTACAGACTGAAACCACAATGCATACAGTGTTTTTTGATCTGACTGAACTGCAATCCGGCTATTATCGCATTTATGTCGAAGTAGCGGAATATATATTATATGATAATATCGTGATTGATAAAGATTTTAACCCCACAGGAAAATAACCCGAAATCATTCAGAATTAAATCAGTTTATGGGCAACTTTTCAGCCATAAAGAGTATTCTTGACGAAAAATACCTGCAATACAATTCTCCCGGGTTTATCACTACAGACCCCATAAGCATTCCACACCGTTATAGCTTAAAGGAGGACAGGGAAATAGCAGGGTTTCTTGCCGCTACCATATCATGGGGGCAACGAAAAAGCATAGTACAGAGTGCGCTCAGGCTTATGGAATTGATGGATGATGTTCCCTTTGATTTTATTATGAATTTCACGGAAAACGACCTGAAACGTTTTGAAGGGTTTGTGCACCGGACATTTAATTATACCGATATCACGGTTTTTCTTTACGCTTTAAAAAATATCTACCAGGTTCATGGTGGTATGGAAAAGGTATTTTCCGATGGGATAAAATTGGGTGGAATGGACCATTCCATTGCCCATTTCAGGAATGTATTTTTTGAAGTACCGCATGCAGACCGCACCCGAAAGCATGTGAGCAATCCGTTAAGTGGTTCTGCTGCGAAGAGGATTAATATGTATTTACGTTGGCTGGTAAGAAACGATGGGAGAGGAGTTGATTTCGGTATATGGAAAGGCATCCGGTCCGATCAGTTGATTTGTCCGCTTGACGTTCATTCCGGAAGAGTTGCCCGCCGGCTGGGCTTACTAAAAAGAAAACAGGACGACTGGAAAGCAGCCATGGAGCTTACCGAAAATCTCCGGCTGCTTGACCCTTCAGATCCTGTAAAGTATGATTTTGCCCTTTTCGGGCTGGGTGTATTCGAAAAATTCTGATCGCTGAATCAGAATTATCTGATTATTTCATCAATCCTTCTCAATTCATCATCTGAAAAACCCAGGTTGTTCAAAGTTTCCAGATTGTTGTTAAGTTGTTCAACGCTACTGGCACCAATAAGAACCGATGTTACACGATCGTCTTTAAGCAGCCAGGCAATTGCCATCTGGGCAAGGCTTTGGCCGCGTTCCTTTGCAAGGCTGTTGAGTTTGTTTACGATTTCCAGTTTTTCCTGAGTAACCTGGTCAGGCTGGAGAAAACCGGTGGGTTTGCCTGCCCTGGAGTCTTTGGGAATACCCTGAAGGTAGCGGTCGGTGAGAACTCCCTGTGCCAGTGGCGAAAAGGCAATGCAGCCTATACCGAGTGTTTCCAGTGTATCGAGTAACCCATTCTCAACCCAGCGATCGAGCATAGAATAGCGTGGCTGGTGAATAAGACACGGAGTGCCCAGTTGTCCTAAAATATCTGCTGCCTGGCTTGTTTGTTCGGGTGAGTATGATGAAATACCCACATAAAGAGCCTTGCCTTGTCTTACCACCTGATCCAGTGCCATCATGGTTTCTTCCATGGGGGTGTGGGGATCGGGGCGGTGAGAATAATAAATATCCACATAATCCAGACCCATCCGTTTTAGGCTTTGATCCAGGCTGCTGATCAGGTACTTTCTTGAGCCAAAATCTCCATAGGGCCCGGGCCACATATAATAACCCGCTTTGGTTGAAATAACCAGTTCATCACGATAGGTTTTCAGATCAGAAGAAAGCATCTTCCCGAAGGTTTCTTCAGCGCTACCCGGCGATGGCCCGTAGTTATTGGCCAGGTCAAAATGCGTGATACCGGCATCAAAAGCCCTGCGAATGATCTTTTTTGCATTATCATAAACATCAACATCACCGAAATTGTGCCACAAACCCAGGGAAATAGCAGGCAATAAAAGTCCGCTGCGTCCTGTGCGATTATATTTCATGGCTTCGTATCGTTGGGGGTCGGCTGTATAATTCATAGTGGAATAGTTTAATATTTGATTCATGCAAATCTAATGATTAATAAAAGCAATGAACAGCAAATTCTGCATTTTTTAACAAGGATTAAATATTTCCATCTGTTTTCATATTTTCCTTTTTCTATCTTTGCCCACAAAAAAAGCATATACCATTAATGAAGGGGTTTCTTAATCAACTGTTTTTCCTGATTTTCTCCGGTTTTATTTCTTTTATTGCATGCGGGCAAAATGACCGAAGGGAGTTAAAAGCCTTACGAACAGATAATCCGCCTGTGATCAATGGCAAACTGGATGATCCTGAATGGCAACGAGCTCCCGTTGCAACCGGTTTTCATCAGTATGAACCCCATAATGACCGGCCTGCCGGTTTTGAAACCTACGTCAGGGTGTTGTATGATGACGATGCTTTGTATATTGGTGCCAGAATGGTGGATCCGGAACCGGATAAGGTTCTCACCGAACTCGGACTTCGTGACTCAGGTAACAATTTGAATGCCGACCTTTTCTGGATCGATATCAACCCCTTTGATGATGGTATCAATGGTTTCAGATTCCAGGTCTCAGCTTCAGGTGTGCAAACCGATATGAATATTTCCGGGGCAGGCGGATCGCGGGGCGATGTAAACTGGGATGCCGTATGGCTAAGTGATGTAAGTATTGATGAAGAGGGATGGATAGTGGAAATGAAAATTCCTTACTCTGCTCTTCGTTTCCCGCGCAACGATGTGCAAAAATGGGGCATCAATTTCTGGCGCGAAATCCGGCGTACTCGTGAGCAATCGAGCTGGAATTTTGTAAACCGCCGCATTGGCGATCCTTTGGTATTTTTAGGAAAACTGAATGGAATTGAAGGGATTGTTCCACCGCTGCGACTTGCACTCTATCCCTATGTTTCCTCTTATCTTGAAAAAAACGGGGGCGGCGATCAGTGGGCCAACACATTTGTAGGGGGAATGGATCTGAAATATGGAATCAGCAACAGCTTTACCATGGACATGACCCTGGTGCCCGATTTTGGTCAGGTTCAGTCAGATGCCCGGGTGCTGAATCTTTCTCCCTATGAAGTAAAATATGATGAAAACCGGCAGTTTTTTACCGAAGGAACAGAATTGTTTGGTAAAGCTGATATATTTTATTCCCGGCGAATCGGCAGTATACCGCGGAATTATTCACTGCCTTATTTTGAGCAGGGATTCCATGAAATTGTAAAGGAGAATCCGCTGGAAGCCCGTTTGATCAATGCCACAAAAATTTCGGGCAGAACCTCAGGTGGGTTCGGACTTGGTTTTTTCAATGCTATGACTGCTCCCAGCAAGGCAATTATGCGGGACACCATTACCGGCGTTGAAAGAGAAATAACTACCCAGGCATTTACCAATTATAATGTATTGGTTGCTGACCGGAGTCTGGCCAACAATTCATTTCTGAGCATTATCAACACCAATGTTTCCGAAATGACGACCCATGGATTTGCAGCTAATGTTACGGCAACAGAATTCCGCTTTATGGATGCAAGCAATATGTTTCGCCTCAGCGGAAATGCTGCATTCAGCCAGCAATATCATGCCGGTAATAATGATGCAACCGGATACAAGTATGATATTACTGCCGGAAAAGTAGGGGGTACATGGCAATATACTTACAACCGGCTGGTTTTGAGTGATACATACGATCCCAATGATCTCGGATTCCTGTCATTTAACAACCTGGTTATGGATAAAGTGTCATTCTCCTATAATATTTTTGACCCTTTCTGGAGATTCTGGAATCTGAGAAATGAAATCGCGGTTAATTACAACCGGCTCCACACTCCTGATACATTTACAGGATTCAATATACAGTATAATTTAAGAGCGCTGTTCGATACCCGCTTTTTTGTAATAATAAGAACCGATTATCGTCCGCTGGGAAACCGCGATTATTTTGAACCCAGGGTTCCGGGTCGTTTTTATGAAACCGATGCAGCTTATGATCTCTTTGGAATGTATTCAACGGATTATCGCAAACGGGTTTATTTCGACGGCGATGTAAGATACTCCCGCATTATGTCAGAAGATTTGCAGGAAGAGTTTGGGTTTGAGTTGCGACCTACATTCAGGGCCAGTGACCGGTTGAATATGACTTATGGATTCAGGTACCTGGGTAAAAACGGGGATATCGGGTTTGTAGGTCTTCAGAATCAAAATAATATATTTTTCGGCAGGCGTGATACCGATACCTTTACCAATACCCTTAGGGCATCCTATATTTTCACCAATGA
>JAHYJP010000379.1 GCA_019429055.1 Bacteroidales bacterium
ACCAGCGGTATGGCCTATAAACTTTACGGCAGGGTAGGTGACTCTCCCATTATTGGTGCCGGTATGTATTGCGACAATGAAGTGGGCGGTGCGGTAGCCACCGGCACCGGTGAGTTGGTAATGAAAACACTGGGTACATTTCTTATCGTTGAACTTATGCGAAATGGCGCTAATCCCCAGGAAGCTGTTACTGAAGCAGTGCATCGCATCATCAAAAAAACGCCTGATTACAAGGATCACCAGGTAGGCTTTCTTGCGGTTGATAAAGCCGGTAATTATGGTGCTTACAGTGTACAGCCGGGGTTTAACTTTGCTTTGCATGACAAAAATGAAAACAGGATCATTGATGCATTGTCCTATATTCAGCAAGGTTGATTGATTTTTTCAATAATAAGCAGTAATCGTCCGCAAAAGTTTATTGCTCTTTTTTACGTTTCATGATCCAGTATAAACCTTTCAGGCCCGGTTTGATATCATCGGTAACGAGAAGAACAAGTATCTTCTCAATATAAGCCAGTATACCCCAGCCTATAGCAATGTAATAAAACCACAGATTAAAACCCCATACAAACAACACAAAAAAGAATGTTCCCTGAATGTAACCTGCCGCAACCGCGCCGTAAAGATGCAACCCGGGAATCTTACCGAAACGGATAAAAGCCACAATGTAACTCAAAACAAAAATGGCCAGGAAAATGTAAAGAAACCAGGCGTAGGGCTGAACATCTTCCCATCTGAAAATGAATAAACCTGTGAGCGCCAGGATGTAGGTGCCTATGTCGGCAAGATTATCAAGTGCGGCTCCAAACCGCGTTGTCAATTTAAAAGTCCGGGCAATAAAACCGTCAAGTATATCACTTACCAGGTTGATACTAATCAAAATCACAAACCATTGTTCTTGCCCGGTAAGTGCCAGAATCAGAATTAAGGGGAAAGTAATTAACCTGTAAAAACTAATGATATTGGGTACATTAAGGATGTTTTCTCCGTTGTAAATCCATTTCATAAGCGTGGTTTGTTGGTTTGTAAGGATAAAAGTAAAAAAATCAGGAAACATTTAAAATAATTACCCGGGATTATTTTTATCCCCCGAATCAATTGATGATTTCAAAATTCATTCTTGAATG
>JAHYJP010000196.1 GCA_019429055.1 Bacteroidales bacterium
CCTAATGAGCTATCAACTTACGAAGATCTGATTTCAGAAAGATGGAGCGGAAGAGTGCTTGTGCGCTCATCGCAGAATCATTACAATCAAACCCTTATGGCGTCTGTTGTTGCTGCCCATGGCGAAGAAAAAGCACTGGAGTGGGCGCGGGGCATAGTAAATAATATGGCACAACCTCCCCGCGGTAACGACCGCGACCAGGTAAAAGCTATTGCTGCCGGAACAGGCGATGTGGCTATGGTAAATACCTATTATATGGGATTGTTGCTCAACTCGCCCAACCATGAGGAGCGTAACATTGCCCGGCAGATGGGCATCTTTTTCCCCAATCAGAATGACCGGGGCACACATATTAATATAAGTGGTGCTGCAATAACTGCTCATGCACCTAACCGCGCTAATGCGCAGAAACTCATTGAATTTCTGCTGAGTCCGGAAGCCCAGTCAGTTTTTGCAGAGCAAAACTTTGAATATCCTGCAAACAGGAATGTTGCATGGCCTGCACTGCTTGAAGAATGGGGCCGTTTTAAAGCTGATACCATTCCCCTGGATCAATTGGGAAAACATCTGCAACCAGCAATGATCATTTTTAACCAGGCAGGATGGAACTAAAAACATGAACCTTAAACCAGGTACATCTATACTCTCACTGCAAACGCACAGGCAACTTACCAACCCCTGGATATGGGGTGCTTTGCTTGCAGCTCTTGTTATTGCGCTTCCACTTCTGGTGGTTTTTTCAAATGTTTTAACTCCCGGAGATGAAACCTGGCTCCATATTCTCAGAAATTTAATTCCCACTTACGTTCTTAACACGCTCCTATTGATGGCAGGGGTGTCTTTATTTACATTTATCATGGGAGTAAGCACGGCATGGCTTGTAAGCATGTACAGTTTTCCGGGCCGTAAATTTTTCAGCTGGGCATTGATAATGCCTATTGCTTTACCTGCTTACATAAGTGGTTTTACATGGGCTGGTATCCTGGATTATACTTCTCCGGTTTACGTTTTTCTGAGAAATAATTTCGGAATAGATACCGGCCAGTATTTGTTCTTCAATATTCTTTCACTTCCCGGAGCTATCATCATTTTATCACTGGCATTATACCCTTATGTTTTTCTGATCAGCAGGGCGTATTTCTCGAGACAGTCGTCCACTCTTTTTGAAGTGGCTGCCTCCCTGGGGAAAAAACAGAGCCATATTTTTTTCGGAGTAGCTCTTCCCATGGCACGTCCGGCCATTGTTGCAGGCATTTCACTTGCCCTGATGGAAGTGCTTAATGATTACGGTCTGGCCCGTTATTTTGGAGTTGACACTTTTACAACCGGTATATTCACAGCATGGTTTGCGTTTTCTCACCCCCAGAGTGCACTGAAACTCTCAGCTTACCTGATGATTTTTGTTCTGATCCTGATCATACTTGAAAGAACTCAGCGCGGAAAAATGCGCTACGACATGCTGGGCTCAACCTACCGTCCCATAAAAAGGACAATGCTTAAAAAATCCCGGGGCATTCTGGCCATGATCCTTTGCATGTTTCCATTCCTTATGGGCTTTTTAATCCCGGTTATTATGCTCATTTACTGGAGCAACCTTACTTTGGTTAATGTTGTAGATTACCGGTTTACGGAATTATTGCTTAACAGCTTTGTTCTTGCAGCCATTGCCTCAGCAGTAGTAACTGCATTTGCTCTTTTTATCGCCTTTACGGTCAGAAGTTTTCCTTCGCGTTTTGTAAAATTTCTTGCCAGGGTTTCCACATTGGGATATGCAATACCCGGTGCGGTAGTTGCCATAGGCATACTGATCCCTTTTCTATGGATGGACAGTAAACTTATTACATTGTCATCACCCGGTGTAAGGATTGCCCTTACCGGAACCTGGTTTGCATTGATATTTGCCTATCTTGTAAGATTTATGGCTGTGGGTTTCAACAGTATTGACAGCGGAATGGAAAGAATTTCTCCAAGCCTTGATGAGGCATCGCGTTCACTGGGATTGTCAAATATGAAAACCCTTGGAAAAATCAATATGCCTTTGTTGCGTGGAGCATTGATAAGCGCAGCGCTTCTGGTTTTTATTGATGTACTTAAGGAATTGCCACTTACACTGATCCTGCGGCCATTTAATTTTGACACCCTTGCCATCAGGGCATTTGAGTTTGCATCTGATGAAAGGGTTGCAGAGGCGGCTCCTGCAGCAATGATTATAATAATTACCGGTATGGTGCCGGTATTATTGCTGAACAGACTAATGGGAAGGACAGATTAAGGTTAGGCTGAGCGTTAGCGAAGTTGAACGAAGTGAAATCCCGAGACTGAAAGAATTCGGGATCCCGAGAGCAATTAGCGATTCGGGTTAAGGTTAAGATTAAGAAATAAGAGATATGAATATACTTGAACTGAAAAACATCACAAAAAAATTCCCTGATGCGCAGCTTCCGGCGGTGAACGATTTCAATCTCGAAGTAAAAAAGGGAGAGATTGTAGCGTTACTGGGTGAAAGTGGTTGCGGTAAAACCACCATTTTGAGAATGATTGCCGGATTTGAGATTCCTGACACCGGACAAATAAAACTTAACGGCGAGGTTGTAAGTGGAAACGGCATTTTCAAGGAACCCCAGAAAAGACGGGTTGGAATTGTATTCCAGGATTATGCATTATTTCCGCATAAAACTGTGTGGGAAAATATCACCTTCGGACTTTTTCAGTTATCTAAAGAAGTTGCACGTGAAAAAGCAAGGAATATTATTGTTTTAAGCGGCTTACAAGGTCTTGAGAAAAGATATCCGCACCAGCTTTCAGGGGGTCAGAAGCAGAGAGTAGCCCTTGCCCGGGCTTTGGCACCGGAACCTGAACTCATTTTATTTGATGAGCCTTTCAGTAATATTGACAGTATGCGCAAACACCAGATGCGCGAAGACATTCAGAACATCATCAAAGAAACTGATGCCACAGCCATTTTCGTAACCCATGATACAAGAGATGTAATGACCATCGCTGATAAGGTTTCAGTGCTCAGGCAAGGCAGGCTGATGCAGACAGAAACACCGGAAAACATTTATAATTTTCCGGCAAATGCCTACGTAGCAGATTTCTTTGGAAAAACCAATTACATAAAAGCTAAAGTTTCTCATGACGGTTATGATACGCCCATGGGAATAATCAAAACAAGCACTCCCCTGCCTGCCAGTATCGATAATGTGATTCTCTCCATAAGACCGGAAGAGTTTACCATTAAAACCGAGGGACATGACTGTTTCTGCGGCAGTATTGTCAAGGAAAAATTCATGGGAGAATATAAGGAACTCACCTGTAAAGTTGAAAATCCATCCGGTGAAGATACCGAGATTATTATTTATGCCTCCCCTGCCGTTGAATGCAGTAACGAAAAGTGCTATTTTAAACCCAATGAAGGAAAAATCAACATTTTGAATGATGATTAAGCAGCAAAAAACTTCTCTTCTAATTTAGAACCATTTCAAATTGACCCTGTTGCAGTTATTTTGTTTAAGAATTTAATAATTATGCAATATATTCGCATAAACTTAAAATACACAAGCTATGCGAAAATTTGTACGATTACTCTGTTTACCCCTTTTCTCAATTGCCATATTCCAGGCATGCCAGAATACTCCGCAAGAAACATACGAAGCCGAGTGGCTGGGTGAAACCAGGCAGGAAATCATTAATAATATTGAAGACCAGTTCCAGGGTTTCAGTCGCACAATGGTAGAAGTAAGCTACCGTTATAAGGAGCTCTACTGGGCAGGCATGGATGAAAACCGGGAATATGCTGAATACCAGAGAGAACACATTGAAGAAGCGTTGCAACAAGGTTTTATGCGGCGTCCTGAGCGCGAAGCATCAGCTCAACAGTTTGTAAGTACTGCCTTACCCGAAATGGAAGAGGTAATTCAAATGGGAGATAAAGAAAGATTCCTGGAAACCTTCACCCGTTTTACAGCAAGCTGCAACACCTGTCATGCCATGGAAGAAGTAGCTTTTATGACTGTTAAGATCCCTGAAGAAAGATACACTGTAATTCATTTTTAATAAGAAACACTTTACGGTTTGTTATTCTATTCAAACTAAAACAGGTTGGTAAAAATCGATCTGCATTTGCTCAATTCTGGTCGGAGAAATTTTAACAATTCTTTTTGTTTTAAGTTGACGTATTATTTTGAAAGATTATGAATAACGCGCTGAAGTTGCAAACAAGGTTTTTTTGTTTAATTTAGTCGCCTGAAAGTCTGATGGATCAATGTTTACGAATGATACAAGGTTATCGGGATAGTAACAAACGCATAGACAAATAATTAGGCACTCGGATTCCGAATTAAACCAGAACAACCAACAGACTTCAGAATTCTCCTTTTTGTGAAAATATTTACAGCACATGAAGACTAAACCCTACAAACCACAACCCGGCTTCCTGAAAAAACACATTTTAATGCCGGCATTTTTGCTGAGTATGATGGCCATGATAGCAATCATCTCGCTTTCATCTTTCAACAAAGCACAGGAAATTCCGGATGCTGACACTTTGGAAACCGAAGAGGCAATCCCCGACTCTGTTCCCGATTCAGCATTAATGAAAGAAGAAACTACGGAGGAAGTAATTGCTGATGCAGAACCCGCTTTTACCCGCGGAGAGTATACCAGCCAGCAGATTCGGCGGGGAGAAAGACTCTTTAGCGGACTTGTGCCTTTCAGAAGCGGGCAGCATGATTGTGCATCCTGCCATTATTTGCAACCCCAGAACGAGATCAACTGGAATCCGGCAGCTTACGAAATGGCTGCACTTTGGAGTCAAAACCCCGATTACAGCATAATGAACGTTATGAACAATCCTGTTTCCATGAGACTCATGGAAGACCATGCAGGAATGACCATTACCAGGGAAGAGGAGCATTTACTGGAAGCCTACTATACAAAGATTCTTAAACAAGGCCCCGGAGAATTGACAGCTTATCCCGTGCGCGCTTTTATTTTTTGGGGATTGGGAGCATTGATGTTGCTCGCACTTGTTGACCTTATAATTACCCGTAAAATTAAATTCAAGGGAATTCATATCCTTGTATTGCTTGCAGGTATTGCCGTTCATGGTCAGTTTGCCATGGCAGAGGCGCAAAACCTAGGAAGGACCAAAGGTTACGCTCCTGATCAGCCCATCAAATTTTCCCACCTGATACATGCCGGGGAAAATGAAACTGACTGCCGCTATTGCCACTACATTGCCGATTATAGTCTTTCTGCAGGAATACCCTCCAACAATGTATGTTTGAACTGCCACAATGTAGTAAGGAGCGGAACACTCAGTGGAAGTTTTGAGATCAATAAAATTCACAGAGCTGCAGAAACAGGCGAACCCATCGAATGGATAAGGGTACATAAACTCCCTGACCATAGCTTCTTCAGTCATGCACAACATGTTAATGCAGGAAAAAGAGAATGCGTCGATTGCCACGGTGAAGTTGAAACCATGCACATCGTTCAACAGGTGGAAGAACTTTCCATGGGCTGGTGCCTTACCTGCCACCGCGATGAAAATGTCGATTTCCTTGACAATCCATATTTCGAAATTTACGAAAAATTGCATGAGAAAATCCGTAATGGTGAGATAGATGCTGTTACCGCTGCCGATCTTGGCGGTGAAGATTGCATGAGCTGTCACTATTAAGATTGAATAATAAGCCATATAACAATATATCATCAATGGAAAAAAAATACTGGCAAAGCATAGAAGAAACCCGGGCGGATTTTAAGCCCGAAGCAGAAGAAAAAGAAACTTCTATGATTGAAGTACTGGCCAATGAAGCCAATGAAAAATCATCGTCGCGCCGAGATTTTTTAAAATGGTGCGGAATAAGCTTTTTTTCTGCAACAGTAATTTCAGCCTGTGAAAACCCTGTAAAAAAGGCCATCCCTTACCTTCACCAGCCCGAAACCCTTACGCCCGGCAAAGCCAGCTGGTATGCATCATCATTTGTTGATGGCAATCAGTTTTGCAGTGTGCTGGTAAAAAGCCGAGATGGCAGACCCATAAAAATTGAAGGTAACGATCTGTGCAAATTTACCGGTGGCGGCACCAATGCCATTACCCAGGCATCTGTTTTGAGTTTGTATGATGATGGAGCACGCTATAAATACCCAACCCAGAATGGAGAAAAAATAAACTGGGATAAAGCAGACCAGGAAATCAAAAAAGCACTCCGGGAAGCTGGCGAAAAAGGGAAAAAATGTTACCTGGTAACCCCTACCCTTTTGAGCAAATCCACAACAGAGCTTATCATATCAATGAAGGCAAAATACCCCGCACTGGAGTTTGTAAGCTGGGATGCCATAAGTTACGAAGCCATCAGGCAGGCACATAGTCAAACTTTCAACTCCCCTGTAATTCCTGATTACCATTTTGAAAAGGCAGAACTAATCGTAAGTTTCAGCGCCGATTTTCTTGCCACATGGCTTGCTCCGGTTACATTTGCCAACCGGTATGCTAAAACAAGGAAGTTATCCGACACGAAAAAAACCATGTCAAGGCACATCCATTTCGAGGCAGGAATGTCGGTAACCGGTTCCAATGCAGATGA
>JAHYJP010000380.1 GCA_019429055.1 Bacteroidales bacterium
CAACGCGTCGCAGCGCAATCATCGATCAGTTCGCTAGCCAGCGGATTGTTTTTTTCATCCACAAATGCACACAAATGAGCACAGATTAAATAATAAAAAATTTGTGTGAATCGACTTCATCTGTGAAAATCTGTGTTCCAAAAAAAAATTCTCGCAAAGCACGCCACGAAAAAGTTCACGCGGCGGGCGCAGGAATTATCGACTTTCGACTCTTCGCCTTTCTGACACTTTGACTTTTCAACACTCCGTCTTCAATACTTTGAATGAAAAAATTCATAAATTTGCTGTATGACACAATGGAAATACCATATTGTTTCAGATCCCGATGTGCTGCTTGGCAAACCTGTTATCAAGGGAACCCGCTTGTCAGTGGAGCACATCATCAATCTCCTTGCACAGGGCTGGTCAGAAGATCAAATCCTGGAAAACTACCCACGCCTTAAACGCGAAGATCTCCTTGCCGTATTTTCATATATCCACGACTGCATCCGCGATGGTTTGCTTTACAATGCGCCCAATCCTGCATAAATGGACCCATTGAGATTTCTGTGTAATGAGAATATTCCACGGGCCAGTGTGGATTTATTAATTTCTGAAGGTATAGATACAACCTATGTGGGAGCAGGTTATGCAGGAATTACCGACAAGGAAGTCATTCAGACAGCTATAAAAGAAAACCGCATCATTATTACGCTCGACAGGGATTACGGAGAATTGGTCTTCAGGCATGGATTAAAGCCAGTTGCAGGCGTTATTTACCTCCGCCTAAATGAATATGAACCAGACTTGCCTGCCCGATTGATCCTGGGCGTTATAAAAGACTCCAAACTCTCTTTCTCCGGGAAGTTTACCGTCATTGACCATAACGGCATCCGGCAAAGGAATTTGTAAAAAAAAAGACTACAACACCTCCCGGCGCTGCGCCACAAAAGGAATAACGGCAGGCTGTTCCTCGCAGCGCAATGGGCATTCATCTGCTCATTATCACATCCTCACATCCTCACCTTCTCACCCCCTCATTTTCTCATTTTCTCATTTTCCCATCTTCTCCATTTTAATTATCTTTGAAAAAAACTCCCCATGGATGCCCTGATTATAAAA
>JAHYJP010000381.1 GCA_019429055.1 Bacteroidales bacterium
CTATGAGATTCCGGTCATTACGGCTCTCTCGGGACTTGCACCCGTTGGTGGTAATGTATGCCCGGCACGCCATTCTATGGCGCACGCCGTGCGCCGGAAAGGTGGTAAATCTCTACAAAAGCACCAGTTTCCAGAAGGCTACTCTTGCCTTTTACTCTTGTACCCAATCTGCTGCCGGTTCCGGTATTCCAGTTCTTCCTGTTTGGACTTTTCCAGCTGCTTGAGGTATTCAAAGATGAGCATGATTTTATCATCCTGCTCTATGTCTTTCCTTTCAAGCTGCTCAAGCTTTTCCAGTATTTCTTTATGGGTGGTAAGCAGCTCACGCATTTTGGTAAAAACCCGTATGATTTGGATGTTTACCTGTATGGCTCTGTCGCTGTTTAGCACACTGGAAAGCATGGCCACACCTTGTTCTGAAAATACCAGCGGGGGTTTTCGCAGTCCCATGTTTTCTTTATTGGATATCACAATTTGTGATTTCCATTCCTGCATTTCTTCCCTGGTCATCTGGAACATGAAGTCATCTGGAAATCGTTTTTTGTTCCTTTTAACTGCCTGGTTCAGAGCCCTGGTTTCTACATCATACAATTGAGCCAGCTCTCTGTCTATCATCACTTTCCTGCCACGTATAACGTATATTTTGCTGATGATGGCTTCGTCGCTGATTATTTGTAATTCTTTTTCCATAGATGGTCTCTATCTTTCGAAGTTAACAAAAATAGGGTTAAAATAGACAAACTCAAAACGCTAAAAATCAAGAAACAGGATGTTTCAAAGTGCAGCAGGGAAAAGCAAAAGCAGCCCTGAAAAATTCAGAACTGCTTCAGCGTTTTAGAGAAGTGGAAACACTACCCGAAAGAGAAAAATCTGTGCTACTGGAAATTATTGGTGCCTATATCAGGGACTTTAAAACTAAGCAGGCGTATGTGGTGTAATATTAAAAGCTCTGTCAGTTCTTGACCTTATTCATTTTATTCTCTTGTTCTTAATATCGTATCAAAGCGGATTGAATTTCCAAGATAAACTCCAAATACTTCTTTGGTTAACCTTTCTGAATTAATTTGGTCAAACTCAACCCTTTCTTTTAACTTATG
>JAHYJP010000009.1 GCA_019429055.1 Bacteroidales bacterium
AAGGAGAAAAATGAAAATTACTATTATTCTTTTGCCCCGGTTTTTGTTGGTGAAACACAAACGCCTTGGTCAATGGGTATGGCAGTGCCGGTAAAACACATCCGTGAAGAAGCCCGCACGGATTTTCTCATTTCCATTTTAATTGGCCTGGTTGGATTGCTGATCATTGGTTTTGTGATTTCACTCCTCTCACAGAAAATTTCTAAACCCATAAAGAAAATTACCGGGCTGATGAAGAAGCTTGCCAGGGGTCAGATCGATAAATCTATGAGTCTTGATATTTCCACCAAGGATGAGTTGCAGGAGATGGCCGAAGCTTTTAATACATCTCTCACCGGCTTACTTGAGAAAACAGAATTTGCTTCAGAAATTGGTAAAGGAAACCTGGATGCCGAGCTACAACTTCTTAGTGAAGAAGATGTGCTGGGGCAATCCATGCAGGAGATGCAGAACGATCTTAAAAAAGCCAGGGAAGAAGAAATTACACGCCAGGAAGAAACAAAGATACGCAACTGGTCAACAGAAGGGCATGCAAAATTTGCTGAGATCCTCCGCAACTATAACGATAACCTGGAAGACCTGGCTTTTGAAGTGATCAGAAATCTGGTAAAATATCTTGACGCCAATCAGGGCGGCCTTTTCATTCTCAACGATGACGAAGAACATCACAAATATCTTGAGCTGAAAGGATGTTACGCCTACGATCGGAAAAAATACCTGGAAAAAGTAATTGAACCCGGCGAAGGACTTGTAGGTACATGTTACCTTGAAGGTAAGACTATTTACATGACTGATATTCCTCAATCTTATATCAGGATCACATCTGGATTGGGTGATGAAAATCCCGGTGCGTTGTTAATCGTGCCCATGCTATATAATGAAAAGGTTTACGGAATAATTGAAGTGGCCGCTTTTAATGATTTTAAACCTTACCAGATTGAATTTATTGAAAAAATAGGTGAAAGTATGGCAGCTACAGTTTCTTCGCTGAAAACAAACTTAAAAACAGCTTATTTGCTTGAAATATCCCAGCAGCAAGCTGAAGAAATGAAAGCACAGGAAGAGGAAATGCGCCAAAATATGGAAGAGCTGAATGCCACACAGGAGGAAATTGCACGTAAGGCAGCAGAAATGCAAGGCATTTTAAATGCATTGGATTCATCAAGCTATACCATTGAATATGACCTGCAAAAGAAGATCATCAATATTTCCGATTCTTATTTAAGGCTTCTGCAGTTATCGCGAAGGGAGGTAATAGGCACCCATCATTCTGATAAACTCATTTTTACTCCTGACCAGAAAGAGAACTACGACCGTTTCTGGGAAGACCTTCTTAATGGAAAGATTAAAAACCAGAGAGTCAAAGTAGATGTTAAGGGTACTGTTTTCTGGCTTGATGAAACTTATGCGCCTATCCTTAACGAGAATGGAAATGTTTACAAAATCTTCAAGATTGCTTACAATATCACTGAAAGCAAAAACCAGGTTGAGCAATACAAAGATGAAATAGATGTGCTTAAGAAAAAAATCAGGGAAATGCAGAGACAAAATTAAAACAGGCCAAAGAAATCCTTAATTTTGCAGGGATTTTAAAAAAAACTGTTCCCTGATTTTTTCTGTTATGCCCAGAGTATCTCTGCTTTCTGTCTTCATTTTTTGCCTGAATTTTCTCAATGCCCAACCTCCTACAGCCCTGCAAATGGAGCAGGCCAGGGTTCAATTCAATGAGGGTATAAGAGCCGGTCTTGATGAAGACTTTGAAAAAGCAGACGATTTTTTCAGCAAAGCCATTGAGATTAATCCCATTTATGCCGAAGCATTTCTATACAGGGGGCTTTCCTGTATTGAAACGGGCGATTACTACAGGGCCATTCGTGACCTTACCATTGCTATAGAACTTGACCCTGCATTTTCTGACCAGGCACATTATTTCCGCGGAGTAGCGCGCTATTGGCGCGGGGAGTATCATCAGGCCCTCGACGATCTTTCTGTGGCCATTCATATGAACCCCGATTATGTTGCTTTTTTTCAAAGGGGCAAGGTATATATGAGCCTGGAAAACTATCCCGGAGCCTTGCAGGATTTCGAAATTGCGCTGCGGCTGAATCCCGATTTCTTCGAAGCTTACCTTTACAGGGGGGTAACTTTACATCATATGGGTGAAGTTGAAATGGCTGCAACAAACATGGATGCCGGACGTGATTATTTTCCGGATCATAAATTGGTTGCCCATTACCAGGAGTTGATTTCACAAACCGGTGCTGAAACCGAAAAAATAAGTTCAGAGCCCCAGCCTCCCGGGCGCGAAATCAATATTGCTGATTTTTTTAACAGGCCTGACGATGCAGAGATATACCGGCAACAAAATGAATCAGAAGCATCTGCCGATGTAAACATGACTTCTGAAACAAAACCCTTACCGGTAATAACAGAGGTTTATAGTCCCAACAAACCCGAACCTGCCAAAGAAACCGTCAGGATTGAAGCACTGCAAACGGGGACTTATGACTTCTCACTTAAAGGTGTAAATCCCGCCGGATTTGGCGTACAGGTCGCCAGCTATTACAACCATGAAAATCTCGCGAATCTGGCCAAAGCTTACAATGAAAAATACCGGGCCCAGGTATTTATTCATGTATCGCAGGTAAACGGCAGAAAATTGTTCAGATTGATACTGGGTATGTTTTCCGAGAGATCTGAAGCTGAAAGTTATCGCGATGATTTAAGAAAGGCTGATTTTCCCGACAGCTTCCTGATTCTGTTTGAAAATTTGTAATGGTTTCGGCTTTTTCTCCTCCTGATTTAGTATTCCTTAAAAAGTATCCGGCATTATCTTGCTGGTGAATGGTCATCTCAGGACGGCTTTATTTATTTTTACCTGAGCATTCATAATTTTAAACCGGCTGGTTTGCGGATAGTCATATAAAATTATTTTTAAATCAATAATATGGGGAATTTAACATTAAAAAAATGCTTAATTTTGCATGAGTTCTATCCCGGTTCAATTATTCGCATATTACTTCTTCATTAACTTTTGTTAGTTATGGGCTTCATAAAATTTGACAAAAATCAACTTATTAACCTGGAATATTCGCTGCCCAAAGAAATGCTTCGCAGCAACCGTGCAGGTGCTTTTTCATGTAATACCATTATTGGTTGTAATACAAGGAAATACCATGGATTGCTTATATGCCATCAACCTTTACTGGGCAACACTGTTCACGTTTTACTTTCCAAACTGGATGAAACCATCATTCAGCGCGATGCTGAATTCAATATCGGGATCAATCGTTTCCCCAATACTTACAATCCCAAAGGGCATAAATATGTAAGAGATTTTTCAGCCGATATCATTCCCAAAGTAACCTACCGCGTTGGTGGCGTAGTTATGACCAAAGAAACCATGTTTGTTACGGAAGAAGAAAAGGTAATGATACGTTATACCCTGGTTGAAGCACAATCGCCTACCACTTTGCGTATTAAACCATTTCTTGCTTTCAGAAATATCCATAGCCTGAGTAAAAAGAATATTTATCTTGATACCAAATATGAAAATGTACCCAATGGTATCAAAACGCGCATGTATGATGGGTATTCTCCGCTTTTTATGCAGTTTTCAAAAGCAAAGGTTGAATATGTTCACTCACCAGACTGGTATAATGATCTGGAATATTATCATGAAAAGGATCGCGGCTATGAATACCTGGAAGATCTTTATGTCCCCGGTTTTTTTGAGTTTCCCATAAAAAAAGGGGAAAGCGTGATATTTTGTGCAAGTACACAGGAAATCAAACCCACTCTTATTTCACGAATCTTCAACAAAGAGTTGAAATTGCGCACCCCCCGCAATTCATATTACAATTGCCTGCTAAATTCGGCAGAACAGTTTTTTTATCATCATGACGGGCAAACAGATATCATAGCCGGTTATCCCTGGTATGACAGGGTAGGGAGATATACTTTTATCTCGCTTCCCGGTTTATCACTGGCCAAGGGAAACGAGGAAGCCTGTAAGAATGTTATAGATACAATGGTCAACAAGATGGTGGGCCCGTTCTTCCCCGAAACAGGAAGAGGGGAAAGCACCCGGTTTAACTCGGCTGATACTTCGCTGTGGTTTATCTGGGCCATTCAGAAATGCTGCTGCCAGGGAAAAGACCATGGCAAAACCTGGAAGTTGTATGGCAATGTTGTTAAAACTATTCTTGAAAGTTACCAGAATGGAAATCATCTTTTGAAGATGGACGATAATGGTTTGCTGTATATCAATGAAGATAATCCTGCTGTAACCTGGATGAATGCAATGGTAAACGGAAACCCTGTTACACCGCGTTACGGTTATGTTGTTGAAGTAAATGCATTGTGGTATAATGCTATAATGTTTGCCCTGGAAATAGCTCAGCTGGCTAAAGATAAGTCATTCACGACAAAATGGAAACCCATAGCAGAAAAAATACCGGAGTTTTTTGAAAAGGTTTTCTGGAATGCAGATAAAGGTTATTTGGCCGACTACGTGTCGGTTGATCAGGCAGAGTGGAGCGTTCGTCCGAATCAGGTCATAGCCGTTTCGATGCCCTATAGCCCTGTATCAGCATCTGTTTCGCGATATATTCTTGATACTGTTCTTAAGAAACTTCTTACCCCCAAGGGGCTGCGTACCCTTTCTCCTGACGATTCCTATTACAAAGGACGTTACAAAGGTAATGAAATGAAACGGGACCTTGCCCTTCACCAGGGAACAGTTTATCCATGGCTGCTGGGGCACTTTGCCGAAGCATATTTCAATATCTATAAGGAAAGTGCCATTGAGTTCCTGCAACAGGTATATGATAACTTCCAGGAAGATATGATTGAAGATGGTATCGGAACTATTTCTGAATTGTATGAAGGCGATCCGCCGCATCAGAGCAGGGGAGCCATTTCATTAGCTGCCAACGTGGCTGAGTTGATCAGGATCAATGATTTGATTGTTAGAAACAAAAAATAATAGCTTGAATAAAATAAATAAATCGCATATTTATTAAGAATTAGAAGAAATGAAGGTTTTAATGTTTGGGTGGGAATTCCCTCCGCATATCTCAGGGGGTTTGGGTACCGCCAGTTATGGTTTGACCAAGGCGTTGCTGAAGTGCGGTGTCGACTTGATCTTTGTTGTTCCCAAAGCCTATGGCGACGAAAAACCCGGCAGCATTCGCCTTGTGAATGCAAGCGATGTAGCTATAGATATCCAGGACGAAGTGTTCAGGGAGTATCTCGATAAAATGTCGTATGTTGAAGTTGATTCACAATTGGTGCCCTATGCTACTGAAGAAGAATATTTCAAGATCGTTGAAAAAACACAACAGGGTGTTACTGCCGAAAAGGGCAGCATTCACTCCAGTAAGTATGAGTTTGCCGGAGGTTATGGCAAAAATCTGCTGGAAGAAGTGAAGAGATACGCGATGGTTGCCGTTTCCATAGCGCGTGAGTACGATTTTGATATGATCCATTCTCACGACTGGCTTACCTATATGGCGGGTAAGGAAGCCAAAAGAATTACCGGGAAACCATTGATTGTGCATATGCATGCTACAGAGTTTGACCGTTCGGGCGAAACTGTTAATCAACAGGTTTACGATATTGAACGTGCCGGAATGGAAGCTGCAGATAAAGTTATCGCCGTGAGCCATATGACCCGCAGTGTTGTTATCAACCGATACGGAATTCATCCCGATAAAGTGGTAACCGTTCATAATGGTGTAGAACCCCCGCAAACTGAAAATGACCTTGAAATAAAAAGATATCTTGATGAAAAAATCGTAACCTTCCTGGGTCGTATTACCTTTCAGAAAGGACCCGAATATTTTATCGAAGCGGCGTACAAAGTTCTGCAACGCGACGATAATGTCCGTTTTGTTATGGCAGGAAGCGGCGATATGCTCAATAAAATGATCAGGCGTGTAGCCAAACTCGGAATTTCCAATAAGTTTCACTTTACAGGCTTTCTGAAAGGGGATGATGTGGATAAGATGTTTGCCATGAGTGATGTTTACGTTATGCCATCTGTCTCTGAGCCTTTCGGTATTTCACCCCTTGAGGCCATGAGATCAAATGTACCTGTAATTATTTCCAAGCAATCGGGCGTGGCCGAAGTACTTAAACATGCCATCAAAGTAGATTTCTGGGATATTGATGCCATGGCTGATGCTATTTATGGATTGCTCCACTACAATGCACTTCCCGAAACCTTCAAAAAATATGGCAAGGAAGAAGTTGATAATATTAAATGGGATCAGGCAGGAGAAAAGGTAAAAGAGATCTACCAGGAATTTCTCACGCAAAGCTGAGATGGAACAAAATCAGGATTTAATAAAAAGAAAATATAACAAATCTGCCTGCTGATTCTGTGGGCCTAACAAGGAAGAAATATGAAGTCAATTTGTTTTTACTTTCAGATTCATCAGCCTTTCAGGTTAAGAAATTATCGTTTTTTTGATATCGGTCATAAGCATGATTATTTTGATGAATATGCCAACAGGTTTATCATGCAGCAGCTGGCAGAAAAGAGTTATCTGCCGGCCAATGAGATTCTGCTGGGTTTAATAAAGAAATACGGTAAAAAGTTCAGGGTAAGTTTCAGTATCTCGGGAATTGCTTTGGAGCAAATGGAAAAATTTACCCCGGAAGTTATTGATAGTTTTAAAAAACTTGCTGCTACCGGTAATGTCGAGTTTCTTACCGAAACTTACGGGCACAGCCTGGCTTCATTGAAAAGCAAATCAGAGTTCTTCAAACAGGTAAAACTTCATGAAGCAAAAATCAAATTACTTTTTGGTGTAAAACCCAAAGCTTTCCGCAATACTGAGCTTATTTACAATGATGACATAGGTAATCTTATTTTTGAACTCGGATATAATACAGTAATTACGGAAGGACCAAAGCATATTCTGGGTTGGAAAAGCCCCAACCTGTTGTACTGCAGTGCTACCAATCCTAAGGTGAAGCTGCTGATGAAAAACTTCCAGTTATCTGATGATATTGCCTTCCGTTTTTCAGTGAGAAACTGGAGTGAATGGCCTCTTACATCTGAGAAGTTTACCGGATGGCTCAATGCCTTGGGTCCGAAAACGGAAGTCGTAAATCTGTTCATGGATTATGAAACCTTTGGCGAAAATCAGAAAAAGGATACAGGTATTTTTGACTTCCTGAAATCATTTCCGCAAGTTGTATTTGATAAGTCAAGATTCCAGTTCAGCACCCCTTCAGAAGTGGCTGCAGCATTACAACCGGCATCGCCGTTGCATATACCTTACCCCATTTCATGGGCAGATGAGGAGAGAGATATAACAGCCTGGCTGGGCAACGAAATGCAGAATGAAGCCTTCAATAAACTTTATGACCTGGAAGAGTCCGTTAATTCCTGCGACGATCAGGGTATACTTGACCACTGGATGAAACTGCAGGTGAGTGATCATTTTTACTACATGTCAACCAAATGGTTTTCTGATGGCACAGTTCGCAGAAATTTCAACCCTTACAATTCGCCCTACGATGCTTTCATAAACTATATGAATGTGCTCGCCGATTTTGAGATCAGGGTAAAGAAAGCCTGCGCAGGTAAAGTAAAAGAAGAAGTTAAAAAAGCACCGGCCCGCAAAAGAGTCTCCAAAAAAGCTGACGAAAAACCGGTTAAAGCTGCCAAAAAGCCGGCTGCCCGTAAAAAAGCAGGCGGTTCAGCAAAAAAATAAATCTTTGCAATTTGCAATTGAAAGCCGGTAACTCATTTAGCGAAGAAATCCTGTGTGACAAACTCACACAGGATTTTTTTAACCGAAGAAGAATTGTTGTAATTTTTTTGTTAATTAACATGAATGCAAACCTTAGCATAGGTTTTTGCCGAATTCAATTGTGGAATTTTTCGTAATTTCGTCCGTTTTTTGGAAGTAAAAGGATAAATTTTTAAAAATTAAAATATGACAGAAAATCTTAAAAAGCCTGATTTTTTATTTGAAGTAAGCTGGGAAGTTTGTAATAAGATAGGTGGAATTCATACCGTTATCGGCACCAAAGCATTGTCGATGGTAAATGAAATGAATGACAATTACATGTGCATCGGTCCCGATGTGTGGAAAGAAACTCATGGCAACCCCGAATTTATTGAGGACAAGTTTCTTTACAGATCATGGCGCAAGCAGGCTACCAAAGATGGATTACATTTCAGAGTTGGCCGCTGGAATATTCCGGGCTCTCCCATAGCAATACTGGTTGATTTTACACCGCTTTTCTCAGAAAAAGATAAAATCTTCACTGATTTCTGGATGAAGTTCGGATTAAACTCACTGAGCGGGCAATGGGACTATACCGAGCCCACTATGTTTGGGTATGCCGCAGGGCAGGTAATTAAGAGTTTTTACGATTATCACCTTTCATCCAAAGATTCTATCCTTGCTAATTTTCATGAGTGGATGACAGGTTCTGGTGTATTATTTCTGAAAGACAGAGTGCCGCAGGTGGGTACAATCTTTACTACTCATGCCACATCTCTCGGACGTTCAATTGCCGGTAACGGCTTCCAGTTGTACACCGAAATGCGACATCTGGATCCTGAAGCACGTGCCAGCGAACTGGGAGTGGTTTCAAAACATAGTATGGAAAAAACAGCTTCAGTTAATGCTGATGCATTTATTACGGTAAGTAAAATCGCTGCAAAAGAATGTCACAAATTATTGAATAAAGAGGTTGATATAATTGCCCCCAACGGTTTTAATGATTCTTTTGTTCCTGAGGAGAAAGAATTTGCAGCAAGACGAAAAAACTCCAGGGAAAAACTTATTAAGCTGGCATCAGGACTATTGAACCAGGAAATTCCTGAAAACAGCCTTCTGCTTATCAACAGTGGTAGGTATGAGTTTAAAAACAAAGGTATTGATGTCTTTCTGGATGCCCTTTCAAGGGTCAATAAAAAAGGCTCTAAAACTCCTGTGGTTGCTTTCATTATGGTTCCGGCAAATCAGACCGGTGTGAGGCCTGAAGTGGTAAACAGAATCCGGAAACCGGATTACAAAAAACCTTTGACAGGAGAATATTCCACCCATAAACTGGTTGATCCCGATTCCGATCCCATACTGAATCATTTGAAAAATTCAGGATTGAATAACAGTCCTGATGATAATGTGAAAGTGATCTTTCTGCCGGCATACCTGAACGGCGATGACGGAGCACTTAATCTGAACTATTATGATGCGCTCATTGGCATGGATCTGAGTGTTTTTCCATCATACTACGAGCCATGGGGTTATACACCATTGGAAAGCCTTGCATTTTATGTACCTACGGTTACCACGTCACTTGCCGGCTTCGGAATCTGGGCCAGGGATAATTTCCCCGATGACTATCGCAGTGTGGCAGTTGTAGAAAGAAACGACAACAATTCTCAGCAGGTATCGGATAATATTTCAGAGATCATATTTTCGCTTACCAATGATGCTGAATTTGGCCAGTTAACCGGTGAAATTGAAGGATTCAATGCACTTGTGCATAAAAATATGATTCCTTTGCGCGAAAGGGCAAACCAGATATCAAAATCCGCGCTCTGGAATACCCTGGCTGAAAATTACTTTCTGGCTTTTGATCTTGCCATCAAAAAAGTTGAACAAAGATCAGATCTTTTTAAAACCAAGAAACAGCCGGTCAAGCCCCAGGATTTATATAAGGCAAAAGTTTTCAAGCCCAAATGGAAAAAAATTCTTATTGAGATCAATGTTCCAAAAGAACTTGAAGACCTTCAGAAACTTGCGAAAAATCTCTGGTGGACCTGGAATTATGAAGCTACCTTACTGTTTCAACGGATTGATCCTGAATTGTGGGAGAAGATTGAAAAAAGTCCGCCCCGCATGCTCGATAATCTTACTGTTGAGCATTACCAGAAATTGATTGCCGACAAGGAATTTATGCAGGAGTATAGTCGTGTGGTAAAGAAGTTCGATGACTATATGCAGAAAGCTGAGAAAAAAACTTCTGACACCATTGCGTATTTGAGTATGGAGTATGGTTTACATACTTCTGTGAAAATTTATTCTGGTGGTCTGGGAGTTCTTGCAGGTGACTTTATGAAACAGGCAAGTGATGATAATATCGACATGATTGGTATTGGCTTATTATACCGTTTCGGATATTTCAGCCAGAATCTTTCCATCAGCGGAGAGCAGTTGGCAAATTATACATCGCATAATTTTACTTACATGTCGGCACAGCCTGTTCGCAATGAAATGGGCGAATGGGTAAAGATCAGCATTGCATTTCCGGGGCGTAATATTTATGCCAAAGTGTGGAAAATTGACGTAGGTCGTATTCCGCTTTATTTGCTGGATACCGATATTCCGGAAAATGCTTCCATCGATAAGGTTGTAACGCATCAACTTTATGGTGGTGACTGGGAGAACAGGTTCAAGCAGGAGTTTCTGCTGGGTATCGGTGGAATACGTTTGCTGGATGCGCTGGGAATTAAGCCCAAAGTGTACCATCTGAACGAAGGACATGCCGCTTTTGCGGGTCTTGAAAGGCTCAGGAAGTTTGTTCAGGATGATAAGCTCAGCTTTCCTGAAGCTATGGAGGCTGTCAGATCCAGCAGTTTGTTTACCACGCATACTCCTGTTCCTGCAGGGCATGATTTCTTTAGTGAAGACATGCTCAGGACTTACATGCCACATTATGCTGACAGGCTTGGAATCACCTGGGAAACTTTTATGTCGTTGGGCAAAATTCATCCCGATAATCCTAATGAGCAATACTCCATGAGTGTGCTTGCCACCAAGCTTGCTTCGGAAGTGAATGGTGTAAGCAGAATACATGGCGGTGTTTCCCGCAATATGTTTAAAGATCTGTACGCGGGATACTTTGCTGATGAAATCCATATAGGTCATGTTACCAACGGAGTTCATTACGGTACATGGTGTGCTCCGGAGTGGCAGAAACTTTATGAAGATACCTTCGGAAGTGATTTTCTGAATGATGTTTCTGATCCCAGTCAATGGGAAAAGATCTATGATATTCCCGATGAAAAGATATGGGAAATGCGGCAGTTGCAAAGGCGCAAACTAATGGAATACATCAAGAAACGGCTTTTATCAAATCTTTCCCGGCGTCAGGAAACACCCAAAAAGGTTTACCAGGTGCTGGACTCCCTTGATGAAAAAGCACTCACCGTTGGATTTGCCCGTCGTTTTGCAACATACAAACGCGCTCACCTGCTTTTTAATGACCTGGAGAAATTATCGCGCATTGTCAACAATCCCAATATGCCCGTACAATTTCTTTACGCCGGTAAGGCCCACCCCGCCGACAAAGCCGGTCAGGATCTGATCAAGCATATCATTGAAGTATCTAAGATGAAAGAGTTCAGAGGAAAGATCATTTTCCTTGAAGATTATGATATGGAACTGGGTGAAGCATTGGTTAAGGGTGTTGATATCTGGTTGAATACACCCACACGTCCTTTGGAAGCTTCCGGAACATCAGGACAGAAGGCTGTATTGAACGGGGTAATGAACTTCAGTGTGCTTGACGGATGGTGGGCCGAAGGCTATACGCCTGAAGCCGGGTGGGCTATTAAAGAGGAAAAAACCTACGATAATCAAGCCTACCAGGATGAACTGGATGCTGAGATACTATACAATACCTTTGAAAATGAGATCATTCCTATGTTTTATGACAGGAACAAAAATGGCGTTCCTGTTGAATGGATCAGGTGGGTGAAAAACAATATTGCCAAAATTGCTCCCCATTTCACCAATAAGCGTATGATGGATGATTATTTCAGGTTTTTCTATAATAAGCTGTTCAAGCGGGCTGATATTATGCTTTCCAGCGAATGCGACCGTTCAAGAGAACTGGCACACTGGAAGTCAATCATCAGCCGCGGATGGGAAAGCATAGAACTGGTATCTCTCAACCTGATGAATACCGCCGATAAATCACTTCTCCTTGGAGATAAGTTCATTGCAGAACTGGTTCTTGATCTTAATGAACTGAATGAAGCGGATTTTGGTGTTGAAGTTGTTTTTATTCAGAAAAACTTTGAAGGCGAAGAGTCTGTTGTATCAGTTAATGAGATGGAGCAACTGAAACGTGAAAATGGTAATGTTACTTTCCGGTGTGAGGTTACTACCAAAAGAGTTGGTATTTATAATTATGCCTTCCGCATGTTCCCCAAGCATGAGTTGCTTGCACATCGTCAGGATCTTAAACTTGTAAGATGGTTCTGATGCCGGCAATTCATATTTGAAAAGCTATAAAACGGCCGACCCGGAAAAGTTTTCGGGGTTGGCCGTTTATTCATTGCCCCAAAACAGAATTGGTGGTTGACCAAAAATGTAATAAATTTGATAGAATTAAAACTTTGAATTAAAACATCAGGTATAAATTAAAACAAATTGTAATGAAGATATTAGAAGGAAAAGTTGCGTTGATTACAGGTGGATCAAGAGGAATTGGTAAAGCGCTGGTGCTGGCTTTTGCATCGCAGGGCGCACAGGTTGCATTCTCCGATCTGTTTTATGATGATAAAGCCAAAGAGCTGGAAAAGGAAATTTCCGCTATAGGCGTAAAAGGAAAAGGGTATGCATCCGATGCAAGTAATTTTGCAGATAGTGAGAAGCTGGTTGATCAGGTTGCCGCCGATTTTGGACGGATTGACATTTTGATCAACAATGCCGGAATTACCCGCGATACGCTTTTGATGCGTATGACCGAGGAAAACTGGGATGATGTTATCAGGGTCAACCTGAAATCAGCATTCAATCTCACCAAGGCCGTACAAAAATATATGCTCAAACAACGCAATGGTTCTATAATCAATATGAGCTCGGTTGTGGGATTGGGCGGTAACGCCGGTCAGGCCAACTATGCTGCATCCAAAGCAGGTATGATCGGGTTTACCAAGTCTGTTGCACAGGAACTGGGTGCACGCAATGTGCGTTGCAATGCCATTGCTCCCGGTTTTATTGAAACCGACATGACTGCAGGCCTGCCCGAAGAGGTAAAAAAGGGTTGGGCAGAAAAGATCCCCTTGAAAAGGGCAGGAAATGTTGATGATGTTGCCAATGTTGCTTTGTTCCTTGCATCTGAAATGTCATCTTACGTTACCGGTCAGGTTATTGCCGTTTGCGGCGGTATGACCAAATAAAAAAGTGGTTTTAATAGAATCTATGCCCTTAAACTTCCAAAAGAAGATCAGTCTTCTGTTTATACTTATTTTTTTATTCCAGTCATTATTTGTTTTCGGAAACATTCCCGCAAAACAGAATAACGGGTATATCCATCATCAGGAGTTTCGTTTCAGACCGGGTGTGCAGAGTGGCAGTGATCATATTATGAATACATTGCTGCAGATCCTGGCCGATGGTAGTCAGAAACTCAGGGTGTTTACCCGTTATGAATTCAGTTGCAGAATAAGTGTTGAATTATTGTCTCAAAACAATAATACAGGGCAGTTACTATTGAGAATTCACGAGCCACTGGTAACAGGGGAAACCCAATACCGGCATTTCGATCTTCACAACCGGCTTATTCCTTCCTTGCTTGATATCAATATCAAAATCAAAAACGGGAATAATAGTATTTTGAAGGAATTGAAGTTTAAAGATTTGAATTGGCAGGATGAAAACTTTACTGATAGCATTCTCACCTTTAAAGTGAACGGGTTACCTCCTGTTTCAGAGCTTCTGTGGGAAATAAGTTCGGTAAGTTTTAAATACCCCGATGATCTTATTCACGATGTGGTTTCACTGCAAAATGCACTGCATACCTATTATGAAGCAGAAGAACTGATCCGGCAGGTTTATTCGGTCATCAGCGATTTAGATAGCATAAAACCTGAAACGGTTATCCTGGATGAATTCCGATTGTGTGATGCCGAGGCTAAAGTTGGGCGCCTCATATATGCTGCTTTCCGGGACTCTCCCATGATCATGGAAAAAGATCCCCTGGATCATATTGAGCATATAAAACACTTGCGTGATGAAATTGCAAAACTCCGGAAGGAATTCAACTTCGTAATTTCACATATCGACAATGTATTGTATGAACAGGGCAGGGCCTTCCTTAAAAAAGGAGAGAAAGAAAAAGCACGGAGTGCCTTTGAGAGGGCTCTTTCATTCAATAATTTGTTCATTCCTGCCCAGCTTTCACTGGCAGAAATGGATATGGAAGCAGGCAGACCCTCACTTTCATTGAACAGATTGGCTGCATTTATGGGGGATGTGCACCCACCTGTAATCTGGATGGACGAAACAGACAGTTTTTCGCAAAAACTTTTTGAAGTTGAAATTAGCAGGGCAGGCGAATTGGCAGCCGACGAACGGTTCCTTGACGCATTGCGTATTCTTGAAGAATTGGATGGGTTTTGCAACAGGATTAAAGTATGGCAATGTCCTGCACAATTGCAGCAAAGCCTCATTGATGTGCACTATGGCATGTACAGGTCATACCTGAGAGTTGCAGGCAGAGCTTATGAGTCGGGTAATTTTTCGTTTGCCGTTACTTATGTTGAAAATGCAAGGCAATATCAGAAGGATAACAACAGGTTCATTTCTTCGGACCGCGAAAGCATGAGACTTTTACAGGATGTTGCTGATGCTTATTTTTTCAGTGCCGATCGTGCCATGTTATATTATGATTATGTAACGGCTGTTAAAATGCTACAGGATGCCAGAGATTTGTGCAGCAATTACCCGGAATTGATATGCAGACCTGATTTGGATAACCAGCTTGCCACAGCTGAAACCAAAAAAGCTGAAGCCGCCATTTTCACAGCAGAATATGTTCTTACTGAGCCCATGGTTATTGTACCCGGATCAGGCAGGAAGCAGGCAATGGAGATTGTAAAAGAGGATCTCTCCCTTGGGCACCTAAAGGCCTGGGCCGGAGAAACCGGAGAAGCAAGAGCCATTCTCAATCATGTAATTGAATATGCCATACGATATGATCTCAGAGCGGATACTCTAATAAACAGGAGAATCATTAGTCTCACCGAAATGATTCATCAAAAGGAATGTGAGCTGGAAAAAAGAGATATTGAAAGGATATTGCAATTAATTCCGGATCATTTAAGGGTTGCACATTATACCAGGGCAAACCAGGAATACCAGCACCTTAAGAACCTGGCTTTGCAATATGAGAATTGCCAGTGGACCTTTGCAGATGCCATAGACGAATTTAAGCATATTCCAACGCTTGCCCAATACCAGGAGTTTCTGCAGGAGGCCCAGGGAGCTTATTTCAGAGGTGCCCGTGAAGGGTTTGATGAATTCTTTTCGACCTATTCGCAGGCAGCAAACTTTTTCAATAAAAATAATCTTGAAGATTATGGCGCAGAGCACGAACCATTGGTTGATTTTGTATCAGGCTCATCCAATATTTCACTCATGAAAGCTGCTGTAAGCTTCTTTTCCGGCAGAAATGAACACGACAATGCTTTTATTACCCTTAAGGCATTACAGGATAACCGCCTGGATGCAAGGGAAGTGAGAGCTTTGCAGGAGCTTTCTGGTAAGCGAGCAGCCATGTATTTGTCAGCTCAGAATCCCAATGTGCAAGCTGCAGTATATGTGCGGGAACTTACAGGCAACGACTCATGGTACAGATTCTATGTAAGAAGCTTTATCAACAACTGGTAGTCTCAGTTTCCGCGAACCTTTTGCGGCTTATCTTTACTGATGATCTTCCCCTGATCCCAGGCCAGTATTACAAGGGCGGCTGATAGAATAATGATGTTTTTGATGATATACTGACCTTCGATGGTAGGCACAAAGGGTACCATATAGAATGTTTCATCCGGGAAAACAAACAAAGGAAATATTGTACCCGCCATTTGCAGATACAGCAATACAATGGTTGTCCTGAAAAATTTCCCGGTTAAAAATCCCAGTCCGATCAGGGTTTCCCAGGTTGCCAGTATGGGCATGGAGTATGGGGCCTGCACTATTCCAAAAGAGAGCACATCGATGGTACGTGTGGCAAGGTCTTCAGCCGAACTTATTCCCGGAAAAAACTTCTGGGATCCAAACCAGAAGAAAATAATTCCAATACTGATCCTTAGCAAATATATTCCATTAACAGCCATCCAGTCAATGATCCTGTTCTCAAATTTTTTAAATTTTTTCATATGATGATTTTCCTAAAAGTTTTACCTATGGGTTTAATTAAGAAAAAATTCAGTAATTATTTGTCAGATTTTGACGAAACATTTTAAAAAAACTTAATAAATAAATCGCAAACCTGTTTTAAAAACAAACAAGTTAATGCTATGTTTGATATCAATTACCCGAATTATTAAAGAAATGAATCTGGTTTTCAGGGTTAAAAATATGAAACTTTTAGTCCGGATTTTTAATATGGATCCTGCGGTTCGTGGCGGTCCATGTCGTGATCAAGAGCCTGAACGCGGTAGATATCTGTTCGGCGGTCGTTCCAGTTGGTAACGGTTCCGCGGTTACGGTGGCGTTTTAATAGTTCAAGATCAATGTCGTTGATGATCACGGTTTCCACGTTGGGAGTGCATTCTGCAGCAATAGCATCGCGGGCAAAGGAGAAATCAGATGGAGTAAAAATACCAGATTGAGCATACTGAATATCCATATTATCAACCTGAGGCAGGTTACCCACCGTGCCGGCTATGGCAACAAATATCTGGTTTTCAACACAACGCGCCTGTGCGCAATACCTAACTCTCAGATAGCCCTGCCGGTCGTCGGTACAGAATGGTACGAATATGATTCTGGCCCCCCTTTCTACTGCAATGCGGGCAACTTCAGGAAATTCTATATCGTAACATATCTGAATGGCAATTTTTCCTTTATCGGTATCAAAAACTTCTATATTACGGCCCGGTTCAACTCCCCACCATTTCTTTTCATTGGGTGTAATGTGCAGTTTGTATTGTTTACCTATTTCGCCATTGCGTTTGAAAAGGTAAGCAATGTTGTATAGTTTATCGTCTTCGGGTGTAAAATGCGATCCGGCTACAATATTGATATTGTACTTGATGGAAAGTTCGCTGAATAGCTCAAGGTATTGTTCGGTAAATTCTCCGATCTTACGTGCAGCAGTACCTGGATTTTCCTTGGGAAAGAGCGACAATAACTGCAGGGTAAAGATTTCGGGAAACAACACAAAATCACTTTTGTAGCCCGATGCCACATCAACAAAATATTCGCATTGCACTGCAAAATCATCAAAACTTCGTATAGGACGCATCTGGTACTGAACCACGCAAATACGCATGGGCAATGAAGCAAGGAATTTCCGGTCTTTTTCCTGACGGTAGTCAAAGTTAGCCCACTCAAGATAAGTAGCAAATCCGCCTGATTCCTTGTCTTCATCCAGGTACTCCCTTATTACCTTTTTAAGCGAAAAACCATTGGAAAGCTGGGGTGTAAGTACAGGATCAAAAATGGCTTTGCTTGTAACCCTGTCCACATATTGATTAATGCTGAGTTTATCCTTGTAATTCCGGTAACCCGGAAGTCGGCCACCTATTACAATACGCATGAGATTTCGTTCCCTTGCCAGCTCCTTACGCGATTCGTAGAGTCTTGTTGCCAGTTTCATACCCCTGTAATCGGGATGAACCATGATCTCCATTCCATATAGGGTATCACCTTCAGGATCATGAGTGCCAATGTTGCCATAATCACAAATCTCATCCCAGTTTTTATCCAGATCAAGATCTTCAGAGTCAATGATAAGACTTGATGATGATGCCACAAGCATGCCGTCAATTTCAATAACAATTTGCCCATCCGGAAAAATACGTAACTGATTTTCAATGTTTTCCCTGCTCCAGGTTTGCATAGACGGGAAGCAGATCTTTTGCATGCGTATCAGTGCATCAAAATCTTCAAAATGCAGGTTTCTTACATTTAGCTTACTTTCAAATTCCTGAAGGTCAATTTTATCCATGAAGAACGGTATTTCTGGTTTGTTTAATATTGTTCGCGGATATCAGTGATATCGCCATTTTTAAAGTTTGCTGAGAACAGGAGTTCTTTTAATTTTTTACCGGCCAGGTTGGGGGCAATCAATTGTCCGGATTCTTTGAGTTCCACAAATTTTTTCTTGTGAATAAACTGTTCTTCTGTTGTACCCCTGATGGTAGTTTGCATATCGGTATCGATAATACCCGGTGCAACTGCCATAAGTTTTACGGGATGATCTTTTTCTTCCTGCTCGGTGGCAATACAGCGGGTAAACATATCAAGTCCGGCCTTTCCTGTACAGTAGTTGCTCCAGCCGTGGTAAGGATTTGTAGCTGCCCCTGACGATATATTCAATACACGTTTTTCGGTTTTCCAGCCAGAAAAATGTTTCACAAATTCCCTGATCATGAGCATGGGTGCCAGCAGGTTGATTCGCATATGCAAATCCATCTGAGCAGGTTCAAGCGTTTCAACCGGTCCTATTGGGTTTATAATCCCTGCATTGTTAACAAGGTAAACTCCATCACAATCTTTTTGTGAAATATTTTCAAATACCAGTTTCATTATAGGTTCAATGGTATCGGTATGCGACAGATCGCAGGAGTAAAAATTCATTTTACAACCTTTGGCTGCTGCCAGTTTTTGCAGATCGGTATTATCTGTTCGGGAAATACCATGAATATGATGATTCTCATCAATGAGAGCGGTAGTAATGCCTGCTCCCAATCCTTTGCTGTGTCCTGTAATAATGATATGTTTCATTGTACTGAAATTTCTTGATTTTTTATTTTATTTTTTCCACCGATTTAATGAAGCCTGTTTCGGGATAAAACTCTATATGCAGATCGGTAGGTGGTAAACTGGTAATGACCCCGAATTGTGTTATAATCATCCTTGCATCTGCGATGGGGTTTCCACCCTTCGAAATGGTAATATTGCCATGTTCGGGTACACGGTAATAAAACCCGGTTTCTGTTTTTCTGTGGTCAGGACTCATAACAAATACACCCAGTTGCCGGGTTGTATTGGTTCGTGATGCCAGAATATTTACAGCCTGGCTACCGGGCTCTTCTTCCTGCACAATGCCGTTGGATTCGGAGAAATGGAACAGCGTGTAAGGCACCGTGGCTGTATTCTTATCAGGAATAAAATAATAGCGGTATTGTATTCTGCTTTGGGTTGTCATGCCGGTAAACAATTCCAGATAATCATTCTCTTGTTTGGTAAGTTGGTCGTTCATGTATTGCAATGTTTCTCTGGAGTAAGTAATCTCGGCAAAACCGCTAATAAGATCAAACTTTTTATCCCGGATCTTCAAAATATAATCTGCAACTTCTTTGGCCCTGATCTCTGATGATTTTTCCACCAGCCGGC
This sequence comes from Bacteroidales bacterium, assembly GCA_019429055.1. Lineage (GTDB taxonomy): Bacteria > Bacteroidota > Bacteroidia > Bacteroidales > UBA7960 > SKVR01. Next base: position 19,329 of record JAHYJP010000009.1, read on the forward strand.
GTCTGAGGGTTCTCCTTTCAACCGTCATAGTATCAACCTGGATGTGCTGAATTATTGTATCTACCTTTTCGTGGAGGTTCGATTCAACAAAATGGTTGAATGTTGCTTCACTGCCAAAGACTCCGTATTTTCTCTCAAGGGAAGTGCTCAGCAGAAATTCCTGCTGATCGAAAGGAGCGTTTACCGCCGAAATAAGTCCACCTTCACTCAAGTATAAAGACAAAGGATTTCTGCGGTTTTTGTTCAAATCCAGTTCTGCAAAATAAAATTCAGCAGGATCAGGTTCAGCATAGGAGTTAATATTAACTTCTCTAATTTCATAGATTGTGGAAGGTTCAGTTATAACATCCTCAAGACCCAGAAATCTGCCTGCATAAGGTGCAAAAGGTCCGGGTGTTTCTGATGTTTTCACCACAGTTATGTCAACTATTAAAACTGTTCGTGGCAGGGCATAATAGAAACCCTGCAGGCTGTGCCCGGTTTCAAGATTTCTGATGTGCTGCACCCTTAGGGGCTGCTGAGTTTTGCAACTTACTCCCAGAAAAATAAGTACTGCTGTTATAAGAAAAATTTTTAGTCTGTTCATTTTTTCTTTTGTTGAATATGGTGAAATTCCTGTTTAAGATAACGTTTGGTTTCTCAGTCAATTGCTGATATTGCAATGCTTTACAAAATTATGAATAAAATAAGTTGAGAGTTCATTTACAAAATAATTAGATTCTGACTGATCAATTGGTGCAGATGCCTGAAGTTCCAGCTGAATATAAAAAATGTTGCCGGTTTTTCATGTCTGTCAAGTTGTTTAATGCATTCTGCAGGTTTTTCCCAGTAAATAAATTCAAAGTTTATGACTGATTCTTTGCCGGTCAGGGATTTGATGTAATTTGTTATTTCCTTCTCATTCATGCCTTGATGAAGCGGATTTACTTTTCTGTATCGTTCTTTCAATGGAATAATGACAGGGTTGCTGTTTTTTTCTTTCAGTTTTGTTTTTTTACTTCTGAAAATTTCGTTTTGAGAAAAAAACAGATTAACCGTAACTTTCTCATGTTTAAATACATCTGAAAAATTAAACCAAAAATCATCCGGCAGATTACCGCTAAGGTCAATAAATACTTCAGGGCTTGCCTGTTGTTCCAGCATTTTTTTTCTCAGGTTTTGCAATGCCATGGGTCCGGCCGGTTTGTCAATAATAACAGTATTTTCACCGGGAAAAAGTGTCATAAGCCTTCCGTGCAGGCTTGCCGAAGCTGGCCTGAATGCTTTGAGCAGATGACTTATTCGCTCTGGACGTAAATCGAATGCTGCCATGGCACAAATGGCAGCCAGAATGGATTCCATCAAAATATCATTCTTACCATTTGCCCAAAGGGGAATTTCTTCCAGACTGGCAATACGGTGCTTACCTCCACTGGTCCAGAGATACAATTCGTTATTCTCCTTTCCTGCACCTGTTCCGCCCCGCAAACAGTGTTTCCTGAAATCCGGATTCTCAGTGCTGAGAGTAAAAAGAACCTGTTTGCTGTAAATCCGGTCCGACATTTTCAGTACCAGCGGATCATCGGCATTCAGGATAGAGAATCCATCGCGGTAAACCTCTTCTGCCACTACTGATTTTGCATAGGCAAGGTCTTCGGTGTTTTTTATGCTGTAATCGTCAAGATGCTGGTCATGAACATTGAGTATAATGCCCACATCGGCAAAATCATATCCAAGTCCATGATTTATAATACTTTCAACAGATGTTTCGAGAACAGCACATTCTACGCCGGGATCTTTTAGAATAAGCTGTGCAGCATGATAATTGGCCATATCCTCGCGGATAATACGATGGCCACCTATATAAATACCATCGGAATGGGCCATGCCGGTTTTATAACCTTCCTTCTCCAGCATGAAACTGATAAGATAAGCGCATACAGATTTTCCGGCCGAACCCGTAATTGAAATAACAGGAATTCTGGATGGAGTATTTTCCGGAAACAGCAAATCCACAAAGGGTGCAGCAACATCCCTGCTGCTTCCCTTCCAGGGGTTGAGATGCATCCGCAGGTCAGGTGCCATATCCATACCGGTTACAGCACCCTGTGTATCTTCAATGGGCTTGCTGATATCGGCACAAACCAGATTTATTCCTGCGACCTTCAAACCGCTGACTTCAGCAACCCGTTCAGCGATAGTGCGGTTGAGCGGGTGGACAATGCCGGTAACATCAGAGGGAAGTGCACCGCTTTCAACGGTTGGGATGTTGCTCAGCACAATCTTAACTCCCTTTTCGGGTACATCATCCAGTGTAAATCCATAAAATGAAAGGGTTTCAAGCATCTCATCTCCGGGTTGAAGCACGTCAAGGTTACCTTTTTTACCGGGCTGCCGAATCGGATCTTCATTGAGTTTTTCTATGAGACGGGCAATATTATCCTTCCCGTTTCCGATAATCTCGGGTTGCTGTAACAGGCTTGCAGCCACAAACCGGTTATCTATAACCAGCAGCCGGTAAATCATGCCCGGGATTTGCTCCTGCACCAGGATTTCATCACTGTGATTTTTGCTGAGGATAAAAGCCGAATTGATGATTTCGGGTTTGTTGAGTGCTGGGAAAATACATTTATAACCATTCTTCCCTGATGTTTTAACGGTAACAGGTTTGTTAAGGCTTTTCCAAAAGTCAATGGCTTCTTCTGCAATACTGGTCTTTATGGTTCTGGCAACAGGTATTCCTGCATTGGCCAGCATAAGGTTGTTCAGAAAGTCATCTCTTGAATTTTCAGCAGCGAGCAAAGGTGTGTCGGAAGAAACTGTATTGCGGATTCGTTTCTGAAATTTACCTGTGCCCAGTTGGATAAGATTGTAAGTTTCGAGATGAATAACAGGTATATTTCTTTCGTGCGCTTCGTTAACTATTGCAAGAGTTCCGGGGCTAAGAGCGGTTTTATCCCTGATATGACTTAACTCGCCAGTGAAAAGTTCTACATTGACATCCTGGTTTGTAAGAATTTTATTAAGAATGTCAATGCTTGCTTTGGCAGCATAAAACCCCGCTACTTCGGAATGGAAACGAAATACCACATTGTAAACACCCTTTTTGCCCGTACTGCGGGTTTTTCCAAAGCTCACATCCATACCGGCGAGAGTTTGCAATTCAATGGCAATATGCTCTGCAACATGCCCCAGCAGTGTGCCGCTCATAACCCTGGAAAAAAAACCACCAGTTTCACCCTCGCTGCAGTGGTGTTCTTCAAGTCCGGGAAGTGTATCTCTGAGTTTCTCAAAAAAACCTTCGATGGTATGGGTAAATACTTCATCAAATTCTCCAAGATCCAGTTGCATAATAATTACAGGACCGGCACTGTAATAACCGGCACCATGAAGGGCCTGTAATCCCAGGATATTCAAAGGACCTGGCGCCGGATCGGGACCAGGTTTATTTTCCGGACTAAAATTCATAAGATTTGTTTTGGTCTGAAAAAACTGAGACGAACGGGCTGAAATTTCAACCCCATACTATGCAAATATAGCAAGTATGGGGTTGAATGAAGAATTTTATGTGTTATTATTTCAGAATAAAATCCAGTGATGTGCTGGGGTCATATTCGAGGGTGGGCTGGTCTTTCCTGAAAACTTTCAGAGTTTTATTGCCCAGAAGTTTAACAGTTTCGCCTTCAATCTGCAGCATAGAACTCTCCTTTAAGCCGACTACAATCATTTCCGGATTAAGTTCCAGAAACTCCCGTATTCTATCTTCACGACTTTCGCCATTATAATTGGGTATGCGACCATCGGTATAGTGAGGATTGATCTGGAAGGGCACCAGCGAAAGTGCATCGAAGCTTTTGGGCTGAATAACAGGCATGTCGTTGGTGGTTTTTATGGTAGGGCAGGCAACATTACTTCCAGCGCTCCATCCGATGAATGGTGTGCCACTTTCAACCTTTTTAACAATAATGTCCATCAGTCCTTTCTCATGCATATGGTGAATGAGATGAAAAGTATTTCCACCGCCAATCACAATTGCATCCGAATCCTCAATTACCTTTTGCGGCCCCTGTATGTCTTCGGTTGATTTTACTGAATATCCCAGCTCAGAAAAAACATCATTAACCTGGTTTGTATATTCTATGTAGGAAATATCAACTGCAGCGTAGGGAACAAAAGCAATATTTCTGACATCCTTTCCCAGAAACTCAGAAATGTATTTCCGGGTGTAAGCCAGGTAACGTTCCCCGTAGTTTGTTGAGTTACTGATTAATAAAAGTCTTTTTTGCATATCTGTTGTTTTTGGATATTTAAATTATTCAGTTTTAATTAAGTAAGGATGATTTTTATCTCTTATCCTAACGTACAAACCCTTTCAATTGTTTTTATTTTCATCGTTAAAATATGGAAACAGCTGTCATTTTGCTTTTCAATAAATGTAAAAACCTATCCACTTATAAATGGATTTAAAAAACTTCATCTATTGTAAATCAAAATTTTATTTTTACGCAAAAAAAACTTAGGTTTGTGTTTACTTGACGAGGATGTAAAATTTGTATATATGTTATTGAAAATTGAAGGTGAAAATCTTGATAGGTTTGTACTGATAGGGGATAGGGTTCTTATAAAACCTAAAAGTGCCACCCAGCGTACAAAGGGAGGACTATATCTGCCCCCGGGTGTTGAGGAAAAGCGAAAAATTCAAAGCGGATACGTTATTAAATCCGGGCCGGGATATCCCATTCCTGCACCTGTTGAATCCGATGAACCATGGAAGGAAACCCGCGATAATCTGAAGTATTTCCCGTTGCAGGCATCGGAAGGAGATCTTGCGATTTTTCTTCAGGACAGCGCATTTGAAATAGAGTTTAACAACGAAAAATATTTTATAGTACCCCATTCATCCATTCTTATGCTGGTGCGGGATGATGATTTGCTTGCGAATACATAAATTAATTAAAAAGAATTTACTGAAAAGCAATCTTATAGTAATCCATTCTAAAACACAAGGCTTATGTTTACAGAAAAAGATCTGGAGCAGTTAAAAGAAAAAGGTATTTCCGTTGATATGGCAAAAGACCAGATCCGGAATTTTGAAAAAGGTTTTCCTTTTATAAAACTGGCTTCTCCTGCAACTCCGGGTGACGGTATCATTCAGATTGACCAGGATCAGCTCAAGGAATACGTGGAGTTTTATGATGAAAAATATCCGGCACTGGATATTGTGAAATTTGTTCCGGCAAGTGGCGCAGCAACTCGTATGTTTAAGGATCTTTTTACCTGGCGCGATGAGCTTCGCAAAGGTAAATCTGCTGAAAATATTGCTGCATCTGACAAGCAGGCCGCACAGTTTTTCGCAGAAATGGAAACTTTTGCCTTTTGGGATGACCTGAAAAATGTATTGAACGACAAAGGTTTGGATGCAAATGCGCTTCTGGAAAAGAAAGATTACTTGTCCCTGATAGATCATTTGCTTGATGATGATGGACTTGGATACGCTATGCTGCCCAAGGGCCTGCTTCGTTTTCACAAATATAAAGATTTCAGCCGGACCCCACTTGAAGAGCATCTGGTAGAAGGAGCGAACTATGTTCGTAAATCGAGCAATGTTGTTAAGCTTCATTTCACCGTTTCGCCGGAACACAGGGGGCGGTTTATCAATCATGTGGGTAGTGTTATCAAAAGTTATGAGGAAAACTTCGGGACGGGTTTTGAAGTAAGGTTCTCGGTTCAGAAACCATCAACCGACACCATGGCGGTTGATCTGGAAAACAATCCCTTTCGCGATAGCGATGGTTCGCTGCTGTTTCGTCCGGGTGGACATGGTGCACTCATTCAGAATCTGAATGAACTTACCGAAGACCTGGTATTCATCAAAAACATTGATAATGTAGTACCCGATCGATTGAAAGAAGAAACCTACACCTACAAGAAATTACTGGGCGGGCTTTTACTCTTTCTGCAAGAAAAAGTATTCAGAATATTACGGGAGATTGATGGCGGAAATTTTGCAGATGATGAATATGCTGTTGCCCGTACTTTTGCTATTGAACATTTGTGCATTGATGAAAAGATACTGCCCCACGATGATAAAGAAGGAATTTCTTTGCTCCGAAAACTTCTCGATCGGCCCATACGAATTTGTGGTATGGTAAAAAATGTGGGTGAACCCGGTGGTGGGCCCTTCTGGGTGCAGGATCCCAGATCAGGAATCAGATCGTTGCAGATTGTTGAATCTTCGCAGGTTGACCATAAGGATGCAGAGCAAAAGAAGATTTTTGAACAATCTACCCATTTTAATCCCGTTGATCTTGTTTGTTCGCTGAAAGATCATACAGGAAAGGCCTACGATCTCGCCGGGTTTGTTGATCCGGAAACCGGATTTATCAGTTATAAAAGTAAGGATGGCAAAGACCTGAAAGCTCAGGAGTTGCCCGGCCTGTGGAATGGGGCAATGGCAAATTGGAATACCATCTTTGTGGAGGTTCCACTGATAACCTTCAATCCGGTAAAAACCATTATGGATCTTTTACGGGAAGAACACAGGTAAACCGGAGATAATTTTTAATTTGTCAGTTCCCTGTTGATAATCTCTTCAGCCTGTTCCACTGTGATTCTTTTGGCTATGATGCGTTTATCCTCATCAAGCAGGAAGATCAGTGGTGTAGCCCAGATATCGTATTTATCGCGAAAGCCTGAAGAATTGACAGGATCGTTTACATGAATCCATTCCAGGCCATTTGCTTTTATGTAATCAAGCCATTTATTGCGATCGGCTTCAGTATTTGCGGCAAATATTTCCACACCTTTGGGATGGAGCTTTTCGTAAAACTTTTTCATAAGAGGAGTTTGTCGTTTACAATGGCTACACTCTGAATCCCAGAAATAAAGTACCGTAAACCTGGCATCCACATCATGCAGGCTCAGTGGTTTGCGATCGGGAGCAAACATGGTAATATCGGGAGCAATTTTACCAATGAGCAAAGGCTTAAGGGCCATGGCTCGTTCTGAAATTCTTTCCAGTTGCTCGGGGGTTACCCAGTCAGCTTCGCCGGTCATATAATAATCTTCCACCATGTGTACAAAAACAGCATCCATACCCATGATCTGAGATCTTTCAAAGGTATTGGTAACGAAGAAAACCACATATTTAAACATCTCGGGATGGGCGCGTGATTTTTCAACCAGCCTGTCAGCCTCAACAATAATACTGTCGGGGATTTGCATCAATACCCGGGTAAAGAACTGATTGAGTTTGGCATGAAATACCGGAGTACGCAGGATCCGGTCATCAGAGAAGTCAATGTTATTCCAGAAGTTGCGCTTATAAACCTGGTACATGTAATCGTTGTCGGGAGTTCCATCTTCCTTCAGGGGAGCCTCGGGCATGGGTGGTTCTTTCTGTGCCATGAGAATTCGGGCAAACAAGCCATCAGGCGATTGGTTTATGATCTCATCCTGCAGCGATTTCACTTTTGCATCAGCTTCCGCGAGCTTGCTACGCAGTTCTGCTTGTCTTTCGGGTGTGGTAGATGGGTCCTGAAGCTCTGCCCGTGCAGGACCTATCACTTCATTTTCCCTGCCAATAAGACGCATGTAATCGTAAAAGATTTCATTATCCTGTGAGTTCTCAAATTTCATGGTGTTGATGAAGTTATCCATTTCAGTCTCTATTCTGAAATGCTGATTATGATCCACAATAACCTCAAAGTATTTCTGATCTGGCAAAACGATCATATACATTCCCGGATCGAGGCGTTCTTCGCCCTGGAACCGGAACCTTCCATCCTGATCTATTCTTACTGTATCCTGAATGTATTGACGGTTTCCAAAATGATAGGCCAGCATAGAAATGGTATCCTGTAAACCTGTTACTTTAACTTCAATATTGTGTCCTTTTTCGGCAATGGCACAACTCAGGACACTTCCGGTAATTAAAATGGTATAGAAAAGTCTCTTTAGATTCATTTTCAATCTGGTTTTTTGTGTGAAGTTTTGCGCAAATGCGAATTTAATAACAATTCATCAGCCCTTGATGTTTTTCGCTTTTTTTTTGATTCCAGATGGATAAGGGTTATGAAAATGTTAATATCAGTCCGGAAACAGAAAGGATGAATCTTACACGTAGTAACTAAAAAATATTTTATCCCGATTGATGAAAAAAACCACCTGATTTATTTACAAGAAACCACCAGAAACCTTTGCTTTATTTGCTTAGATTTCAACCGGGTAATTTTACGCATTTACAGTCTTGAAATTCACGGGTTTACACTGTTGGATTTAATATTTTACTGATTTTACTTTGTATGTAACCCTTTGACAGTAAAATGAGTATACACAGAAGCAACATAATCCAATAGTTATGAAAAAGTTTTTCACATCTCTGGTAACAGTTTTTGTTTTTGTGGTTTCTGGTAATATGCTGGCATACAGTCAGTTTGCCGGTGGCAGTGGCACCGAAAATGATCCGTATATCATACTGGATGCCACCCATCTTAACAATGTCAGAAATTTTCCTGGCAGTTATTTCCGGCAAGATGATGATATTGATTTCAGCAAACCGCCCAATAATACATTTACCAACTGGCTGCCAATAGGTGGCAGCGGATCGTCACTTAGGTTTACAGGTCATTATGACGGAAACGGTTATGCGATCAAAAATCTGAATATTTTGCGTGCAGGTATAGCCAATGTGGGTTTATTCGGTCATATTGGTGTAAGCGGGAATGGCGCAACAACCATAAAAAATCTGGGACTTGAAAGTGTTTATGTTGTAGGTGGACGTTTTACCGGTGCTCTTGTAGGCAAGGTTACCGGAAATCATAATACACGCATAGAAAATTGTTACGTAACAGGTGGTATTGTTGGTGGAGACGGAGCTACAGGAGGACTGGTAGGTTCAAATAACAGTTACCTGGCAGATGCATCAGCAGCTGAAAGCTTCAGGCCTGTTATTCATAATTGCTGGGCCAAAGTGAATGTGCTGCTCAGAACCACTTCTATTACCCATGGAAAAGATAAATATGGCGGTCTGGTGGGGTGTAATCAGAAAGGATTGATTTCTAACAGCTTTGCCAGGGGTAATGTAAATGTTCCCGGTGGTTCACGTATTGGCGGACTTGTAGGTTGCGTTGAATACCGGGGTATGGTAATACATTCTTACTCTACAGGCTCAGTTACGGTCAATGATACTACATCACCCCACATTGGCGGACTGATTGGAATGACAGGGATAGGTGCAAATATGGGTACTGTTAGCAACTGTTATTGGGATAAGGAGTCGTCAGGTATGGAAACAAGTGCTGCAGGAACCGGCCTTACTACCAGTGAGATGAAAGAACCGGAAAGTTATTCTGACTGGGACTTTCTGGCAACCTGGGAAATTATTGATACAGAAAATGACAAATATCCTTTAATCAGGGAGATCTATGACCCCACTTACATCTGGACATGGCAACCATCAGGTACAAATAACGACTGGAGTAATAAAAACAACTGGGATCAGGGCACCCCACCTCCTCCGGGCGCTACGGTAAGGATCGTTAATCATAGCACAAAACCCGTTCTTGATGAAAATATAAGCATTTACACCCTTTTCATGGATGCTAATGCCGAAATGATCATTGGAAGCGGTTTTACACTTACCATTACGGGTGAGCTGGTTACAAATCCCGCAATATTCTCAAAAATTACGGGCGAAGGAATTGTGAAATTTTCGGGAAGTACTACACAAAGGATTTCCAATGTTTTATTTGAAAATATCACCATTTCCAATTTTAATAATGTGCGCATGAGCGGAGATGTTGACGTGACCGGAATTTTACGCATGGAAAATGGATTACTGAATCTTAACGGACATATCCTTCGTTTGGGCGAAAATGGCGAAATCAAAGAAAGTGAATACAACAATATATCATCAAGGGTTTTTGGCTTGAATGGTCATATTGAAATGAATCGTTACCTGAATAACCCTTCAGGAAATATCAGTGGAATTGGTCTTGAAATTGAAACACCAAATAACCTTGGAAACACCATAATCAGAAGAGGACATAGTGAACTTAATTATTCAGATGATACCCGCAGCATTCTCAGATGGTTTGATATCATTCCTGAAAATAATACTGACCTGGATGCAACAATTATATTCCATTATTTTATTGGAGAATTGAATCTGTTTGATGAGTCGGCCAACTTTTCACTTTTCAAAAGCGCAGGTCATGAATATCATCCTGATATGGAATGGATATGGGTACCCTCCGATGTGGATGCTGCAGGCAAAAGGATCATAGCTCATAATATTGAAAGTTTCAGCCGCTGGACAGCAGGCAGTTCTGATGATCCAATGCCTATTTCATTATTATCATTTCAGGCAAAAGTACTGAACAACCAGGAAGTTTTCATTGAATGGGTTACTGCCGCAGAAATCAATAATGACTTTTTTACGGTTGAAAAAAGTGTTGATGGAGTTTCATGGGATTTACTTACTGTTGTCAATGGCTCAGGTACTACCAGTCAGTCAAAATATTATTCTGCCCGGGATACCGACCCTTTTGCCGGGATTTCCTATTATCGACTGAAACAAACTGACTACGATGGAACTTTCGAATATTTTTCTCCGGTAAGCGTTTACCTGGAAAGAAATGTGGAAGAACACTTCACCCTTTATCCCAATCCCAATAATGGAAACTTTAGTATCAGTTATCAGGGTGACCGGGATGTAGAATGGCGAATCTTTGATATGCAGGGCAGGATAATTTATTCTTCGGTTTTAAGTGCCAGGAATATCACTTCGGTAAATCTGCCTCAATTACCTGCCGGACTTTATACCGTAGTATTCTATTCTGATGAACCGGTTTCTCAGAAAATGCTTATAAGATAATTTGGTTTTTAGGTTTATGGACTCCCGCTCCCCGGTTTAATCTTTACAATTTGCCGGGGAGTTTTTTTACAGATCTGAAAGGTCTTCGTCTGAGAAAAGTTCAGGGTCAATACTGTCGCGATAAATTTTGCCGTGCACATAGCCCAAAGCCTGCAAAACTCTTAACCCCCAGTGGTTTTCATAGAGCTTTTGTAGTTCTGCAACAGCACATTCCTTGCTGGTGAGAGGAGCTTTCTGGTAAAGCAGAACAAAATCTTTCATGTCCTGGTAAATATCGGCCAGATTATCAGCCAGGCTTACTTCTTCGGTATCGTAGTTGTGATCGTGCACATAATACACATCTTCTTTGTCAAATTTTTCTCTCAGTATCTTGAAAATTCCTTCCCATTGTTCTTCTGTGACAAACCGCTCCATGTAATCGGGTTCTGCCTCTATTCCTGATGGCATCATGGCACCTTTCAGGTAAAGCAGGGGCCCGATTTTCTGGAAGTAAGAAAAAATTTCCTGGGCAGAGTATTTCTCAACCTGCTCAAAGAAAAGACAGTATTCATGGGCTACAGTTATCATTTCAAGCACCTGGCGAGATAAAACGTGATTTTCCTGTGGGTTGGTCATGATTCTAATTTTTGTACAAACCTAAGAAAAAACATTGTAAAAAAATGCAACAAAAGCTATTGTGTGAAATAAAACTTTTCTTACCTTTGCCACACATTTTCAAAAAGGGATTTTACAACGGTCTTTCCATAGTGAAAAACAGAAAATGTAACAACAAGCCCAGGTGGTGAAATTGGTAGACACGCTACTTTGAGGGGGTAGTGAGCGCAAGCTCGTGCAAGTTCGAGTCTTGTCCTGGGCACAATCGTTTAAGAATATAAGATCTTTAATTTACTGGCCCAGATGGCGAAATTGGTAGACGCGCTAGTTTCAGGGACTAGTGTACGCAAGTACGTGCAGGTTCGAGTCCTGTTCTGGGCACATTATCTCTTTCCTGGTAAAATTAAATCAATATACTGTTTTTTTTCTTCCGGTAATTTAACTGCTTGTTATTTCTAATGGGTTCAAATACTGCGTTAATCCAACTCGTTTAATACCCTTTCAATCTGCAAAGCAATACTTTCAATCTGTGGACCATATTCATAGGTTTCTTCTGTGTATGCTCTGACGAATAAATCATAAAAAGTTATTCTGAGTTCTGAGTAGGTTTTTAGTTTTGAGACCAGGTCTTCCAGTTCTTTAGGTAAATCATCCAATGCCAGGATTTCGCTGGTGAGAACCACATTTTGCTTCCAGAGGTTTTTGCCATGTTTGAATTCGGTGATTAATTCATCATCCTCCAGGTAACCCATTTTATCAAAAACTATCAGGGCCTGTGCCTCATTATCAATGAAAAGGTTAATATTATGCTCGTAGGTTGCTATATCAAAGTCATAATCCGGTTCGCTTGCATATATATATCCAATTACACCAGTAGCTATAAGCAAACTAAATACCAGTCCTATACCAGCTGCTCTCCAGGCAGAATAAAACTCACCACGGCTGTCCTTATGCTCCTGTAAAGTTTGTCCCTGCAATTTGTTTGCTATCAGATAAATCAGTCCAGTGTATATGGCAGGAATTAATGAACTGGGAATTTTGTCGATGGTGGTTTCCGGGAGAGAAAATAGCATCACAAACAGAAGAATTGTGGATAGTATACCTATAAATAAAGAATTCACTGCTTTTTTATCATCGTTCAGATTCAGGAAGTTTCTTCTGATCAGGATTCCTGCAGCAATGGGGCCACCTAAAAAAGTGGCAATGGAGATAGATCTTAATGAATAAAATTTCACGTATTCATTGGTAGTTTTCTCGTTCATGGTATTGAATTTTGGTTGAAATGATGAATTGTATTGCTGGCAAATGCAAGCTTATCAGCCTTATTATAATCATCTGCATCAGCAAATATATAATACTTTTCTATTTACCGGGTATTATTTGGCGATACAATACATTTTAAGTTTCGATTTTATGGCAATAATTCCGGGAATTCTGCTATAATACTTATATTTGAATTATGCTTAATACTTTCGCAATGAAGAGTACACTCTGGGTAATGATTTTCTTTCTGTTTTACTGGACTTTGCAAGCACAGGATATCGCGGTGAACTGTGCTGAGAAAGCTGAAAACTTTTCCGTTGAAGTGGCCAGAGCCATGCTGGATGGTGATGATGAAATTCTGGCAGAAATTCTTTTTGCCTGGGAGCAGGAGTGCGGACTCACCGAACCGGTATTTCGTGCCCGCACCTTGCAGCTCCTTTCAGCAGGGCAGTTTCCGGGACCACTGGAAGGAACTTCCATCCTTGAGCAAGCCATCGCTTTTGAAATCAGGTACAGGCTTATTGCTGAAAAAAGCCCTGCAGAAAGAGTCGATTATTATGCTTTTCATAAGGATTTTTTCGGATATGTTCCTATCAATGAAGACTTCGACAGGCAAACCATGCGCCAGGCTGCCCGGTTGATCAACGGGGTTGCGCCAGCAAGTATCGAATATCGCATACTGGAATTGTATGCCGGTGAACCTGAAAACTTTTTTGCTGCATTGCGCGACGGCGAGTTTCAGGAAACCGCTCTGGCAGCAGAATATCGCAACAGGCGGAATGAGCTGCTCAGGTTGCCCGAATTCAATGTCGGAATCAGAGCAGGCATGTGGTTCCCTATAAGTGATCTTGATGTATTGGGCACACACCCCTCGCTGGGTGTAAATGTGGGTTTGAAAAAAGGGCGTAATTATTTTGATGCGGTTTTTGATTTCAGGTTTGGAGAATCTGCCCGGCCTGTTTCGGTACTATTACAGGATACCCTGGTAAAGGTATCCAATTTTCAGGGAGGTTATTTGGGTCTGGAGTGGAGCAGGGTGCTGGTGCAGGGGCCTGATTATAACCTGGAGTTATTTGCGGGATTGGGTTATGATCTGATTGAGCTGGTTGAAGATGGCCAGGATCCCGGGCGCAGATCGTATGGATCGTTTAATTTTACCATTGGCCCGGCTTATCGTCATATTTTTTCAAATCTTACCTGGCTTAGCCTGAAACCTGCCTTTTCTTTCCTTAATCACGATAATCCGCAGGGAAGTTCTTTTAATGGTAACGCCTGGCTATTTACCATTGCATTCGGGTATTCAGATAATCCACGCAAAAGCCAGGGATTGAAAAGACTGGGATATTCCCGATGGTAATTTCAGATTCAGAGTTCTATTCCGACAATTTTTAAATCTTCGGGCAATCCGGGCGATTCTTTTTGTTCGGCAAAATAGTTTCCAAGAAAAGTTTTATGAAGGCTCAATTCCTTATCCTGATGCTCGTCGAGCAGGGGAATGATCTTATCATCTATGAGTGAGAGACCCATATTATCCTTTTCACCGGTGGATCCGGCAGGGCAAGAACAAATAAGATAAAGCCTGTCAGCCTTTTTTAACTGCACCTCGGCAATTATCTTGTTTTTAGTTACCTTATTCTGGCTGTCCTGAAATTTGTTAGCATTGAATCTTTGTAATTCCTGGTATTCAGAATTGAGTTTTTTGGTCAGGTCCTTTTTCATGCGGGCTATGGCAAGGTATAGCCCGATCTGCTCACCTGAAAATACAATTTTGTGATTTGCTTTATCAATCCATAACAGAGAAATGTTTATCCGCGATTGACTTATATCCAACTGATTGGCGAGAATCTGGATCTGTTCATTCATGTTTTCAGCAATGATCCTGGGATCCTTCTGGTAAATATTATTGGAAAATTTTTCGAGCAGATGAGAAAGATAAAGATTTACAAGACTACCCTTAATTGTTGGAAGACTGATTCCTGCCAAAGCAATTACTATTGTGCCATCAATTTGTTTTACCCATAGAAAACCGGATTTTTCACTTTGATTTCTGATGTTTGAAAAAATGAATGCACGACCATTGAATGCAGCAGGCAGTACCTCAAGGCCCGGAAGCATATAATTATTTATTTCGTTTGCAAAATAAATGTTATTATGGTAATCTTTTTCATGAACTGCTATATCCTTCTCAAGCCGCATGATCCTTTCATTCTGCCGTTCCGTATGTTTTTCCATCTTGTCAATTTTTTCGCAATTATCATGTATGATCTTATTCTGTTTCTTTACCAGTCGGTCGGTACTTATGCGGCGATAGTTGGAAACAAAAAACAAAATACCCAAAATTACAAGTATTGAAAAAGCTATGATAAATGTGTTAGCCAGATGTTTCTTTTGTTTGAGTTCGGCATGGCTCTTATCCAGTTCCAGTTGCTTAAGTTCCATGGCTTGGATCTGTTTCTCCGACCGGTAAAGGGCATCCATCTCAGTAAGTTTCTTCTGCTTTTCAATATCGAGCAATGAATCATTAAGGTTTTTATACTGCTGATAATTTTTTAAAGCCTCCTGAAAAAAACCTTGCCTTTCTCTGACCTCTGATAATACTTTCCATCCAAGTGCTTGTACGCTTGTGGATTCAATTGCCTGGGCAATCTCCAGGCTTTCACGGGCATAACGATAGGCCAGATTGTAGTTGCCTCTGTACAAATAAAGATTAGCAAGATTTCTGAGAATATTTGCCTTTATATGCTGATTATTGGTTTCTTCAGCGAGGTTCAGTGCTCTGTTAAAATAATCCAAAGCTTTTTCAAACTCTTTTTTCCGCACATACACCTGGCCGAGATTCAACATGGTATGTGCTTCCATTCTATGGCTTCTGAGCAGGATGGCATGATCAAGAGCTTCGAGATAGTGTTTTTCGGCTTCGTCGTTCATCTCAGATTCAAAATAAAGGGCACCGATACTGATATGTATGTTGGCCAGAGCATCATTATTTGGAAATTTTGCAAAATGGTCAAGGGCCATGGTATAATACTTCATGGCATTATCAAAATCTGACAGTTCGCTGTAAATATTGCCCATTCCTAAAAAAATACTGCCATTATTTCCTTCAATCCCCAGACTATCATTTAAGTCCAAAGCCTGCTGATGGTATGATAAACTCAGAATGTAATTTCCTATGTGGTAATAGCAAGCTCCTTGATTGAGTTTTATTCTGGCGATTAAATAACAGATGTTATTTTGTTCAGCCAGTTTTAACGCTTCATGGTATAGTTCTAATGCCTGTGGGTATATACCCTGGTAAAAAAATATATTCCCCTTCGAGATAATGGTGTTTATATGACCATCAATGTCGTTTACTTTCAGATATGCTTGTCCGAAAACTTCATAAGCATCAAGGGCATCTTCGTATTTTCCCCACAATTTGTAATGTAAGGCAATGTATCCGAGGACTTTTATCCTGAGAAGTTCAAACATTTTTTCTTCTTCCGGACCGGGTGATTGATCCAGTTTTTTTTCTGCCATTTTGAGAGCTTCCTTATAAAAGTGTAGCGCAGCGTCAAAGTCAGTATGCTCAAAATGATCTCCCATTTTTAAGATAAGCTCAAACTTCATGGAGTCGCTTTCGGCTTTCTCAAGACGTGACTCAATGTTGCCAATCGTTTCATTTGCACTCACAATAGCAGGCAGAAAAAGTAAAAGAATGAAAACTCCCGGAAACCGGGTAGTCGTTTTTATGGGCATCGCGCGTATGTTTATTCCTCTTAACAAAAATATCTAAATATTTCATAAAATTTGAACTTGTTTGTCTTTTTGTTGAAAAACTTTAATGTTAATTTGTGGTTTACTTCTATTAAAAGGCAGAATTTGCAACTGTTACCTTATGGGTTTAATTTTAAAATATCTTAGTATCTTGCGGATTCAATTGCAGCTTAAATCAAACATGAACGATAGTTTTTATTAATCTAAATCAATTATGAAGAAAGTTTTCCCGTTATTAGTGGTTTTAGTACTTTTTTATTTTGCATCCTGCAGTATACAGAGTGGCAGCAGAATTCCTGCATCTGAGCAATATGTGGTTATGCTTTCCATGGATGGATTTCGCTGGGATTATGCTGACCGGGTTGAAACGCCCTATCTGGACTATATTGCCAGCCGTGGTGTCCAGGCCGAATACATCAAACCTGCCTTTCCCTCCAAAACCTTTCCCAATCATTACAGCATGGCAACCGGTCTGTACCCCGATAACCATGGTATAGTGGATAATAATTTCACCTGTACTGATCTGGGTCTGACCTATCGGTTGGGCGATCGTGAAGCGGTTGAAAACGGCGATTTTTACGGAGGTGAGCCTATGTGGGTTACTGCTGAGAAGCAGGGTGTAACCTCAGCTTCATTTTTCTGGGTGGGATCAGAAGCACCTGTGCAGGGTATCCAGCCCACTTACTGGAAGCGTTACGACGGAAGGGTACCGTTTACAGAGCGTATCGATACTGTGCTCTATTGGCTGCAGTTACCTATCGAAAAGAGACCCCGCCTCATAACCTTTTACTTCCAGGAACCCGACAGCCAGGGACATCGGACCGGTCCTGACAGTCCTGAGATTGATGAGCTGGTAGTACAACTGGATTCGCTGGTGGGTTTACTGATCAACGGTCTCAAGGCTCTTGATCATTACAGGTATATAAACCTGATCGTAACATCCGACCACGGAATGACCGAAGTTAGCCCCGATCGGTATGTGGATATTTCGGAATACACTCCCCGCGACTGGTATGAGCGAAGTCATGGTGGAAACCCGATCTTGCACGTAAATCCCAAACCGGGTATGATAGATTCTGCTTTTGCTATTTTGAGCGAAGTTGAAAACATTTCAGTATGGAAGAAGGCCGATGTGCCGGAAAGGCTTAACTACGGAACCAACCCACGTATAGGAGACCTGGTGATTCTTGCCGACAGTACTTGGAGTCTGGGCTGGGGAAAACCCCGCAATACCTATTATACGGGCGGTGCACACGGTTGGGATAACGCAAAAAAGGATATGCATGCCATTTTTTATGCCATGGGCCCGGCTTTTAAAATAAATCACAGACATCCGGCCATAGAAGTGGTGGATCTTTACCCTTTGATAACGCGGATCATGGGTTTAAAACCTGCAGAAGTAGATGGAAAACCTGAAAGGGTAGAAGGGATGTTACGCTAAGAAATCCGGGTTAATGATTTCAATGCACTGTAACCAATAACTAAAAAAACAAAAGGCCTCCTGCTCGGGAGGCCTTTTGTTTTTAATGAAATATTTTGGTTTTACAAAGGACGGGTAAGGTCGAAATCGGCCTGGAACACAATCTCTCCATGATAAAGAAGTCTGTAGCTGAAATTGCTCATTTCTTCATTCAAAACTACATGCCATTCGCGGTTAAGCGTATCTACAAGAAGATCAATGGTGTAATCATCTGCCGGAAAATGTTGTCTGAATGCATCGCCTGTTCCATCGGAATAGCCGCCATAAAGGGTCTGATCTTCGGGCGTGCCGTCCTCATGGCGATGGTCGTGCCTGAATCGCAGCCTGCCATCTTCAGCCAGGAACATCCAGGTTCGTGATTTGTCATCATCAATGTGAAAAGGGATTTGCACCTGGCCGGGTTCGCAAACCGTTACATGCATCACCAGATCTTTGCCGGCCCAGCTTTCTCTGCCTTCCTGCATGTAAGTTTCCTGTCCGCGGAAGGATTGCCCGCAAAGACTTGCCAGGTTGTTGAGAAATGCCTGCTCGCTGTCAGGAAGCAAAAACTCAGCTTCATCAATGGTTTCTGTTTGTTGTTCCTGGCGGGGGCCCGTGCCGCAAAAACTCAGCAGGAATGCCAGTGTCATCAAAATAAGGATTTGTTTCTTCATGTTTGTCGATTTGTGGTTTGAAATAATTATCGTTTGCAATGATACTAAATTTCCCGCAAATCATATGCTTCCCGAAACACACGCATGAAATTACCCGACCATATTTTCTCAATTTCTTCTTTATTATAGCCTCGTCTGAGCATTTCAACAGTTAGATTATGCATTTCCGAAACATCATAGCAATCTTCAAGTTGTCCGCCACCGTCAAAGTCACTTCCAATACCTACATGATCGATACCTATAAGGTTAACAATATAATCGAGATGGTCAATTATGTCGGCGACGGTGGGCAACTGCGACGGAAAATCCCGATCAATGGCATACCATTCTGAACGGGCTTCTTCCATTTGTTCGTCGGTAAGATTCTGGAAGTTGTTGTAACGCTCTCTTAGTTCTGCGCGGGCCGAATCTCTTGGTGGGTTTGGTGGAAGCTCAGTAACATATAGGAAGCAGAGCTGAACTACACCACCGTTTTCAGCAAGTGCTTTCAACATATCGTCATTCAGGTTGCGCGGATTATCATAAACCGAACGTGCATTGGAGTGTGATGCAATAACCGGTGCCGTGCTGATCTCAAGCACATCGTAAAAGGCATCGTCGGAAATATGGCTCACATCTACCATCATTCCCATATGGTTGATTTTTTTTACCAGTTCGCGGCCTATTTCTGAGAGGCCACCATGCTCCGGTCCTTCACGATCGTCGGATGAATCACTGAAATGATTGTTGCGGGTGTGTGACAACGTTACATACCTTGCTCCAAGTTCATAGTACTTTTCAAGCCGGTAAAGATCATCACCAATCGGATAAGCATTCTCAAGCCCTATGTAAATGGCTTTTTTACCCTTATTTCTCAGTCTGTATGCATCATCAGGTGTTATCGCCAGTTCTGCAAGATCGCTGTTTTGCTCCAGAGCATCATGTATGGTTTCAAATAATCCAAGAGCCCTTTGATGGGCAATATCCCATGCTTCGGGAGTGCTTTCGCCTTGTCCGAGAAAAACGGCAAAGAATGCGGCATCCAATCCACCTTCATCCATTCTTGGAAAGTCGAGCTTGCCACCTCCACGATTGGGATCATTGTGAACTCCAAGGTCGAGTCCGCGGCGTCCAAGCATTAAAGGTGTATCAGTATGGCTGTCAAGGGTAAGGATTTCACTGTGTATTTGCCGGGCCTGCTTTAAAAGCTGGTCATCGGAATGTTTACAGGCTGAAAAAACAAGGGCTGCGATCAGTAAACCCGGGAGTAAGATTCTTTTTGGTAGCATAGGGAAAGTGAGATTTAAAAGTAATTTTTTTGAAGCGTTAAAAATAACCAAAAGCCGCAAGCGAAATTCTTTTTTTATGGTTTTTTAAGGAGCTGGCTAACAAAACAGGAGCAGGGTTTTGCTGCCCTGCTCCCGGAAAAGTTTTCTATGGAAAAAATATGGGGTTATCTATTCGATCAGATCAAGCAGGAAAGCATACTGCAGTGCAACCTCCTGCAATCTTCTCAACCGGCCTGATGCGCCGCCATGCCCGGCCTCCATGTTGGTTGTGAGCAGAATTTTTGTATCGGCCGTATTGTATTTCCTTAGCTTGGCGGTCCATTTGGTAGGCTCCCAGAATTGTACCTGCGAGTCGTGTAAGCCAGACGTAATAAGTAAATTGGGGTAACCCTGCCGGGTTATCTGGTCGTAGGGCGAATAGGAAAGCATATAGTCATAGTACTCTTTAATATTGGGATTTCCCCATTCATCATACTCAGCAGTGGTAAGTGGAATGGTTTCGTCAAGCATGGTTGTTACCACATCCACAAAAGGCACACTGGCAATAATCCCTTTATAAAGCTCCGGTCGCATGTTTATAACAGCACCTACAAGCAGTCCGCCGGCACTTCCACCCGATGCAAAAAGTTTTCCGGGCGATGTGTAATTATTGGCTATGAGATATTCCGATACATCAATAAAATCGTAAAAGGTATTTCTCTTATTGAGAAGTTTTCCATCATCATACCATTGTCTGCCCATATCCTGGCCACCTCTTATATGCGCCATTGCATATATAAACCCTCTGTCGATCAGGCTGATGGCGTTGGAGTTAAATCTAGGGTCAACACTGAAACCATATGAACCGTAACCGTACTGAAGCAATGGATTATTGCCTGTTGGATCAAGGTTACGGCGGTAAACAATAGTGATCGGAATCTGCTCACCATCGCGGGCAGGAGCATATAAACGACGGGTTTCATAATCTGCAGGATCAAAATCGCCAAGTACAGTTTGCTGCCATATTTGCGATTGCTCGCGGGTGTTCATATTATAATCATAAATTGTAGAGGGTGTTGTGAGCGATGTATAGCTGAAGCGGAAAATATCGGTATCCATTTCTTCGTTGATGTGGATACCTGCAGTATAGGCTTCTTCCTCAAAGCTGATGTAATGTTCATTTCCGTCATTCTGACGAATTATGCGCATTTCCCTAAGACCATTTCTTCGTTCCTGAAGAACCAGGTGGTTGCTGAAAACCGACATCCCTTCAAGCAGAACATCCTCACGGTGAGGGATCACCTCGCTCCAGTTGCGTGAGCCGGTTCTTTCGGCCGGGGTTTCCATAAGCCTGAAGTTTTGGGCATCTTTGTTGGTGATTACATAAAATTTACCCTTGTAATGTTCTATAACATAAAGCCTGTCCTTCTGCCGGGGTTCAAATACTCTGAACCGGCCATCAGGATTGTCTGATTCAAGGATCAGCGTTTCATTGCTCGCCGAACTGCTCATACTTATGGTCAGGTATTTTCCGTCTTTGGTTTTGGAAACACCCATGTAATAATAAGTATCATCCTCTTCGTAATAAACTTCTTCAGCGGCTTCTTGACCCAGCGTATTATATCTTAATATACGCTCATAACGCAAGGTAATGGGGTCAAGCACAGTATAGAAAATGGTTTGGTTGTCAGCTGCCCAAACCACATCGCCCGCAGCAAATTCAGCATAGGTGGGTCGTGTTTCTGATGTTTCAAGATCCTTGATAAAAATAGTATGTTGCCTGCGGCCAATAGTATCAACAGTATAAGCAATCTGCCGGTTATCAGGACTTATATCGTAATTTCCAATCCTGTAATAGTTATAGCCTTCAGCCATTTGGGGTACATTCAGCAGAATTACTTCGGGTGCATCCATGTTTCCTTTTCTGCGGCAATAAATGGGATATTCGCCACCTTCCTCGTAACGGGTGTAATAGTAATAGCCGTTGTGAAACCAGGGGGCTGAGCTTTCATCCTGCTTGATCCTTCCCAGCATCTCATCATAAAGTTTTTGCTGAAGTGCTTCGGTATGCGACATCACTGTTTTCAGATACTCATTTTCAGCGTTCAGGTAGTCAATAACGGCCGGGTTTTCGCGGTCGCGCATCCAGTAGTAAAAATCAATGCGCGTATCACCGTGCATAATCAGTTGTTCTTCAATTTTTTCGGCAACAGGGGGTTGGGCCTTTTTTGCAGGAGTCGTGCAGGAATAAAAAAGGGTAATTGCCAAAAAGAAAACCAGTAAATGAGCTGTGCTTTTCATAAAAAAGTGTGTTTAAATTTGGATTTAGGGGTTTGTAAAGGGATATAACTTGTTATTTTATTAAAATCCTTTTTGTTTTGACTCCATGATTACCACTTACCTGAACCAGGTAAATTCCTTTGGTTTCATTGCTGAGATCGACCTGGAATTGCTCATCCCACTGTGTGCTCACAACCTGGTTCTGATATACCAACTGTCCCTGGATATTGAAAATCCTGATATTTACCGGACCATTGGATGGTGACATCACTATATTAAACCTTCCCTCAGCCGGATTGGGGAAAACATCAAAAAGAAACTTATTTTCCCAATCGGCAACGGTAGTTTCAATTTGTTTGAAAACGGCTATAGCAGTAATGTCCTGATCAATGGTTACCGTGATCTGATCATTTTCATAGGTTTCGTTGCTGTCAAGAAGCCATTCTTCAAAAACCCAACCTTCGGCGGGTGTGGCTGAAAGCTCAACTTCAGTGCCTTCAACATATGTATATGTGCCGGTTGCAGGACTGGTTTGTCCCTCACCATTGATCTGCATGGTGAGTTGCCATGTGGTTTCGGGTGTAATAAGCACAAGGTTTTCCCTGATAAGCTCTTCCCCGTTAAGGGTAAGTGAGATGGTTTTATATCCTTCGGTTTCATAAACTACGGTATGGTCTTCAATTCCTGTTGCAGTTTGGGGTATTGCACCCTCACCAAAATGCCAGATGGCTTCATTGATCTCATCTTCTGTAAGACAACCGGTATAAAAGAAAGTAACTTCCTCATTTACATCGGCAGATGTATTGCTTGCAGCAAAATCAATAGATTCGCCTGCCGATTGAAATGACCAGTAATTGGCCGGTGCTACAAGGGGTTTGGTAATGGTTTTGTTTGGATTGGTTGCACTGATGTAATAATCAATTATGGTATTGCATGCCTGGGCAGGAATAACTGCAGTATAAATACCCGACTGAAATGTCATGGGGATTTCGGTAAAATCATCCTGATCATCAATTCTGTAAAATACGCTGGCTGATGTAATTCCGTTTGCATTTTTTATTTTGGCTTCAATAAGGTATTCACTTAAGTCTATTTCCACTTCACGGATAGGGGCGTGTGAAATAAATATGGGATCAGTAGCGGCTATCTCGCGACTTATGCAATGTATGGCACCACTTGCCGGTATCACATTTTCCATATTAATTCCAACAATATCGTAACCGGGCATGGCTTGCTGATAAATAGCCAGTGCTTCATTGTTCAGAACGGTATTATAGTAAGCGGGTACCATTACCAGATCGTTCAGGATCAATGAATTGGTATAAGTTCTGTAGCTTGTCTGTGGTGGATAATTTCCACCGGAAGACGGTACCATGGGTATACGAACCACCTGGTAATCTCTGTCGTAGCAGGTTTGATGATTATCAAGCAACCAGCTGAGATTGCTTTCGATATAAGGACCGTCGGAAACGCCGGTGGGGAATTGCGCAACCAGCAGGGTTTCTTCATCCAGCAATTTCATATGCATATCGAGGTGACTGATATTATCGTAAGGAAGTTCATCCATCTTGATGTATTGGTCAATGCCCATATAGGCATATATTATGGCGTCAATCTGACTTTCCGTTAGCGAAGAATTCTCGGTAAGAATGAGCTTGGATGAAAAGCCTGTACCGTGTCCGTCGCTCATGAAATTCCCTCCGGTGGTAACCAGTCTGTTAGGGTTGGCAGTCATCTGAAATACTTCCACATCAAGAGCATTGCCAAGGTTTACCGGCAACATATTGTCATTGGGTCGTTGAGGCCGGTTATAAACCCAATCTATAAAGGCCAGCTCGTCAGTATCATCGAGATAAACACTTTGCGGACCGTAATCTCTTACCCAAACAGAATTAAAGGGTAATTGAAGTATGAAAATGTTGTCGAGGCTCACGCCACCCTGTGTAAGGTAAGACTGTACATTGGAAGGATTGCTGGCAATAATATAAACAGGCACCCTCAAACGGCTGTGGCGCACTATTTCACGTAACTCCGCAGAGTAAGATGCCCAGGTTACTATTACACCACCGGCTTCTTCAAATTCAGCGGGTGTACGCGGCGGAACAGCCGGTGGGTTTATTCCTTTTGTGCCGTATTCAAAGGTACGTATATACTCCTCGTACACTTCTTTTTCAGCCTCAGTTAATCCTTTGGGAAAAAATTCCTGTGATACTGCCGTAAAACTAATGAGCAGGAAAAGAACAAAAAAATTAAAGTATCTGTAACGCATGTAATGATAGATTATTGATGTAATATTATTGGTTAACTGTATTGATTCTTAAGAATTTATCTGATATTCCGAAATGCTCGTTATAGATTCTGATAAAAAACATTCCGTGGTAGGTTAAGGATGAGAGATCGAGGGTTATCTGGCTTTGAATTTCATGGTTCTGTCGGTAATAAACCCTTCTTCCGGTTATGTCATAAATTTCAATATTGATGAGCCAGTCAGGTGAATAATTTGTAAAATGCAAATTTAACAAATTTAATGTTAGCGGATTGGGGCCCAGTTTCATTTCAACGATCTGGCCGGGTTCCCATGGCGGTAAAATTCTGCAAACCAGCGGAAATACCGAAAGATTAACATTTAGGGTTCCGTTCCATGAATCCTTAAAATTATACCATACATTGTTATTCCATTGTTCCCAGGCATGGGTAATATCTGAAAAGTCGGATGCCAGAAGGGCAAGGGTATCGTTTTCCGGTAATATTACACCCATGAAAAAGGGGCCGTCAATGACTACAGCCGGTTCAAAGCTGAAATGTGTCAAGGCATCATTTTGCAGATCATTTTCAATTTTGCTGATAGCCAGGGGAGTTCTTCTCATGGCATTTGTACCGGGTTTTCTGTCGCTGGCCAGTTCCCATATTGCAGCGTAGGCAGTTCCTCCTTTGTCATGGGCTGCTCCAAAGGCAAATGCACCGCCTTTAGCGATGGTATACTCTCCGGTATTTTCGAAATACTGTGCTTTTGCCTTATCATTGTATGCATTGGTTCCGGTGGCATAACCCCCGTCACTGGCAAGGTAAAGATAAAGGGGAGCTGATTTGAGTGCCCTGTTTAGTGTATCGCAAACCAG
>JAHYJP010000010.1 GCA_019429055.1 Bacteroidales bacterium
CAGAATTACAACCGACCGGAGGGAGCTCAGCGAAGCTAAATTCTGCTATGTTCAGAGCGGAAATGCAATTTCCGCTCAGCGGGGGTTTAGTTCCTGAATTGTCCTATGCCCGTCTGATCACAATTATTTTTTGATGATTTTCAGGGTTTGGTTGATGTTATTTCCCCTTTGCTGAAACAAATAAACCCCTGGCGACCAGCCCGACATATCAACAATTGTTTCTTCTGAATGAATGAGCAAGGTTTTTAACAACCTGCCCTGCAGATCATAAACATAAACAGAACTGCCTACAGCCGTAGCCGGACTTTTAATAAAAGCCTTTTGAGTAACAGGGTTTGGATATACGTTAAGTTTTGATTCCTGAAGCATTTCGATTGAGCTGGCCGTACTTTCCTGATAAATCCGCACATAATCAATTTCCATGGCGCTTTCGGTGAAGTTGGGATCTATGTTGGGTATTATGGCTATGTTTAAAAGTAAGTACTGGTCTTCATCAAACGGCCATGTGTCTGGGTTCTGTTCATGGGGTTGATAAGTATAATGCACCACATCATCCACACTGAAAACCATTCTGTCGGGATACCAGTCCAGGGCATACACATGAAATTCGGTGGAAGCAGTTGGAATGACTTGTCCGCCATGATTTACTGTTCCGCCATAGCTTGAAGGAGTATGCATTGCACTTTGTACATAATTCTGGTTGCTTCCCCAGTGTTCCATGATATCGATCTCACCGCAAGCCGGCCAGTCGGTAGTGCCATAACCTTCAATATACCAGTAGGCTCCCACTTCATTTATATTTTTTCCCAGCATCCAGATGGCCGGCCAGGTGCCGACACCTGTGGGAAGTTTTGCTTTTACCTCTACACGCCCGTAAGTAAAAGCAAACTTTGAGTTTAACCGGGCTGAAGTATATTGTTTGGTAACTCCCTGATCGGTAAAGGTTTCCTTTTTTGCCACCAGGTACATGATGCCATTTTCAACAAATGTATTTTCAATTCTATCTGTGTAATGCTGAATTTCCCCGTTAAACCAGCTATCGCCATTGGGCAACTGAGTTTGATGAAACCATTTTGAAGCATCAAGTGCGCCATCCTCATCAAATTCATCATACCACACCAATTCATCGTATACAGGATCATCCGTTTCTTCCTGCTCTGCCCCTTCAAAATAAAAATCATCAATATATGCCAGGACATGATCCGTATTATTTTCACCATTCACCTGGAGCACAACCCGGTTAAAATCGTTTCTTTGAATGGGTGGTGGTGAATTGGGGTCTAAATTGATATAAGTATCATTTACAAAGTCGAAAGTAACTTCCTGCCATTCATCCAGAATTATGGGCTTAATAATTTCACTTTGTGTAGACCATGGCGCTCCCAGGTTGGCATTCTGAAGCTTCAATGAAATCTGGTTGGGCTGGTTACCGGTAATTCCGTCTGAAGGCACGTATATTTTTAAACTAAAGGGTGTATCATCAGAAATATTGATCATTACCGGAGAATCAAATCCGATATTGGCATAAAGCCCGCCCGTATCATGATATTTCAGAACTTTTGAAGAAGGGTTGAAGGAATCGACGAAGGGATTATCATAGGATATATCCATAAAACAATCGTCGGGATACCATGTGTTGATAGTTGAGTTGCCTTCAAAATCGTCTTGCAGTAATTGAGCAAAACCTGAAAAAAATAAGATAAGCAATAGCTGAGTGGTAAAAATTTTGTACATATTCTTTATTTATATAATGAATAAATTAGATTTTTCAACCGGAATTTGTTCTTTAAGAGATCAGTTAAAATGTTGTTTTACAAAGCCGGCAGCAGTGAGTTCCTAAAACCAGAATTCTGCTCACCGGATCTAAAAATATTAACCTTTTTGGGTCCTTTAATTAACTGAATTCATATCAGATCACATGCATCCGGTGGCATCCATTTGGGGTCTTTACCTTCCCATTTAACGTTGCAGCCGATGGGATTGGTTACGGGAACACTAACCGGGTTACCTTCAAGATGTTCGTCTAAAGCTTTTTCCAAATCAAAAACGGTTGATTTTTCAGCCTGGCGGGGATTATCAATTGCCCTGCCGGTATAAATTAACTTACGGTTATTGTCGAAAACAAAAAAGTGGGGTGTTTTCAGAGCTCCGTAAGAGAGAGCGACCTCCTGGCTTTCATCATAAAGGTAAAGCCATGGAAATTTATACTGCTCAATGCGTTTTACCATATTGGGAAAATTATCTTCAGGGTAGGTATTTTTGCTATTGGAATTGATCGCTACAAACTTCACTCCTTTTTCCTGGTATTTCAAAACAGTTTGCCTGGTTGATTCATCGCTGCCAATAACATAAGGGCAGTGGTTGCAGGTAAAAAATATCACCAGTACAGGTGCATCTTTAAAATCACTTAAATTATAGGTATTTCCATCGGTAGCAGGTAAGTGGAATTCCGGTGCTTTTTCTCCAATATTCAATGTATATGCCATAGTAAATCTTTTTTTTTTAAAGATAGGGATTTTTCATTATTTCTGTAGGGTTTATTGTCTTTTTATCCTGTTGGTCATGTATTGAACATGGCCGGCATAACTCATAATTCTACTTTTTATAAAATCCAGCATATTTTCATCGCTTTGTCCGGAGAGAGTATTAGTAATTGTATGGTATATCCGACAGCTGACAGGATAATAATAATCACTCATAAATATCATTAAATCGTTTCAGATTTCATAAAAACACAGAAAACAGATCAATTTATATTTATATATTTGCATATATGAATACAAGACAGGAAATTAAATTCAAAAAACTTGAGATAGCCCCTGAAAACAAGGGAATAAATAAGCTTATAAAATCGCAGCATCTGAGAAAATCCTTGATTTATATTTTGTTTGGCGCATTGGCCGGTTTCGGATTTTTTTATTTTACCGAAGCCCGACAACTTCAATCATGGGTATTCAGTGATTCGATAAGCAGTGTATTTATGGGAGCATTTTTGGGCTTCTTTATCACCAATAGTCCCTGCGCCCGTAATCGTTGCTGATGATTACACAACTAAAGATTAGTATGCTTTATTCTCTGAGAAATTAACGTTTACCGTTCTCCGTTCTCCCCCCCTTCTGCCCTTATCAGGTTTTATTTATATCTTTGAATTAACCCTGACCAAATTTCAACAGCTTTATGAATTCAGCGCGTTTCATTCTGGATGTTCACCTTGGTAAACTGGCAAGACTACTTCGCATGACCGGCTTTGACACTTTGTACCGCAATGACCTGGATGACCCTGAGATTATTCAGATTGCAGAGGATGAAGACCGGATTATACTCACCCGCGACAGGGGTATCCTTAAAAACAAAAGGGTTAAACGCGGACATTTCGTTGAATCAACCTACGCCAAAGAGCAACTAAGGGAAATAATTGATACTTTCAACCTGAAAAATCATATTCGCTTTCTGAGTCGTTGTATTGCCTGCAACGGAACCATTGAAGAAGTAAATAAGGAAGAAATCCAGGATGAACTCAAACCCTTCACCAATCAGTATTTCAATGAATTTTTCCGCTGCCGGGATTGCGGTAAAGTATACTGGGAAGGTTCTCACTTTGACCGTATGATGGATTTTTATGAGGAGATGAAAGATGAGCTGGGAATAAATCCAAAACAATAATGTTGAAATCAAGGCATATATAAAATTCTTGATTTACATTTTGCCTGGTGCCCTTGCCGGTTTCAGCTATTTCTATTTCGGTAAAACCGCCTGATGTATCTCTTAATTCCGGATGATTTTTCTGATAATATATTCCGGCTGCTCAACGATGAATAGATATGTCCCGGGTTTAAAATCTCCAATATCAATTGTTACCGATCCCGGATCCAGTTTCCCTGAGAGAATTTTCCTTCCCGAAAGATCAAATATTGCATAGGATGCTCCTGTAAGATGATCTTCGTATTCGATATTTAAAATCTGTGTGGCAGGATTAGGATATATGACCAGGGTATCATATTCATATTGCTCATTATCAGTGATGTTAACAGTTGTATCGGTTAAATAATGGCCTAAGAATGCTGTTAAGTCTATCAGATGTAATTTCTGCGGAACTGTAATCACTGAGTAGGAAAAATATTCATTGGAAATGAAATAGCTTAACCCATCTTCAGTAGCAATGCCTTCAACCTGGTGAAATGGAAGATTAACTGTGATTTTCCTCTTGTTTCCCGAAAAGAAATCCAAAGGCTGAAAATCATATAGCAAAAATAAAAAGGGTTGCAAAAGTGCCGAGTATCCTGATAATACGATAAGATCATTATCCTCAAGAAAAGTTGAACCTGTAACAAGTCCTGCTAAATCGTAAGAATCCCTGAATTGTGCAACGTAGGTTCCGGGCTCTTTGGGCAGACTATAAATGCTGGTTTTCTGGCTGATCCATTCTTTGGTAAACAGGTAAATGCTGTCGGTAGTTACTATAAATGCTTCACAGTCAAAATCGGTATTATTGGGTCCGGCGGGTGAAAAATCAGTTTGCAGGGAATATGAAAAATGAAGGGTATCTATAAGAGGAGAGCTCGTGAGAAGTGAATTCTTTTCAATTCTGAGGATTTTAAGATCTGTTCTGTTTCCATTGGCATTATTGCCAAAGTCACCGATATAAACATAATCATTATCCTGCGAAATTTCTTCCCAGTCATTGTTTACTGTCCCGGTTAACGGAAAAGCCTCATAATTCTGAACATCAGTGGTATCAAATGCATACAGATTGATATCCGTATCATCGTTGTGTGTCCAGATCCTTTCATCCCATATGATCAATCCTGATGTTTCTATCATTGTTTCAGGCAAATCCCAGCTGGTTTCCACCGAAATTATTGCAGAAGAATACAGACAACTACCGTCATTTTGTGTTGCCAGTGAGTCATAATTAGTTGCAAGCGGATCTGTACAGCCAGAATTCTGAGCTGTTATATGCCCCATTATCACCATGGATAAGCAGCAGCTAAAAAAAAGTTTTGCGGCATATGGGGTAGCTGTCCGGGAGTTTGTTTGGTCTCTCATTGTTTCAATTATATTAATCTGCTAATTCTACTTTGACACATTAAGACTTTTGGGTGTAACCGCTACGCGGTAAGGGGCCGTTGGTGTCAATGTCATTTTCTTGAACCGTTATGCGGTAATAATTGGAGCAGATATTTTTGCCTGCAGGGCATTAATTATTGTAGAACTAAATATCTGGCATGATTTCTTAAAACCCTTTAGGGGTTTAACTTTACAACAGAATTTAAATGTAATAAAATAGAACTAAAGGCATATTAAAATTAATAAATTTTCTTCTACCCTAATAAATATAAAGGTGACTTACCAAAATATTCAAATGTTACGGATTATTGAATACTTTTTATTTTTAAGCACTTTTGTACGGTTAATTGTAAGCTGTTATAAAATCTTTTTGTTTCGCTGCGCTGCATCGTAAGATTTTTGTTTCCAATCAATTGGCAATAAAAGTTTTGGCTGATCTGCAGCTTTTTCAAATGCAGGTGATTATTCTTTCTTCACCCATACCCTGATACAGATAGCCATCGCGGTATGGTGTAAGAGAAATGACAGTGAAAGGCCTTTTGGATTGCAATTGCTCAGTATCAAGACAGAAATCCAAATGTGTATTCGGGAAAGTGAGATAGCCTTCTTCACCGCCAGGCAATCTGAGTAAAACTTTATTGTTGTAAAATGCAGCAAGACTTACGAACTTTCTTTGGTAGGGCAAATTGTAAATTTCCGGTTCTCCCCTTCCTGAAACAACGATTTTACAGTTCTCATCCTGTTCTCCGGCAAGACTGATATTTATTTGACCATCTGCAGTTTCAGCAATGATAATGCTATCACCCATTACTTCAAATAATGGAGAGGTTGCTCTCGGGTTATTCTTTTTGAAATCTTCAGGATCCTGTATACGCTCAGATTTTTCGGTATTCATATCATGGTATAAATATGGATAGCTCAAATAACTGTAATACACTACTATTCTTTCATCCGTAACAAAAACATTTTCTATCCATGTACCTCCCTGAAATATAGGTGAATGCATCTGAAATGTTGTACCATAATTGTCGTCTGAAACAAATCTGTACCAACCCAATACCGGCTGAACTCCTTCTGTTAAGCCTATAAACTCTCCTTTAAAAACAGATAAGAATGTTTCCATGTGAAATACCATTACCAGCGAATCATTTTCAGTATGCATGGTCAGAAATCCCTGAGAAGGCCTGGAAATATTTTCTTCCGTATAAGGCAATTCGAAAGAGCCTGAAAACAAGAGCCTGTCATGATGATAAATGTTTCCTCCGCATTTTATACCTGTTTCATAAAGTACCCCCTGATGTGGATCAATCAGAAAAATGATGTTGGTGGAATCCCTGAACACAAAAAGATCTTCTGAAACTGAAAACCGATTGATGAATATATCAATAAGCAACTTTTCAGCTCCCGTTTCAAGATCACGGGCAAAAAAACCTCCCAATGCTGATGAAAAATACAACCGCCCGTCGAGAATGGCAATTTGTGAAGGTCTGCGATTAACCGGGACAACCAGTGTGGTATCCCCGCTCTCAGGGTCGAAACTTATAACTGAACCTGCGGCTCTGAAATATAGCTTCCCCTCCCAAAGGTTCAATTGTTCTGCCTGTTTTTCAACAGGAATTTTATGAATTGTCTCTTCCCGGGTAAACTGATTCACCCTACGGACTATATTATTAAAATCCAGCGCATAGTAATAAATGTTATCGAATACAACGAGCCCTCCTGCAGCAAAATTTACAGGTAAATGACCCAGTCTGCCGGAGTCATTCCATGAATGCTGTACCAGATAATCACTCATTTCATGATCAAATTCAGAAAAACGAATATCTCCCAGCCTCAGTGAATCAAATACTTCCAGTGCAATTACCGGGGCAGGATCCTTCTCAGGAATTGTGAATGTATTTTCGGATTTCACGTTCTGTTCATGTTCAGGACCAAATTGCTGCGGAATAGATCGCAAAACCACAACATCCTTTTCAGTAGTGCTTTCCTGCGGATTCTTGCAGGAGTGAAATGAAATTATCATTCCGATTACCAGAGGAAAAACTATGCTTCTCATGTTGGAATTTATTTATCGAACTAATAAACTAACAAAAAGCATCAATGCATGATGATTGTTTGCATAATATGTCGCTCATATGGTGTTAAAATTAAATTTTTCATGAAAAATACTTTGCTAAAGTGTCCATATTCTTAGGGAGTTGCTTTCTGTATTCATATTATTTTATTAAGTTTGTTGAAGAAATTACGCTTCTTATTACAATAAGATTTGATTTTATCTACATAGACCTATCCGACAGATTGAATCAGAAAAAAGAAATTACCATTTGTACTTAAATCATCTACTGATGGACATTTTAAAACCATAATTTCTGTCATTTATATCATTTTAAAAGAGTAATTATGAAAAGAATCGTGTTTTTGATTGGATTTTTCGCTTTCCTTCAGTTGACCTTCAGTCCGGAAGTTTTTTCCCAGGGAAGGTTTATCCGCAGGTTGCAGGAGGAGGCCGAAAAGAAAGCGGCAGAAGAACTGCTTCGCGGAATAGGTATTGAAAAGACGGAAGAGGAAAAACGTGAGGAAAGCCGCAGGATGGGTACTCATAACCGTGAGGGTGGTTTATCTGTTGAAGCTCCTGATGTGGCTGCTTCCATTGGAGTAGCTGAGAGTGCATACTCCGGAAAAGATTTCAGGGGAACAAAAATGGCCCTGCGCGATGCCATCTGGGGTGTTGAACTGGAAATAGGTCAAAATGTACTGGCATCGTTGCCTGAATCTGTTTCGGGACTGCGATCAGTTAGCGGGGCCGATAACGTTACAAGCACAGGAATGGGCTTTGTGGGTTTGCTTATTGAAAGGCTGTATGAAAGTGACGATTTGCAACTGCAGGTTTCCATCGGGAATGATGCAGCCATACTGGGTGTTGCAAGCCTGATGCTTGCAGGCGAATATGCCCGCCAGCAATCTGATGACACCAATTACAAACACATCCGTTTCCAGGAGCATCAGGCACATATTGAATATGATGATTACAGCGGTTATAGCCTGGCGGTGCCCTTCGGACAGTCATCCATCTTTGTACTAAAGGGGGTGAATTTTGGCTCGGAGCAAGAATTCATGTCGGCTGCTGAACAGTTTAACATCAATACCATCAAACAAAAACTCGGAGAAAAATGAAAACTATTCTGACCATTATATTCTGCAGCTTTTTTTTCATACACGCTTTAACAGCGGAGGAAGTAGAAAAAAATCTTAGTGATGCCCGGTCTGCCTATAACAGCGGCGACCTTGAAGGCGCGCGCTTTGCCCTGCAGCAGGCCATGTATGAACTTGACCTGGCCATAGGCCGCGAAATACTTAAGCTTTTACCCGACCGGATGGGTGCTTTGTTGTTTAATGAATCAGACGACGAGGTGGGAAGCGCTAACTTGGGTTTTGTGGGCCTTCACCTGAGCCGCAATTACAGCAATGACCAGGATCAGAGAGCCGAGTTGCAGATCATAGCCGACTCTCCTCTTCTGGCCGGTATCAATGCCATACTTGCCATGCCGGTTATTGGCCGCGATCCCAACCAGAAACGTATTCGGGTCGATGGCTACAGGGGGCTGCTGCAAAGATCTGAGTCATCAGATGGAAATATCTCGTGGGATATGCAGATTCCATTTGGCAGTTCGTTGCTTTCTGTAAGCTTCAAAGATATTGCGGAAGAGAATACCATAATGGACATGGCCAATACCATTCCCATACAACAAATTGCTCGACTGATTCAGTAGAAATCAGAAAATCTGACTTTGCAGACAAAATAACCTTTTCTAATACGCTGCGGATTACCCATATACATATATATCTGACTATCATAAAGATAAGCCCCAAAAACGGGCTTATCTTTTTTATGTCCTACGGGTTTTCCCGAATATAAAAACAGGTAATAACAATTGGTATCTCCTATTAAATAATTAGACTAAATTTGCTTTCATAATGACAAACAAATATTTTTATACTTTAAACTCAAAAACCACTATTATGAAAAAGACAACTTTTATTATTGCAATGTTCCTCGCTTTGGGAATTATGTTTAATGCCTGCGAGAAGGATGAAGTTCTAACCATGTCATCAGAAGAGACTTATGAATTAAAAAAGGAAAATGCCATGAATGCTAATTCATTTGAATTCGACCCAAATGCCTGTGTTGACGAACCACATACATTTACAATAAATGCCCCTGTGGGAACAAACCTCCAGGTACAGTATGAAGAAACTCCAGGAAACTGGATTCAGATTTTCCAGATATCGCAGTCTACTCTAAATCCTACTGAATTTGAATATACTTTTGTATATGTTGGAGAGTTTAACTTGAGAATTAAGTATGGCAATGGAGGTTTTAACGATGCTGGTTCAATAATAGTTGAGGACTGCAACGGTTGCGAAACCCAAATGAGAGGAGAAACATTTTGTGAAGATATTTACGAAGAAGATGAACTAATTTACAATCGCAAGGCAGTATTTACATTTACACCTGAAGAAGCAGGTAATTTCAAAATCCAGGGTGGACTTACCAACTTCACCAGTGAATTATTTGAAGTTACCACCACTATCGGTGAATCATCTAGCCGTATTCCCGGAGGTAGCAGTAATAGGATCATCACAGTAATTGGTGAAATAGAATCTTGCGACCCTGTAGTGATCACTGTTAAGTGGTTTTCTGATAATGATTCAGGATTTATTACCGGGAAGTGGACTGCTGAACTCAATGGTGAAGAAGTAATGATCATCGACTCGATGGAATGTGATGATGATAAAGATGGTTATGCACCTGAAGATAATGAATAATCAAATTTAAGATTGCATAGTATAAGCTGCCCTCATCCGGCAGCTTTTTTTTTCACATTTAACGATAAACTGATTTGGGGTAAATATTTTTACCGGCCTTTTTAAATATCTGGATTTTCACTTCCGGCCGGAATCAAGCCCCTCCAGAAACCCATTTATCTCCTCCCACATCTGCTTGCTTTCAAAAATATCATTGTGCCCATATCCCTGCAACTCCACAAGCCGGGATGGACCTTTCCAGAATGCTGCCAGTTTTTGGGTGTGCGAAGGCGGAATGATCTGGTCGGCCGTTCCATAAAAAGCAATCATGGGGCTATTGATTTCCGATGCAAACTTTTTTGACAGGAACTTGTGCCTGAGTATCAGATTTACAGGCAAAAAAGGCATGGATGAGCGGGCCACTGCCCTTATGCTTTCGAAAGGAGAGATCAGAACCACAGCTTTTACATCTCTTTCATGTGCAAGAAAAACGGCACTGCCCGAACCAATGCTCCGGCCCATTACCACAATATTTTCTGCATACACGTCATCCCTGGCAACAGCATAATCATAAATTTCCAGGGCAGCCTTGTAGAAGCTTTTCTGGCCGGGTCTGCCTTCACTTTTACCGTAACCCGGATAATTGATCAGCAAAAATGCCCAATCTTCAAACATTGATGCTGCGGGGATCATATGAGAAACTTCCTCTGCATTGCCACCGAAATATATGATCAGTTTCTGCGGGCCGTCTGTTTTGCTTTTACACAGCCAGCCATGCAGCACCTTATCATCATCTGTTGTGATCCTGACTTCTTCAGTAAACTCACCGGTATGAACAGTGCCGGTTAACGGTTGGGGGAAAAAAATAAAATTACTTTGAAACAGGTAAAAGAAAGCAACTATAATGATATAGATAATGCCCAGGATGATGATTACTGTTAGCATTCTTTTCATAAATTTTACACGAGGTTTGTGCAATCCTATTTTTTTGTTCTTATGTATACGTGTTTAATTGATGCTCTGTCTGTTACCCGTTCATCAATATCAAAATTATCTTTCAGTGATTTGATAAAAGGGGTAAGTTTTTCAAAACCATAATTTCTTGGGTCAAAATCAGGTCTTTTCTTAATCAACAGATTCCCGACATCTCCTAAAAAAGCCCATCCATCTTCATCGGCAATATCATCTACTGTAGCAGAGATCAGAGCTACAATTCTGGCATTGACTTTCTGCACTGTTTCACGTTTAGAAACCCGGGTGGCTCTGGGTGTTTGATCTTCAGTTGATTCGGGCTCCGGGGTACTCTTTAAAATCTCAAGATAAATAAATTTATCGCATGCAGCAATAAATGGCTTCGGGGTCTTTTTTTCTCCGAACCCAAATACCTTCATCCCTGATTCTCTTAGTCTGATGGCAAGTTTTGTAAAATCGCTATCGCTTGATACAATGCAAAAGCCATCTACCCTGCCGGTATACAAGATGTCCATTGCGTCTATTATCATGGCAGAATCGGTTGAATTTTTACCGGTTGTATAGCCATACTGCTGAATGGGTGTTATTGCATTTTCCAGCAACACGCTCTTCCAGTTATGTAAGTTTGGTTTTGTCCAGTCACCATAAATCCTTTTAAATGTGGGAATACCATACTTTGCAATTTCTTCCATCATGCCTTTAACATTTGCGGATGGCACGTTGTCAGCATCAATGATCACTGCAAGTTTTAAGTCCTTTTTCGTTTCCATATATTATATCTTACTGGATGATTTTTGTCTTTTTTAAGGCAAATTTTTCAACTGGTTGATTGTATTTTCAATAGCTGCAATGGTACTTACTATGTCGGATAAATTTACCGATCCCATATGCCCTACTCTGAAGTATTTGCTTTTTAATTCGGGAAGCAGGCCGGGGGCAACGATCACATCTGATTTTGCCATACCCCCCATAAATTCACTTGCGTTTATGCTTTCAGGAAAATATATGGCAGATAATGTATTGGCTGAAATATCTTCATTTACCGGCATCATCCGGAATTCCATTTCTCTGATTTTTTCACGAAACTCTTTTGCCAGAGCTTTATGCCGCGCAACCCTATTTTCCATACCTTCAGCGAGAATCATTTTCAAACTTACTTCCAGTGCTGCAACAAGATTAACCGACGGGGTTCCGAAATAGGAAGGCCGTCCTTCCTCATAAGCCTGCATGATGGGTAACCAGTGGGTCCAGTCGCAGTAATAATTACCCACCGGGGTTTTTCTGTTTTTCCATGCATCCATTGCCTTTGGGGACGCAACAAGCAAAGCAAGTCCGGGTGGCACACCAATGGCTTTTTGTGAAGCAGTAAGTGCCATATCAATACCCCACTGCTGCTGCCGCATTTCTTCCCCGGCAACAGAACATACGCCATCAAGAACGGTCAGAACATCATATTTTCTGCCTAGTTCTCCGATGGGCTTCGGGTTTACCATTACACCTGTTGATGTATCCACATGCGTAAAAGTCATCAATTTGAATTTATCTTTTTTAAGTGCGTTTTCAATCACTGAGAGAGAAACTGTTTCGCCGGGTTCAGATCGCAAAATGCTGACATTTGCACCATAACGTTTGAGCAACTCTGCATATCTTTCACCAAAGTAACCGGTAGAAATGACCAATGCCTTATCCCCGGGCTCAATGAGGTTTGCCCCGGCCATATCCATGGCCAGCGTGCCCGATCCTGCCATAATGAAAGACTGTCCGTCGGGGCATTCCCAAACCTTCTTCATCATGC
Organism: Bacteroidales bacterium; assembly: GCA_019429055.1. Classification (GTDB taxonomy): domain Bacteria; phylum Bacteroidota; class Bacteroidia; order Bacteroidales; family UBA7960; genus SKVR01. The sequence goes on from JAHYJP010000010.1 coordinate 12,641, forward strand.
GCAGGCTATTACCGAAGGATGCAATAAAATCAGGTGCTGTATGACTTGTTGTGGGTGCACCCAATGCCTGTAAAACTTCGGGTTCGAATTCAATGGGGCCGGGGATCATTAATAATTTTCTGCCTTTCATAATCGCTTTAAAATATTTTTTAAAGTAGTTGTAATAGTTTTTTCTTTACCTCTTCTGAAATGGGTTGCAATGGCCTACGACAAGGACCGCCATACATACCTAAATGATCCATTGCCGCTTTCAGAGCAGGCACACCCCAGTTGCGGGTTACAGCTGCGTTGAGAGAAACGATCTCCTGCTGAAGTTTTTGTGCCCGGTCCATTTTACCTTCAACAAAACTGTGATAAATATCCAGGCAATTCTGTGGTGCAATATTGGCCAGTGCCAGAATACCCCCAACGGCACCAATAGTCAGTGCCGGCAGCAAAAATCCTGCTGAGCCGGCCAGAACCTGGAATCCTTTTTTCGTATTGTGAATAATTCCGGCCATCTTAGCTAAGTTTCCACCTGAGTCTTTCAGACCGATAATATTGGGATGATCTGCAATGGCTGATATATCGGCAGCTGTCATGTCTAACCCGGTATTTGCCGGCATATTGTAAATGATAACCGGTACAGCTGATGCATCAGCTACGGTGTGATAATGAGACACAAGTGCAGCCTGCGACATCTGCCCTTTGTAATAGAAAGGATTAAGAACCATTACCGCATCGGCACCTGCCCGGGCAGCTTCTCTGGATAACAGAATGGTTTCACGGGTAGATTCGCAGCCGGTACCGGCCAGCATGAGCTTTTCCCTGGGAATAGCTTCCCGTGCAGCCTCCATCACCCTTATTTTTTCTTCATGGGAAAGCATTACCAGCTCACCATTCGACCCAAGGATCAGGTAACCAGATAAGCCATAGCGGTTTAAAGTTTCAATATTTTTACGTATATGCTCTGTTGATAATGACTCATCTTTATTGAAAGATGTGGGCAGCGGCGGGAAAATCCCATGAAGATCAATCATGTAATATGCTTTTAGTGGTAAAAGAATTCCGGGTATACTTATCCAATCAGGATATCAAAGTTAAGAAAACTTCAGTACCCCTGTTCTCTGTTTACAAGATTCAGCAATGATTGATTATTTATTGCCCTGCGGTAATTTTCAATGATCTGCGGGGCTACTGATGCCGGTGTGGTAAGACTTGCCACATGGGGTGTGATCTGAATTGCCGGATGCGCCCAGAAAGCATGATCTGCCGGCAGTGGTTCATGCTCAAAAACATCGAGACTTGCACCGGAAAGATGTCCGCTGTCAAGCATTTCGATCAAATCCTTATCAACTATATGGAGGCCACGTCCCAGATTAATCAAATAAGCTCCCTGCGGGAGTTTTCCCAGTGTTTTTCTATTCAGAATTCCTTTGGTTTCCGGAGTGAGCGGAAGCAGACAAATGAGAATATTTATATTGCCCAAAAATCCATCCAGTTGTTCATAACCATGATATCTTTTGTAATTGGTTTGCTTGCCGGGATTTTTTCCCCATCCCGATACTGAAAAACCACAGGATTGCAAAAATAAGGCTACGTGGTTTCCAATGGCACCGGTGCCCATTATGCCAATTTTTATATCGGAAATTCTTTTGTACATGCTTTTTTTCCATGTTTTCCTGCTCTGGAGATAGAAATATTTACCCAGACCCCGCAAATGATTCATGGTCAATGCCAGGGCAAATTCTGCCAGATCCTGCGATAACAGAGGATCGATGATCCTTACTATTTTGATTTGCTCAGGAATATCAGGGTCATTCATAATATGATCGACACCTGCACCCATCGAGGAAATGCATTTCAGGTTGGGATATTCTTTAAAAATTCCTTTGGGATGATCCCAGGAAAGAGCAAACTTAACTTTGTTCTTATCCTTGATCTCTTCATGAGAAATAACTTCTATATCTGGACCTGCATTTTTGAGTGCATAGATCCAGGGTTGGATTTTGTGCACATTACTGAAAATGACCAATGACATATTTTTCTGTTTTGGTTTCAAATATAGGCAATTTGCTCTTATCTCAATGGGTCTTCAAACTAGAGAATTACTATGGGTCACTGAATGTGAGCCGAAACAAATTTCAGCCTTTCTTTGTATCTTTGCAACCGATTTTGTTTACTTCCGGTGCAATGCAATAGAAATACTTACGTTTTTGTAATGGTTCCAAAGAACGTGACAAACAGTTCAAATTGATTAACTAATGTTTAAGGACGCCGGAAACATTAAAAGCATATTTTATGAACAGGTTAATTTTTCTCATTTTCACAATAATTTTTTCAGGATGTTCATCCCTTACACCTTTGCAAAGAGGCAAATTCATTGCTGTATTTCACCTTATTGAGACTTCAGAGTTCGAGGAAGCCAAAAATATAATTGAAGAAATGATTGAAGATGAGCAGTCAGCAGAATGGGCCAGAACCTGGTATGCAAGAGGTCTACTGGCCCAGACAGCCTGGACTGAAGGGAAAAAGAATAACGATAAGAAAAAATTTGAACTGTATCCCGACCAGTTATTTGTTGCAATTGAATCCTACGAGAAAGCACGTGAACTGGATACCAAAGGTCGTTTTGACAGACAGCTGGCACCACGTTATGTGCTGCTGGCCAATGAGTTTCAAAAAATGGGTGAACAACATTTTAAGGAACAAAAATATGACAAGGCCTTTCGCGCATTTGAGCAGGCACTGCTCATTACAGAAAGTCCTATTCTGGCTGTAAAAACTGAAAAAGATCTGATCTATAACACAGCACTGGCAGCTTATGAGAGCAATAAGATGGAAAAAGCTATCAAATACTTAAGCAAGCTGAATGAAAAAAGTTATTCAACTAATGTTTCTCATCTGTTATTTACAGCATATCTCGAAAAAGGAGATACTTTATCCGCAGAAAAAACTTTAGCGGAAGGTATCGAAAAGTATGATGACAACAAGGATCTTACGCTTTTGCTTACCGATCTTTTGTATGATATGGGCGATACGGAAAAAGCGCATGAAACCCTTAATAAAGCTTCCGAAGCAAATCCTGAAGAATACATATATCCGTTTACCAAAGGTTTGATCTATCAGAAAGAAAAGCAATACAGCAAGGCTATTGAGTATTATAAGAAAGCTGTAGAACTGGCACCTGAGGAGCTAATGACATATGTAAATATTGCAACCAGTTACTATAATATGGGTGTGGAAATAGAAGAAAACACCCGGTTGATCAACAGTAGCCGCAGGGTTTACGAAGAAAGAGAACGGTCAGAAGCGGCGTTTGAATCGGCGGCTTCCTGGTTAAATAAAGCCTGGGAAAAAAAGCCCGATGATCAAACAGTGATCATCAGGCTTTATGAACTATACAAATCCCTTGGAATCAATGATAAAGTCATCATTATGCAAGGTCATATCAATCAGTGATCGTACTGCTAAATCCTGAAGGCAAGAGTTAATCCCAGAAATTGTTTCAACTGGGTTCTGGGTGCCTTTTTTTCGCTGCCATCAGGCAGGAGTACCGGGTTACCAGCACTGTCAAGTACAGGAAAGCGAATGTCATCATCATAAATTATATGCAGATTCAGCCGAATCATTGAGTACCAGTTAATTTGTTTATCAAGACTCATTTCCCAATCTACATCTATGTTTTTGGGCTTGTCAAGATACCCGGAGAACAAACGGATCACATTATTTATGTTCAAACCATCAAGAATTGTAATACTGTTGCGCACCACAAGCTGTCCACCCATCTCCTGCCTGGCTCGCATATCATTATCGATACCAAAGGCCGACTGATTAATATTGGCTGTATCCAGCACAAAAGTATTCCGGTATGACAAGGGTGAGAAGTTAAGACTTGTTTTAGGGATAGGCTTCCATTCAACCCCTAAACCAATGGTGAATGTACCGGGATTAAGAAATTTGGATACAACTACCGAATCATTGGGGTAGTTATAACCCTTAGCAACCTGGGTTTTACCATACAAAACTGAGCTGAAATCAATTTTATCACGTAATACCATGTTATACTGAGAGTTGACTTCAACTTCATCGGTATTTGACCTGAAGCCTTGTGCTTCTGTAATTATGGCACCATACCTTAACCGGCCGCTACTTGTCCATTTACTTTTTAGTTCCTTATTAGTGTATTCTGCAGTGCCCCTGATATCCAGCAAACCGGCAATGGAACTTTCACCTCCTCTTGACCAGTTGGAAAAATAAGTCTGATTCATGGTAAAAGAACTGCCCAGTCCGTAGCTCCAGTAAACCGGAATTTCTTTGAGGGGTTTTAAAGCTGTCAGCGATCTTGTGGGCCTGATGGTTGTAATGGGTATATCATCCACAGGTTTTTTCTCCCTGCGCTCAACACTCACATCATCTTCCAGAACCAGGGATAAATCAAATTTGGTGGGATTTCCTACCCATAGAGTAATAGAGTCATTCGCCTGGTTTCTCACCCAAAACCTGTATTGGTCACTTTCTCCGGTGCTCAGCCAAAATGGAATTCTTTGCCCATCAATGTCATTCAGATATAAAAGAATGGAATCACGAACTTCTGTATGAACAAATAGCGACTGAACCGCATATTTAAGGGAGTCGGGCATTTTTTCATCGGGAACAATGAAAAACGGCGAATCAGTATCTGCCACCAGCATCCTGAAGTGCTCGGAAATAACAATTCCGGTTGAATCGGGTAAAAACCTTACGGACTTCCTTCTGCCAGGTGCCAATAAGGGTGGAACAACACTGTCGGTATACACCCTGTGCATCTTTACGTTCCTCGATTCAAGATAAAGTGAATCTATGAAAACTTCTCTAATGGTATCGCGAGACGCCAGCAGCGAGTCAATAAGGCTGTCAAGTGAAGGAATTTTGTCTTTATATTTGAAGGAAATAATCAATGAATCAACCTGATTCATTACGATGGTCTCTTTGGTACTGATGGGATCCTTGTCAAGCGCTGTGGTATCCACAATAAAAGTGGCCTTATTAAGCCATCTCAGTGGTAAAGTGTCACTTCGGCTCAAAAAGGTGGGCTTAATCACAATGGAGTCATAATCAAAACTCATCAACCGCTTCTTTACACTATCCATAGGTTCATGATAGTGATCAACCAGCCTGGTGAGAGAATGTCTCATGCTGGCCCCTTCAGTTCGCCAGAGACTATCAATACCCAGAAGATTACTGATATAATCGGAGGCTTGTGATGGTGTAAAAATGATGGTTTCAACTATAATTGTATCATTTTCGGCATGGGCTGATTCATTAATATTTTGTGCAGAAACTTTATAAAAAGCGAAAAGCGCAATCAATAATGTAAGAAAAACAATACGACGCATATCAAAGAGTTTGGTTAATTGTAAGCGTATGATAAAAGGTTAAGTGACGACACTTTACAGGTTCTTTCAAATTTTTTGCAAATATACCGGTTTGAAATCATACTCTGTATAATTGCCTGTTCCAATTGTTTTCATTTCTGTTTCCCGGTTTTGAAATGCTGATTGCAGGTTTTTTTTTATACGAAATATGAATCCGATTAATTTTCGACTCAAATTATACCCCTAAAGCTTACTAAATAAGGTAAGCCGTAAATCCCCGAAAGGGGATCAGATACAAAAACGAAAATTTCATAAACTTATTTCAACCATCCGTTTTCAAAATAAGGCATTAACCTGGCCAATATGGGACAGACCGGTATTACTGTTTTTTTAACATTTTTTTTGGTTACTGCTTACGGACCAGAGAATTTATGTTTATTGCGCCCGGCATTAATAAATCCAGAAGTCAGGAGGTTCAGAAGTAACACACCCGGCAGGTGAATAGGGTTCAAAGTAATCTATAAACTGAATTTCATAACTGGCTAGGAAATTTGGTTGATGGATTTTATAAACAAACAATCCCAAATCGTATGAAGCTTCAAAAAAACCCAGCACCAGAACTGAAGGATCGCTGATACATTTAATATTACCATTAATCTGGGTTACAACCGGATCAAATAACCCACCCTGGCCTCTTATCTGTTCATTTTTCTTCACGTGAAAGTCATAGGCATCGTCATTGAGTGAGAGAAACCTGTTGAATACAACACGAACATCAGTATAAATACCCTCAGGAAAGTTCAGAAATCTCATGGGATGAACTCCACGGGGGACCATTGCCACCCGATGGCTTCTGGCTTCATAGGGAATGGTAAATTCTCCTATATCAGTTCCTACAAAATCAATATTATTTCTTTTTAGCCAACAATAAAATGTTACCTGATCTATGATCTCTCCGGTATTTGATAACTCAGTAGAAGTCTGTGTGTATTGAAGGTAGGCCTCCGAAGTAAATCTAAACTTTGGAAAATCATAACTGGGTTCAGATACAGATGCAAATACATTTAATACATCCATATCTACTTTTGTTAATCTTCCTGTATGTTCCGATACATAATAGAAAGGTTCGATCCCTAATAATGCATACAATGAATCAAGAACCACAGGTTGAGGGAGTATCTGTGGGTCAGATTGAAAATGGGCACCATCATCGGTTATAATATCCAGTATATATTCAACTCCCACCTCGCCCTTGAAATCAGACGGTGTTTCATAAATGCCTTTATTGATTTCCAAAAGACGAACGACATTACCCTGATTATCCAGAATATCCACGGTAGCGTCAGTTACCATGTTATAAGCATCAATATCTGTCAGGGGCTTTGTATAAAATAAACGAATATAATGCGGGCCATAATCATTGGTTATCATTCCATCGACAACCATATACTGCCTGTCAACATTAAGCTGGGGCTCAAAAATTTCCTGGCATGAAAATATGCCGGTTAAAATCATCATTAATATTATGATTTTCGACTTTGATCTGTTCATTTCAGGTATATTTTTAAAATTCTCAATAGAGTTACTCATCAACCTTGTCAGATAATATGTTTTCAAGCAAAGGCATGGCCCTTACAAAGGTATTTTCATCAAAAAGCTGAATCCTGTTGCTTCTGAGTGCTTGTCTTATCTCTCTTCGATGGTCAGGAAAGGCAAGCATTAATTCCCTTCTGTTCAATTTGCGAAAAGATAACATTTCACTGCCGGGCATTTGAAGATAATAAACCGGTGTTGGATTTACCCTGGTACGTCTGACATTTTTTTTATTTTGAACAATATTGTCCGAGCCTACCCTGCTCACCTTTCTGTGAGCATAAAGTTTGAAATTGCCTTTATACAGAATCTGTGCATAAAAATTGAAGTCTTTCAAATCTTCTTCTTCCATTAAACCAAGATTTGTAAACCGGTAACTGGCATTTTTATCTTCCAGGGTAAATTCTTTTACATTGTACCTGTCAATAATAATATGTTGGAAAAACTCGGGGTGCACCCAAATTAGTTCATCAACATAACCATTGTAATTCAGGTTATTACAATATATTTTTTCATCAGACGCAAGTATTATCTCACCAATCACCCAATTGTTCAGGAAGTACTGATTTCCAACTGTTGATTCGATATGATAGATCAACTCGCCTGAAACCCTGGGTTCGTGATCAGCTGCTTGTGAAGTTTCTTCCAGAATCTGAGCAGCACCTATATTGCAATAAAACAAGGCAAAAATCAGCACTAAAAGCTTTATAAATGGTTTAAGCATGTCCACTTTAATGTATTGTTATTAATTGTTTTTCTCTAAAGAATTCGCCATCCTGGTCCAGACCACTTACACTTATTAAATAATTCCCCGGGAGATCACCTGTATAAAACTTTACTTCAGCCTTCCCGCCGTAATCTAGCTGAACATCATTGTTCCAATAAATTAAAAGCCTCACGTCGGGGCTGTTTTGATCTTTCTGAGGACCGCTTTCATAAACCGGCGGTGTAAAAACCGGATGAGTTTTGTAAGAATCAAAATAATAATGAGCCTTGTTTCTGTTTAACCCTATGCTGCGATACTCTTCGCTATAAGTGAAAATTCCTACTATACCCGGAAACAGCATATTCCCGAAAACCCATGACATATTATGAACCTGCACTTCCCTGATATGCTCAGATCCAAGTGTAATCAATGGGTTTAAATCCCAGGTTATAATACCATCAACAAAGAACACAGGACTTCCTTGTAAAAAAGCTGAGGAACGGGTACAAAACATCCGGGCAGAATAATTGCCCTGTGATCTCCTGACAGACAAGGGTGAGATCAACTCACGGGCAATTTCCCGGAAATCGTCTAGTTCAACATATAATGATGGCAATACCGAAAATTTTGGTTTGCTGTAAAGTAGAGGCCTAACACCTTTATCAACATATTGATCCTTTCCGGGTTTGAAATTATCTAACTGATAAATTTTCTGAACCCTGATGATATCCTGGTATCTTTTGATCTCCTCAGGAGAAATCCTTAGTTTTACTTTTTCCGGTGCCCTGAACTTTTGGCTCAATTCAAACCGGTCATTTATTATGATATTAAAATCGCCTGACCAGGAACTGGGGTCAACCGAAAGATAAATATCACGATTGTAATAATAGGGTAGTAAGAAAAAACTAAATTCACCATTTTCTTTGGTAATTGAATATGCTAACGTAATAACCGTATCAGGAGTGTTCATTAACACCCTTGCGCCTGGAACCGGCTTACCGGATTGCTTATCGGCCAGTTTACCGGTAAGCAAAACCTGCTGATCCTCCATGGGAAATTTCCCGGTGTATTGCAATGGTTTCTCTAATCTTTGAGTATAAGTATGATTTTGGTGTTGATTAAACCTTACTGGAAAAACCGATACATTAAGATCAAGAGTCTTTAAATTCTTTTCATTTGTATCGTTGTTTTCTATTGATACACTTACTTTTTGTCTCCTGCCTGCAATTTCAGGGGATGTTATTCTTACCGGGTTTATTGCAGAAATCTCATTATCCCATAAACTCTCCTGAATTACAACTCCATTTGAATCGGTTACCTGGCTGAACTCTTCAGGTTCAAATTCAAAAACTTCCAGTTTATTGTCGAACCTGTTGGCGACCAGCAGCTCTTTTGTAAAGAAAATATCCTCCCCCCAGTTTCTCATATAATTGGTGAAAGCAATGATTTCATAAGCGCCTGACGAAAGTGTATCGGGAACATAAATAACACCGGAAGCTTGCTTTTTTTCATTCACTTTAAGTGTAAATCTTTCAATGCTACCATAGGAAGAACGGAACATAAGATAAACAAACCTGCTGGTTCTTTCGGGTGATTCGTCGGCCGGGAACAAATATACGTTAAACAGTATACTCTCTCCGGAAATGTAGAAATCTCTGTCGGTAGTTACATATACTCTCTCGGGTGATAAATCCGTTGCAATGTCCAGATCTGTTGCTCCTGTAAATGATGTTGTTGAAATAAGTATAATAAAACCCAGTAACCAAACCTTTAAAGTTTGCAATGTAATCTCTGCTGAACACCATATTGAGTATATCATTTTCATTGTTTATCAGCCGGTTTAAAATGAAAAAGTATAAGTAAGTGTTGGGAAAGGCCTGCCAATAATATATAGCTGGTACAAGTTAAAGGTGCCGGGTTGTTCAAAACGTGGCTTTTCCTTTTTGTAAAAAACCGTATAGGGGTTTTTCCTGCCATAAAGATTCATTACTGAGAAAGTCCAGCTGCCTTTGCCCCGTTCCTGCAACTTAAGGTTTTCATCCATAGTAATGGAAATGTCAAGTCTGTGATAGTCGGGTAAACGATATTTGTTTCTGTCGCCATAAAAAACAAGTTGGTCACCCTGAAAATTATAAACCAGTTCGGGAAGTGTAACAGGCCGGCCTGTATTGTACGTAAATGTCATCCCAAATCTCCATCTTCGTGAAATATGGTAGGTTGAATTCATAATAAAATTATGAGGTCTGTCGAAATCAGATGGAAAATACTCATTCCTGTTTATGGCGGCATCTTCATCCATTGCCTGCGTGCGCCGTTGAGAAACGGAGTATGTATAACTTGACCAACCTGTAAGCCTTCCCGACACCTTTTTAATGTACAATTCGGCACCATAATTAAAGCCCTTTGCGTTAACAATGTCACTAACCAGATACCGGTTCATCATGATATCTGCTCCACTTTTGTATTCTACAACATTATTAAGCTTTTTGTAATAAACTTCTAAAGATGTTTCAATTGAATTTTCCAGAAAATTCCGGAAATAACCTAAAGCAAACTGGTCGCTTTGCAGTGGCTTTATATACCTGTCGCTAACCTTCCACACATCAGCGGGGGCAATAACTGCACTATTGGAAACAAGATTTACAAATTGATTGATCCTGTTGTAACTGAACTTAATTGAACTTTCCGGATCAAGAATATATCGAAGTCCTATTCTGGGTTCGAGTGCCGGATAAGATGCTATGATCTCATTTTTGTTGAAAAATACGGAATCGATAATACCTGAATAGGATCTTGCATCCTCATTTACAAATTGATATTCAAGACCCGGACCTAACTGATAATAAAGATTGAAACGCAATCCTAACTCTACATTTAACCTGTCATTTATCTCAAATTCATCGCTCAGAAAAATGGCTGCTTCAACAGCTCTCTCGGTATGAAGATCAATTTCGGGCTTCATTGAATCTTCACCCAAAGGTTTCTGGAAACCGGGGTCGATATCGTATCTGGCCAGATTGATTCCAAAATCAATATTATGATTCTGCCACAAAGTAGAGTGGAGCACCCAGTTAATCTTTCTGTAATCAACTCCTGAATTCATGCTTGAATGAATATTGGGATTAAGATAGGGTATTTCGTCAATCTGAAGCCTGTAATTGCTCAAACCCAACACAAGTGTAGATGAAAAAAAAGGGTTAATGATAGAGTTCCACCGCAATGAGAAAAGATCATTGGTGTAATTGTAAGAATTTTCCTGTTCAATACCAAACCTGTCGAAACTATGATATCCGAATACGCTTAAAAAATTTGCGGGGCTAAGGGTGATATTTGCCATCCCTGTGAAATCTCTGAAACCCGAAGAACTGTTTACCAGATCATCGTTGGGCATTCTGCGTAGAAACCAATCCGTATGAGATCCCCTGGCTCCAAATGAAACGGTTGCTTTTTCTTTAACAACAGGTGTACTGACCAGCATTCTGCTGTTTAAAAGTCCCAGGCTGCCGGCTACTCTGGTTTCATCAAGGTTGGCCTTTCCATTTAGCTTAATATCCAGGATGCTGGATGCACGCTCACCATATTTTGCCGGAATTCCTGCCTTCATGAGGGTAACATTTTCAACAAGATCGGGGTTTACTATCGAAATAAGCCCAAACAGGTGCGATGAATTGAAAACCGGCACATTCTCAACGAGTATAAGATTCTGATCAGAACTGCCTCCCCTGACATTGAAACCTGTTCCGAACTCACCCACCGTTTGAACGCCGGGAAGCAGTGTGATGCTCCTTACAATGTCTCTTTCGCCAAAAGTACCCGGAAGTTCTTTAATGGCCTGGGAGTTAAGTGTAACAGTACTCATTTGGGTGCGCAACACATTATGTTGAGCCCTTCTTGCTTCAACAATAACGGCATTAAGAAAAGTAGTGGAAGCAAAAAGATCAAAATCGTGATTTCCTTCAGAAAATAATCTGATGTTTTTATATGAATCTTCGTAACCCATATAGGAAATACGGATGGAGAAATCTCCTGTGGGCCAGATAACACTGAAGAATCCTTCGAGATTTGTTGAAACCCCCTGGCCGGTTTTTTCATTGTAAATTGCAGCTCCGATCAGGGGTTCACCGGTTGCACCATCATTAATGTAACCCGAAAATCGCGCACTGGAATATCTTCCGAAAATATTCTGATCCCCCACCAGGATGAGATTCGGATCATCAGTAGTTTGTCTTTGACGTTCATTTTCAAGTGGGATAAAAACAACCAGGTCATCAAACTGTAAAATATTTAAACCTGCAATCTGTTTAAGAGCATTCAGTGCATTATCTAATGTATATTGCAGGATGGCTGCATCAGGATATATCCCGTCAAACCACTGCTGCTGGTAATAGACTGATATATTATGCTTTTGCTCCAGTCTTTTAATAAAATCATCTATTAAAATTGTATCACCCCTTGCACTACCGGTTATTTGCCCGAATGCATCATGATCTGGAATGGTAAGAAAAGAAATGAAAAGTAAAAAAGCGAATAGCTTGTAGTGCATCTGCTAATGTTTGTCGGAAGCTGTAAATGTATCTGTTTTTTGGTTTTTTAAGATGTTAAAAAAACGCAAAATGTATACAAAAAAAGCCAATATGATGAGATTTTTAACCTTAACTGATCCTAAAGAAAGATATCAATAAAATCAGCCGCTTTAACCTGGTTTCTGTTTTTAATGGTTCTTTTGTCCTCAGCATAATTTGTAACCGCACATTGCTTGAAAACGGTGCAATTACCATTTTCATCGGGAGTATATCCTTTACATACACGCAATACGTCGGGCGAAATCTCATCGATGATCACAATTTTGCCATCGCCGTATTTCAATCTGCCCAGTTCAAATTTCCCGTCGATCACATGAAGATCTTTGGATGAGAATTCCTGCGAAACGATATCTGCAATGCTTTTCACAAGCTCAACACTCTGAGTGATCTCCTCTCTGGTCATTGCACCTGTTTCTTCGAGTGCTTCAAGTGTAATGAGTACATCAACATCACCTTTGGTCCAGGCTTCAACAACCCGGTGCACGTTTTTACATGGTTGAACAAAGGGGTATCTTCTCCAGAAACTGCCGGTGGCATTGTTTCTCCAGGTAAATTCAAGATTAAGCAGGGGCGCCGAACCAGGAAATTCAGGCGATTCAACAGCCATGCTTAGCGGAGTTGCAGGCTCTACAATCATCTCATTATCACTGATGGTATCAATATAGTGCGAGGGTATGCCTTTTTCTTTCAAGAGCCTGAAAAAACAGGTGGCAAACCTGCAGGCAATGGCGCCTTTCCCGGGTATTTCACCCACTACAGTATCATAACCCGGATCAAAAACCGGTTTACCGTTTTCCATATATCCGGTTGCTCCGTCTTTAAATAAAAGCAGGTACTTACCGGCATAAGGGCCGCCAGTTATGTCAAAAACATCTTTCGACTTTCCGCTATAGATTAGTTTTTTGTTTTCCATGGATGATTGATAGAATTAATGTTATGCTTATGTTACGGTTTATTTTTCAGACCTGTTTTTCTGAAACTCAGCTACAATCGCCCTGGCCTTTTCGTAATCATTGCTTGAAACAACAAGTTTTACAGATCCCAGCCCGGGTGTGGTATAAAACGGTGCAATGGTTCCGATGATATCATCTTTAATAAAAGCTTCAATACCTTCATTCTCCAGAAGGTTCTTTACCAATTCGGCTTCCCAGGGCATTCCCATAAAAATATCCACGGGCACAATGTCTTTTTTATCTGTCATATTAATTTCTCCTGTATTTTGGTTTATTACTGATTTACTTCAGTAAGCAGATAATTTTTGTGACCAAATATAGCACAAATATTTTTCAGATTGATTTTTTGCATGTGTTTTATAAAAATGGTAAATTTTTACCAAAATCCGGACATTCACCGAGAAAAGAGCAGTTGAATTATTGTGATTGGTTTAATTATTTTCCGCAAATTTGCAAAGGAAAACAGAGTAAACACTTCACTGAAAACAACAAAACTATTTTCATTTATGAAATTCATTTCTTCATTTGTTCTTTCCCTGATTCTTTCTTTTTTTGCATTAAACCTTAAGGCCCAGCTTTTTGAAAATTTTGAAGAAGGATCAAAAACTTCTTATGCGCCTTTTGCCATTGAACTTTCCACCGGAGATTGGATGTTTGATGATGCACTTGTAGGAACTTTGGCAAGCGATAAAAAAAACGGACTCAAATCGGCCCGCATCCGTGACGGATTCATTGAAATGGAATTTGATTACCCCCTGGGCCTCAGTGAAGTATCATTTTATGCAGCCAATTTCAGCAGCGATACCGGAGGAGCAGTACAAGTGAGTTATTCTGATGATAGCGGAGAAAACTGGCAACCCTTGGGTAGCTCTATAGCTTTAAGTTCGGAGCTTAGTCAATACAGCATTCCCGGAAGTGTGGAAGGAAATGTAAGATTAAGATTTTCAAAATCAGCAGGTAACCGGATCAATATTGATGATGTGCTTATCAGCAGCTATATTGAAACATCCGAAGAACCTTCCCTTCTGCTGAGAATCAATGAGATCCCCTACCCCAGCGGCAGTACCTTCGATTTCGGGCTTAACACCGGATATGCTTCAGCCATGCTGCAATTGCGTAATATGGGCGAGCAGGATTTGATTATCTCTTCCTTTCAGATTGACGGAGAAGAGTTTACTGTAGAAGGAGACTTGAATATTACCCTGGAATATCTTGAAACAGCAGGTTTTGTTATGGAATATCAGTCCGCAACACCGGGTATTAAGACCGGAAGCCTTAGCCTGACTACCAATGACCCCGATAATCAGCAATTTATCATTAATCTCTCCGCCGAAACGCTCGATACAAGTCAGCCTGTGCCCATTGCCGATGCCCGCCTCTTACCCCAGGGCACAGAAGTTACAATTACAGGTTGGGTAACAGTGGCAAGCCAGTTTGCCGGTCCGGTTTACCTGCAGGACGAAACCGCAGGTATCGCCTGGTTCAACTTTGCCCTGATGCGCGAAGAATGGCTTGTGGGCGCTGTAATCGGCGATTCTATTGTTCTTACAGGCGAGATAGGTAATTACAATAATCTGCTGCAGATTGTAAATGATACACACTTCGAGATTTTTCCTGAATCCAACCGGGAAATTGAACCCATTGAAATTACCATAGAGCAAATGAACACCGGAAACTATGAAGGTTTACTGGCAAAAATCTCAGAACTGGAATTTGATGCTACGGGCACATTTGCCGGACATACCAACTATGTAATTACTGATGCAACAGCCGAAGGTGAGCTAAGGATTGATCAAAATACCAACATTTCAGGTACGCTTATACCCAATGGTCCTGTTGAAGTTACCGGAGCAGTGGGTCGCTTTTACAGCACCAATCAGATTCTTCCACGTTTTACTCAAGATATTGAAATTCTCAGTGGCCCTATCATCTTATCAGCACCGCCCTACGAAGTGTCTGCCACATCAAATTCCATCAGTTTTGCGTGGGAAACAAAACATGCCGGTCATTCTGAAATACGCTACGGCACCACAACGGCACTGGAACTGGGTAATGTAATGGATGAGACTCACAAAACCTATCACAACCTTACCATTTCAAACCTTGATCCGGCAACAATTTACAAAGTACAACTGCGATCAGCTTTCGATGCGGACACAAGTGCCACCAATCTCTATATTACATCAACGGGTTCACCTGCCGGAACAACCGGTGAAATCCTGACTTTCTTCAATAAGGATGTAGTACATGACCTGGCCACTTTCCGTGAGGCCGACCAAAATATCGATCTGAGTGAAAAACTGATTGAATATATTCAGATGGCAGAGCAAACGGCTGAATTTGCCTTTTACAATATCAGCGGCGATGTGGGAGCAAACATTGCATCAGAGATCATGGAAGCTCATAATCGCGGTGTGGATATCAGAGTAATTGTTTCAGGACATACCGGAACTACCAATGAAATAGTTACCCAACTAACCGCTGCAGGGGTTAAAGCAGTTCAAAGTCTGGGTGATGCCCAGATGCATAATAAGTTTGCGGTTTTTGATGCTCACCACAGCAATCCGTCACGTCCATTTGCCATTACCAGCTCGTGGAATGCTACCGATCTGGGTACTTATAACCAGTTTCAAAATATGGTTGTGATTCAGGATGTTGCCCTGGCAAGGGCTTATCTTCGTGAGTTTAACCAGATGTGGGGTGGTGATTCAGGGATGTTTAACCCCAATCAGGCGCTTTTCAGTTATGAAAAAAATGTTGTAAATCCAACGGTTTTCTGGATTGGTGAAGATGAAACTAAAGTGGAGGTGTATTTCAGTCCACAGGCTAATGTGGAGGCCCAGATCAACCGCACATTAACAAGTGCTGAAGCCACTATTGACCTTGCCCTGAATCTGATTACAAGACGCAATATCAGCAACACCATGCGCTCAAGATTTAACGAAGGAATCAGTGTTCGCGGGGTAATCGGCTCTGTTGCAGAATCGGGAAGTGAGTTTGCCTACCTCAGCACATGGGCCGATGTGCATCATTTCTCACAGGCAGACTTTGGATTGCTGCATCATAAATATGCCATCATTGACGGGCTGGATGGCAGTCTGGATTCAAAGGTCATAACCGGTTCGCATAACTGGTCGGCAAACGCCAACTTCACCAACGATGAAAACATAGTAATTATTCATAACCCGCGGGTTGCCAATGAGTATTTCCAGGAATTTGCTGCCAGGTACTGGCAGGCAGGCGGAGAAGCCGATTTTGATGTTACCACTTCCGTGGAAGAGACCATCTATGATCAATCGGTTCAACCCGAACTGCAGAACTTCCCAAACCCATTCAGTAATCTGACTCATTTCAGTTTTAACCTGAGTTCTACCCAAAAGGTCAGCCTGAAAATTTTTGATGTTTCAGGTCGAGAAGTTGCATCGCCGGCAAACCATAAACTCATGGAAGCCGGCCGGAATACCTTACAATGGGATGCATCGCAATTCGATAGTGGCATTTATTTTTACCGCATCCACCTTGAAGAAGGACAGGTTTTTTCGGGCAAAATGATTTTACTGAGATAGTGATATGGAGATTTCTCAGCCAAGGACCCTTTCATCTCTCCTGAAGAAATCGCGGGCCATAACAAAACCCTTAATGATAAGAAACTGAAGGGTAAGGAAAAAGATAATGGCTGCACCGGAAGGTATATTAAAGAAGTAGGAAAAGAACAAACCTGCCAGAGAACCAAGTGTACCCCATAATGCTGCCAGTGGAATAATTTTGGCAAAATCGCGGGTAAACAGCATTGCCGTGATCTGAGGAATAGTAAATAAACTCAGAACCAGGATGATCCCTACTGTTCGTATACTTATCACAATAGACAGTGCAATGATCACCGACATGGTATAACGGAAAAACGCTACCGGAATTCCCATGATCCTAGCAAATTCCGGATCAAAAGCTGTATACACGATGGGACGGATAAAAATGATGAAAAATGCCAGGGTTAAAACAAAAAAGGCAAGTAAAAAATACAATTCGGCTTTTCCCACAGAAAGGATACTTCCAAAGAGAAAACTCATCAGATTGGGCGTATAACCAGGAGTCATGAAAACAAAAATAATTCCCAGCGCCATCCCTAAAGACCATAGAATAGCTATTGCGCTATCTTCACGTACTTTTCCCTTTTGCGAAATCCATTCGATACCGGTTGCCGATAAAACAGCAAATACTGCAGCACCAAGTAAAGGATTCAAACCCAGAAAATAAGCCATGCCAATTCCACCGAAAGAAGCATGGGTAATACCTCCGGTTATGAAAACTATTTTACGTGACACTATGTAAGTACCCACCATTGCGGCAAGTAAACTGGTTAGCAAGGCGGCAGCCAGTGCATTACGAAAAAATGCATACTCCAGGATAGAAAAGACTTCGCTCATACTCAATGATCTTTTAACACCCTGTGTGGCACGGGTCCATGGGCGATTATATCTACGGGACAATTATAAACTTTCAACAGATCTTCGGTAAGCTGGTTGGATGGGTGATAGTGCAGCGTACCATTTACACAGGCTATGGTTTTGACCATTGGTGATATGGTACCGATATCGTGCGATACAAGTAAAATGGCCATTTTTTTGTTCAACTCTTTCAGCCAGCGGTAAAGCTCTTGCTCAAAACCTTTATCGACAAAGGTATTAGGCTCATCAAGTATAAGTAACTGGGGTTGATTGATCAATGCACGGCACAGGAAGGCTTTCTGGGTTTGCCCGCCCGACAATTCACCTATGGGTTTTGAAGCCAGGCGTATCAATCCTGCTTCATCAAGCATTTGATTAACCTGATTCTTTTGTCTGCCACTTAAATGCGGAAACCAGCTTTGTTCTGTCTTGAGACCTGATCCCACCAGGTCTCTTACAGTGATGGGGAAACTCTTATCAATCTGTGAGATCTGGGGCAAATAACCCATATTGGGTTTACCCTGCGGAAAAGTTACTTTCCCTTTGAAAAGAGGCAAAATACCCAGCAATACTTTGATCATGGTAGTTTTGCCGCCACCATTGGGTCCAATGACACCAATAAAGTCGTTGGGAAAAATTTCCAGGTTTACGTTCTTCAGCACAACTTCTGAAAAATAACCTGTAGCAACATTTTCCAGTATGGCCAGGGGTTTGCTCATCGCAAATAAATATTTAAATTTTGGGAAAGTTTTTCCATTTCCAGAACCCAGTCGTAGGCCAGCGGATTGATCTGCACGATTTCAGCACCGGTTTCTTCCGCCACAAGCCTGGCATTGCGAATATCATATTCCTCCTGGATAAAGATCACCGGAACATTTTCAGCCCTTGCATGCCTGATAAGATGGCTTAGCTGAGCAGGAGAAGGCTCTTTGCCTTCGTGTTCTATGGAAACCTGCTCAAGATCATAATCGCGCGCCAGGTAAGTAAGCGCAGGGTGAAAAATCATAAAACGTCGCTGGCTTAAGCTTTGTGCTATTTCCTGCATTTCAAAGTGGATTCTCTCCACATCAGCCAGCACATAGGGATAGTTCTCATTTATTGCTTCATCCAGTTCCGGATAAATTTCCAAAATTACATCGCGCAAAACAGGCAACAGTTCCAGCATTACTTTGGGCGATATCCAGATGTGAGGATCAATGCCACCCTCATGAAAATGATCTCCATGTTCGATAGGTTCACCTCGAATCAGTTCAACAAAGTTTCCCAGATCCACATGTTTAATATCGGGGTTCATTTCATCGAGCCTGCGGATAAATGCCTGCTCATAGCCCAGCGAAGGTACCTGGAAATAAATACCTGAATCAGACAGCTTCTGCATCTGACGCGCAGTGGGAGAATAGGTACCGTGGCCCGACCCCTGGGGTACCATCACATTTACTTCAAGCGCTTCACCCGTAAGGCGATCCACAAAATAATGCAGGGGAGCAATGCTTACTGAAACAATTGGCTCCCGGGTTTCTCTTTCTGCGCAACCTGCCAGAGTAAACACCAGCAGTGCGGATATACTAACTATCTTAAGTAATTGCATTTTTTTCATTTTTCTGTGGTTATATGGCGGGTATATTTCAAGATTTCTTAATACTCAACGTTAAAAGGATGATCTGTAAAGAAGGAATTTAAACTGTTATGTAGCTTCCCTAATTTTTGCAACTATGTTGCAAATTTAGAAAAAATAATTGATTAAATGGTATTATATTTGGGTCAGATTTAAGAAAAACTATGAATCAGTAGAAAAAGAGTAAACCATAAAATCCCGCCAGATTCAATAATAAATAACACAGCAAAAAAGCAAAGGCAGGATTTTGGTTGTTTATGCACCCCAATCTCAGACTTAATCTTCACTTCACCTTATAACCCTCACCAGCTCCGCATCCTCCAGTATATAGATCAAATGATCGAGATTGTCCTGATTAAGTTTCAGACGACCCTTTACTTCGATGAAATCATCAGTGCTCAAACGCCTGAAGCGAATATTATGGGTAACTATACTGTGGATTTCCACAACCGACTCAATACCGGCCCCGGCACAAAAGAAGCACATTTGCATGGGTACATGTGAGAGAACAAATGCTTCACCCGTTACATCGGCCGGAAGGAAAAATCCCCGAAGGGTTATTTCCTGGCCATCCATTTGTTTTACAGTATTTCCAAAACGGGGCACTTGCAGAAAGGTATTGTACTCAATGCTATATCGGTATCGCATACGAACATCGTTAAGCAGGATATTCCATTCCTTATTGTTGTAATGGCTTTCCAGGTCAGGGCCCTGGTTCATTAGAAATAAAACGAGTGTGAGACTGAGTATTTTAAGCATTTTCGGGACGTGTTAAGGTAAAATGAATATCTGTTTTGTAAGCCAGCCATGCGGGTATAATTGATGCCAGAATGCCCGTTGCCAGCGCATAAACCAACAAAAGCAATTCTCCGGGTTGCAGCATTATAAAGGCCACATCAGGCATAAAATGAAACGATGGCAAAAACATCCATATTGCCCTTGCCAGTATAACCCCTGTAATCCATCCTCCAAAGGCCAGTATCATTCCCTGCAAAAGCAGCATAATAAAAACCTTATGACGGGAAGCTCCCATAACACGCATCAGGGCAATTTCATGTATTCCTCTTCTGAGTGTATTCCACAAATGCACAAAAATATTGATTCCCGAAATGATAATGATCGCCCATGCAATTATATTCAATGCATCAAAACCAAATGCCAGCAATGAAAACAAACGGTTTAGCTCCAATGCGGGCGATGCAGCCTGCATATTGGTACTTTCATTGATCATTCGGGGAAGTTGAATATTGGCTGCCGGACTGCGATATATCAGAAGCATGGCCGTAATCTCTCTGTGGTCATCTGTGCCGGGGACATGTGCTTGTTGCTGAGTTGCCAGAAACAGTTCCATTTCTTCGCGGCTGATATCCTCCCCTGCTTCAATTCTTGCTCTTATTTCATTGAGTTGCGGATTTTCCTGGTGGTCATCAAAGTGATGATTATGACTATCGTGCTCATGGTGGGCGCTGTCATCATGATCATGTTCGTGATGCTGGTCACAGTCCGCATGCTCATCATGTTCATGGTCGCAGTTTTCATGGTCATGTTCATCATGAGTATGATCCTGACCATCATGCACTGCCCACACTGTTTCTACCGGAGTAAGAATAAGGTTGTCAAGAACAGTACCGGTTGGTGCCATAATTCCTGACACAGAATAATGGAAGTAATCGTGTGCATGACCCACATCGCGAAAACCATGTACACCGTAGAAGTGGTCTCCGACTTCAAGTCCGGTCATTTGTGCTACGCGATACCCTACAGTAGCTTCAAACACACTTTCAAACCATTGCCCTCGGTAAAGTTCTGCATTGTATAACCCTGAATATTCAATGGTTGTACCCACAATCCTGAATCCGCGATAGTTGTCGCCCAGGGCGAGCGGGATATATTGTTTAACCAGGGGATTTCGGGCAATATTTTCTGCTTCGCGCAGGTTTATATTTCCTGTGGGATAATCAGCATGCAGAACGGATGACAAAATGAGCTGAACCGGACTGCCTTTGGCACCCATTACCAGGTCAACACCTGCCAGGTTGCGTTGCACACTATCTTTCATCTGCCGGTCGGCAAGGAGAATGAGTGAAATAATACTGATGCCAATGGCAAAAAGCAACAGGCTCAGCAGTGAGTTGGCGGGACGCGAGATGAGTCTTTTAAAAGCCAGATTGAAAATATACATAGCCTGTTTCTGTTAAAGTTCGCAAATATTGGAGAAGTATTTTTTTAAGCGCTGATCATGGGTTGCTATGATCCAGCATACAGGCTTTCTGGTAAGTGGTAACCGGATCAATTCAACGAATTTTTCACAGTTGCGGTCATCCAGACTCGATGTGGGCTCATCGGCCAGTACATAAGAGGGTTTATTGGCCAGCGCACGTGCAATGCTGAAACGCTGCTGCTCGCCCTGGCTCAGTTTGTAAGGTTTCTTGTGTGAAAGATGCGAAATCCCCAGTTTCTCCATTAATTGTTCCAGATGAGAATTATCTGCAGCACTGCCCGAAAGCTTCCGGGCAGCCTTCAGATTTTCAAAAACACTTAACCCCTCCATGAAAAAATGTTTCTGAAAGATCATACCCATTTGCTTTCCGCGAAAAGCATCCCGTTTCGTATCTTTCAATTGATTCAATTTTATTCCATCAACATCCAGATCACCGGATTGTGGGGTAAGAATCCCTGACAAAAGGTGCAGCAAAGTTGTTTTTCCGCATCCCGATTCACCTAAGATCAGTAAATTATCACCGGGCTTGCATTGAAGATCAGGGAAAGTGAAAGGTGGGCCGGATGGATATTGAAATTTTAAAGAATGAGTAAATAACATTTTCGGATATGGGTTTTAAAGTGCCGGGATTATTTCATGAAAAAGTAATTAAACTGAACAATTTTTGCACTTACCGTGCACCAGCAGATCAAAGTTTTCAGGTGAAAAGCCTGACGGAAGCCGGGGGGTATTAAAAGGTTTATGCGAAATACAATATACTCCGCTGCAGTTATTACAATAAAAATGAACGTGATGTGTGCCGTGCGGCTTATCTCTTGAAGGGGTCATTGCATAACGAACCTCCCCTCCTTCCAGCGAAATACTATGTATTACATTCTGATTGAGAAAGTTACGAAGTGTACGATACACAGTGGTGCGATCGTAATTGTATCCCAGTTTATCACGGATCTCCGATTCAGAAAGAGCCGATCCGGCTTGCGATAAAGTTTTTAATATTTCAACACGGCATGGCGTGCGCGAAAGATTATTCTCTTCAAGTAAGGCATAAATGTCGTTCATAAGTAATTTCGGAATATTGATTTGCAACGCTGTTGCAAATATAATATTTTTCTTCTTGTTTTGCTCTATTCTTCTTTTTGTCAGAGTTGAGAATAATCGCTAATTTTGCTTCATGTGTGAAGCATTGAAGTTATTATTGGAAATGGGGATCCGCTTTGCCTTTTCAGGAATTTATTCTTCCATGTAAAAATCTAAACTATGGGAATATTCATTGCAATAAGTGTGATCCTGGTATGGGCACTGCATCTGGCCTGGATGCTTTTATATCTGGACTTTTCGGCAAGTAATCCCTGGATGTATTTCCATATTTTTCTGCAGGGATGGTTGTATACCGGATTATTCATAACCGGACATGATGCCATGCACGGAACCATTTCCAAAAACAAAAATGTAAACAAAGTGCTGGGCACCATTGCCACATTTCTTTTTGCGGGTATGTCTTACAAGATGTTACGGAAAAATCATGGTTTACATCATAAGGATCCTGCTACCGGAAATGACCCTGATTTTTATGTGAAATCGCAGAATTTCTTTATATGGTGGAGTATATTTATGTGGAGGTATGTTACCATTATTCAACTGGTTATCATGGCAATTGTCTACAATATCTTTATCCATGTTTTCGGGCTGGGAGAGTTAAAAGTGATCATTTACTGGGCATTGCCTGCCATACTTGGTACTTACCAGCTTTTTTACTTTGGTGTTTACTGGCCCCACAAGGAACCGCATCTTGATCTAATGATGCCACACAGGGCCCGTACACTGAAAAAAAATCACATTTGGGCTATGATAAGCTGTTATTTCTTCGGCTACCACTGGGAACATCATGAAGATCAGTTTGTCCCCTGGTGGAAACTTTATTCAACAAAAACCAGAAAATCCTGATCATCTATAATGGAACAACTTAAAATTCATATTGAACAAGCGTGGGAGAATCGTGAGCTCCTGAAGGAGAAAAAATATCTTGATAGCATTGAAAGTGTCATTGATTATCTTGATCGTGGCGAACTCAGAGTAGCAGAACAAAATAATGGAAACTGGGTAGTGAATGAATGGATCAAAAAGGCTGTGGTGCTTTACTTTCCCATCCGTAAAATGGAAACTATCAAAGTGGGTCCCTTTGAATTTCATGACAAAATTCCATTGAAAAAAAATTATGCAAACCTGGGAGTGCGGGTGGTACCCCATGCAGTTGCAAGGCATGGATCATACATTGCCCCCGATGTAATTATGATGCCTTCCTATATAAATATCGGGGCATACGTGGATAGCGGTACTATGGTTGACACCTGGGCAACCGTGGGTAGTTGTGCCCAGATCGGCAAGAATGTTCACCTGAGTGGTGGTGTAGGAATCGGAGGCGTTCTGGAACCTTTGCAGGCTGCACCGGTTATCATCGAAGACAATTGTTTTATCGGATCACGCTGTATTGTAGTGGAAGGAGTAAGAATTGAAAAGGAAGCTGTATTAGGTGCCAACGTTGTAATTACGGGTTCCACAAAAATTATAGATGTCAGTGCATCTGAACCGGTAGAATATACCGGGGTAGTGCCCGAAAGATCGGTTGTTATCCCTGGCACAATCCCTAAAAAATTTGCTGCCGGTACATATCAGGTTCCCTGTGCACTGATCATTGGTAAGCGCAAAGAAAGTACCGATCGCAAAACAAGTCTGAATGATGCCCTCAGACAATATAACGTAGCAGTTTAACAAATTCAATCATATTAGCGTATAATTTGTTATAGATTAAAACTTATCTATCTGTATTTATGCAAGACGATTTAAAAAAAGCACTTGAAGTGCTGCAAAATGGCGGAACCATATTATATGCCACTGATACCATATGGGGAGTCGGTTGTGATGCAACTAATGCGAAAGCCATTGAAAAGGTTTACAGAATAAAATTTCGGACTGCAGAAAAATCACTTATTATTCTGGCCGACAGCATGAATATGATTGAGAAATATGTGGCAGATGTTCCGGAATTAGCCAGGGAACTAGTGGAAAGCTATAAAGACCCTCTTACCATCATCTACAATAAAGCACGAAAATTGCCGAAAAATCTTATACCCAATGATGGGACCATAGCCATAAGAATCCCAAAAGACGAATTTTGTCTGAAGCTTATCGGAATGCTTGGCAAACCCATTACATCAACGTCAGCTAACCTGAGTGGGGAACCTAATCCTCTTACATTCAGCAAAGTTAGTCCGAAGATTAAGGAAGCTGTCGATTATATATGTAAAACCAATCAGTCACGTGTAAATACCATTAAACCTTCAACCATTTTAAAGGTAAACGATGACGGACAAATCCAAATATTAAGGAATTAAAAAACTGAAGAGGAAATTGTTTGCACAAAAATTAACGCATCCCGTCTTCGCACTGGTAGCTGATGCTGCTTCGCAGTTGAATGCAAATGCCTATGTTGTGGGTGGCTGGGTTCGCGACTTACTTCTTGAAAGAAAATCAAAAGATATCGACATTGTGATTGTCGGAAGTGGAATTGAACTGGCTGAGATCATTGCCAAAAAACTCCCCGGTAAACAGGAACTGAAGATTTTTAAAAATTTTGGTACTGCCATGCTGCGTATCGACGACTGGGAAATAGAGTTTGTAGGTGCCCGGAAAGAATCTTACCGGGCCAACTCGAGAAAACCCATCGTTGAGGATGGTTCACTTGAAGATGATATCAGCCGACGCGATTTTAACATAAATGCAATGGCCATCAGTTTAAATTCATCAGATTTTGGAGAACTTATAGATTTGTTTGATGGCCGCAAAGATCTGAATGAAAAAATCATACGTACGCCTCTGGATCCTGATATAACCTATTCTGACGATCCTTTGCGTATGATGAGGGCCATAAGATTTGCTTCACAACTCGATTTTAATATTGAATATAAATCTTTTGAATCCATCAAAAAAAATGCACATCGTCTCAATATCGTCTCAATAGAGCGGATTATGGACGAGTTCAATAAAATAATGATGACTTCTGAACCATCCAAAGGTTTAAAAATGCTCAGGGCTACAGGGCTGCTAAAAGAATTTTTTCCAGAACTTGATGCATTGCACGGGGTTGACGTTATTGATGGTAAAGCCCATAAGGATAACTTTTTTCATACCGTTCAGGTTCTTGATAACCTGTGCCGCACCTCAGATGATCTTTGGCTTCGCTGGGCAGCACTGATGCATGATATTGCCAAGCCTCGAACCAGAGAATTTGATCCCGAAGCAGGCTGGACCTTTCACGGACATGAATTTGTAGGAGCTAAAATGATTCCGGGAATATTCAAAAAACTCAGGCTTCCCCTTACAGATAAAATGAAGTATGTGCAAAAACTGGTATTGCTGCATCTTCGCCCAATTGTGCTTAGTCAGAGTATAGTATCAGATTCAGCTGTAAGAAGACTCCTGTTTGAAGCCGGCGACGATATTGACGATCTGATGACCCTTTGCGAAGCCGATATAACCAGTGCCAATGAATACAAGGTACAGCGCTACCTGAAGAATTTTGAGCTGGTACGACAAAAGCTCAGGGAAATAGAAGAAAAGGACAAATTAAGAAACTGGCAGCCCCCTGTTACGGGTAATGATATCATGGAAACCTTTGAACTAAAACCCTGCAAGGAAGTAGGAATCATAAAAACAGCCATTCGTGAAGCCATACTTGACGGAGTAATTCCCAATGAAAGAGATGCCGCTTACGATTTTATGCTTAAACAGGGTAAAAAACTTGGGCTTACTCCTAAAAATGTCGTAAATTAATCATTATTTTTGCTTAGGAAAACAAAAAACAAAAAGCAAATCTTCAGCAATAAAAAGTCTTTTATGTTTGCATACAGGTTTAAAATGAATTTTGAAGAGCAGGACGGATTCTCAAGGGATATAGAACTTGGCGTGGATCAGACCTTCCTGGACTTTTACAACATAATTACAGATAATCTGTCTCTGGACAAAACTGCTCCATCATCCTTTTATCTCAGCGACCATCGTTTCAGAAAAAAGAAAGAGATCATCCAACCGGGACAGGAAGATGATACGAACGTGCCGGCAGCAGAAAATTTCGATGAAGAAACTACCATGAAGGAACGTAAACTTCAGATGGACAAATGCCCGCTGAATGAGTTTATCGATGATCCGCACCAGCGATTCCTTTTTATCTATGACCTGAGCAAAGGATGGACCTTCTACATTGAATTATCAAAAATTGTTTCTAAAGATAAAGGCGCTGACTACCCCAGAGTGGTTAACTCCGAAGGCGGAGTGCCGGTTGAAATAAGCCGGAAACCCCGTCCGCTGCCCGGAATTGACGATGAAGATGAACTTGATTTTGATGAAGAAACCGAAATGACATCAGATGATCAGGAAATCACACTCGATTCTGAAGAAACTTATGGTGAAGAAGATATGGAAGAATTTGACGATAGCAGTTTCTACAATGAAGCTATTGACGAGTCCCAGGATTTTGATGAGGATAAATTATAAAGATAAACTGCTGGTTGTTATTACCGGACCTACCGCCGTCGGGAAAACTGAAACCAGTATAAAAATTGCCGAAAAACTGAATACCGGCATTGTTTCAGCCGATGCCCGGCAGTTTTACAAAGAACTGAAAATTGGAACAGCAGCTCCGACTTCCACTGAACTGGCCAGGGCAAAACACTATCTCACAGGACATTTATCCATCTTCGATTATTACAACGTAAGCCTTTTTGAACAACAGGCTCTTGCTGCTTTGGATGAAATTTTTGCGGAATCCGACTTTGCCATACTCACCGGCGGATCAGGACTTTATATTGACACCTTGTGCCGTGGAATTGATGCCATGCCCGATGCCGGGCCCGATGTGAGAAACAAAGTTAAAAACATTTACAGAGATGAAGGACTTGAGGGGTTGCAGACTCTTCTTCAGCAGGCAGATCCGGAGTATTTCAAAGAAGTGGATAAATCCAATCCCAACCGTATGATGCGCGGGCTCGAAGTATTTCTCTCAACAGGTGAGAAGTTTTCTGACCTGAGAAAAAAAACCAGTATTCAAAGACCTTTCCGTATCAAAAAGATCATCCTTAATCGTCCACGGCCCGAACTCAATGAAAGAATTCAAACGCGCACCCGGCTTATGGTTCAGGAAGGATTGATTGAAGAAGCCATTAGGTTTTTCCCGGTACGCCATCTGAACGCCATGAATACTGTGGGTTATAAAGAGCTTTTTGCATGGATGCAGAACCAGTACTCACTGATCACTGCCATTGAAAAAATCAGCACAAATACCCGGCGTTATGCCAAAAGACAACTTACCTGGTTTAAAAAATACGACGATGCCATGTGGTTTTTACCGGATGAGCAGAATCGGATATTGAGCTACATTCAAAAAGAAAGGGACTGAAAAATCAGTCCCCTGCTGCACTAATCTTAAATCCTGACCTTACTTAGTTAGATGAAATTCAACCAGGCCCTCCATGGGTAAAACCAGCGTACGACCCATTGTAATGCCATGTCTGTCGGCGGCTTTTTTCAGTTGCTCATGAAAATTATGTGCAACTGATCCTACACATGAGAAAGGAACCTCTTTGTAACCGGTATAATTGCTCACCTGCTCACGGAAATAATCATCGAAAGAGTTTACAACGATATTTTCAATGAATGGATGATGGATTTGCTGCTTGAGAAATTTGGCAAATTTAGCCAGAAAAGTATTGGGGTTGGGTTTTTTATAAACATGGGTAAGAATATCTTCCGGGGTATAAGTGTAAGACTTCTGAAATGCTTCTGCAATTTCTGCAGGCACCTTGTTTTTAAGATATAACGAAAGGAATATCCTTCCCAGGGTTGCTCCGCTGCCTTCATCTCCGAACATATAGCCTACGGAGAAAATTGTTTCAACCACATCTTTACCGTCGTACAGGCAAGCATTGGAACCTGTGCCCAGTATCCCTGCAATGCCTCTTTTGCGACCGTGCAAAGCACGTGCTGCACCCAGCAGGTCATGATCAACAGTGGTTTCAGCCTTCGGAAACAATTGCTTCAGGGCATTATTAATTACTGCCTGCTTGGAATCTGAACTGCAGCCGGCACCGTAAAAATGAACCTCTTTTACCAGAGAAAGGTCAAATTTTTCGGTAAACTCCTTTATCAGGGTATCATATACCAGGCTGGTATCAACAAAATAAGGATTAAAGCCCATGGTCTGAAATCTGAGATGTTCTTTCCCATCCTTGAGCAACAACCAGTCGGTTTTTGTACTTCCACTATCTGCTAATAAAATCATTTTAGTTTAAATTTAAGGATTCGTAATACTACTTATTCTTCATTCTTCATTCTTCATTCTTCTTCTCATAATCGCTTGAAAATTCTCTGGCAAGCATTTCCTTGAGTTCAACAGGTTTGATATTTCGTTTGAGTATAGCATCTTTTACTATTGAAATGCGCCCCGTTTGTTCACTCACCACTATGGCTAAGGCATCTGATTGCTCGCTTATACCAAGGGCTGCACGGTGTCTTAAACCCAGATACGATGGAAACATATTACTGTCAGACACAGGTAACACACACCTGGCAGCACGTATCCGGTTTTTGGTAATTATTATTGCGCCATCATGCAAGGGGCTGTTCTTGTAAAAAATACTTTCCAGCATGGGTCGTGAAATAACCGCATCCAATAACTGGCCGGTTTCTACAAAAAAATCAAGATTATTTTCTTTGGTAATGACTATTAAAGCACCGGTTCTGGTGCCGGCCAGGTGTTCGCAGGCAGTAACAATTTCATTGATATTCAGTCGGTTTTCCTCACTGGTTTGCCAGAAACGACCAAAGAAATTGCGGGTTCTTTGGCCCAGAAAGCTCCGCATACCCAGAATTAACAGAAACTTCCTGATTTCGGGCTGAAAAACCACAATCAGTGCCAATACACCCACACTGATAAACTGCCCCAGGATCTCGGTAAGCAACTCCATCTCAAAAAAGCGGACAAACCACCATATGATATAAATGGAAATGATTCCCAGGAAAATATTCACAGCACCCGTTCCCCTGATAATTTTATAAAGGTAATAGATGAGCACAGCTACCAGGAAGATGTCAATAACATCCAGCAGGCGTATTTGTAAAAAAGCCGGTAAACCGGGAAATATCATTGTATGATAAATTTTGTCAGATTAACAATTGAATCAGCAAAGATAAAAATATAAAATGCTGTTTGTAAAGAAAATCAACTATTGGAGCATTCTCTGAGTTTTTCAACCAGCTTTATGGCCTCTACAGCCTCCC
Source organism: Bacteroidales bacterium (assembly GCA_019429055.1). Classification (GTDB taxonomy): domain Bacteria; phylum Bacteroidota; class Bacteroidia; order Bacteroidales; family UBA7960; genus SKVR01. Next base: position 42,424 of record JAHYJP010000010.1, read on the forward strand.
GCGCATCATGTACCCTTAGAATCTTTACTCCTTTTTGCAGGGCAATCGTATTGAGTACGGTTGTTCCGTTCAGTGCATCATCGGGGGTGGTACCGAGCACTTTGTTGATCATGGATTTTCGCGAAAAACCCACCAGCAGGGGCAAATCAAAGATCCTGAAATAATCGAGCCCGTTTAAAAGGCGGTAATTATCCTCCAGGCTTTTCCCAAATCCAAAGCCCGGGTCAAGAATGATATCATGCACACCCAGTTGCCTGAGTTTATCGGTCTTTTGGGCAAAATAAAAAACAATTTCCTTAACCGGATCCTGGTAAACCGGGTTATCCTGCATATTTTCAGGCGTTCCTTTCATATGCATCATTACATATGGAACCTGCAGGCGGGCAACAGTTTCAAACATCTTTTCGTCAATACTTCCGGCAGAAATATCATTAATGATATGGGCACCGGCTTCTATGGCTTCCTGTGCAACTGATGCATTATAGGTATCAATGGAAATAATTGCATCGGGAAATTTCTTCAGAATGGTTTCAAGGGCAGGCAACAAACGTCGTTTTTCCAGCTTAGGATCAATGATTGATGCACCCGGCCGGCTGCTGGCAGCGCCAAGATCAAGGATAGCAGCACCCTGGTTGAGCAACTCATCTGCACGATCTATATAATCCAGTTTATTGCGGTATTTCCCACCGTCATAAAAAGAATCTGGACCAATATTGATCACTCCCATTACGATGGGTGTGGATAAATTTATAATTTTGCCCTTGCAATTGAGGGTAGATTTTGTTTTAAAAAATGTATCTTTCAACATTGTAAATTTTACCTGCAATAATTTATTTCAGAAACCCTTTAAAGAATAATGGAAGCGAAGACCAACGAACAGTTTGAACAGATCAAAAAGATCTGCATGGATATCTTTACCAAAAAAATGCACGATTATGGCAGCGCCTGGCGTATTTTGCGAAGTTCTTCGCTTACCGATCAGATTTTCATCAAAGCCCAGCGTATTCGCTCCATACAGGGCAAAGGTAAACAAAAAATCGATGAAGGAATTAAACCCGAGTTCATCGGTATTGTAAATTACTCCGTAATGGGTCTGGTGCAACTGGAACTGGGTCATGCCGATCAGCCCGATATGGATATTGATACTGCCATCGGGAAATATAACTACTATTACGACAAGGCTAAAGCACTGATGCTTGACAAAAACCACGACTATGGCGAAGCCTGGCGCGAAATGCGCATCTCAAGCCTTGCTGATATTATTCTGATGAAACTCCTGCGCATCAAACAGATCGAGGACAATAAAGGGCAAACCAGGATATCAGAAGGCATTGATGCCAATTATTATGATATTATCAATTATGCCGTTTTTGCCTTGATAAAGCTTGAACTGGAAAATCAATAAATATTTAAGAACCAATCTGGAATCGCTGTGTTAAAGTTTCTGGGAAAAAGAACAGGTTACGGAATGCTGGTAATGCTTGGCGTTATCGTGGTGGTTTTTTTCCTTTTTAATATCCTGCCCGGCGACCCTGCCCGGATGATGCTGGGGCAAAGGGCTGATATTTCTTCTGTTGAAGCTATTCGCAGTGAGCTTGGTCTGGACCGGTCAGTGCATATTCGTTTTCTCAATTACGTAAATGACCTTTCTCCTGTATCGTTTCACAAGCATGCTGATGAAAAAAGTTTTTTTTATCTTGATGATAATAAATACAATTATGCAACCCTGATTCGTGGCGGGGGTATAAGTCTGGTAGCCAAAACACCTTACATGGGTCGCTCCTACCAGAGTAACCGACCGGTTACCGAGATCCTGGCGGTTGCATTTCCCAATACACTTCTGCTTGCGTTTGTTTCCATAAGTTTTGCCATGTTACTGGGAGTTGTACTTGGAATTTTTTCGGCCATAAAAAACAATTCCTTTGTCAGTAAATTCATACTGGTTTTTTCAGTATCAGGCATGTCTCTTCCCTCCTTTTTTGCTGCCATCATTATTGCATGGTTGTTTGCCTTTGTTCTGGCCGATTATACAGGACTCAACATGACAGGCA